>BCRI01000139.1 GCA_001552515.1 Sphaerimonospora mesophila NBRC 14179 = JCM 3151
GGCCTGGATTGAGACGTCCAGGGCCGACACCGGCTCGTCGGCGACGATGAACTCGGGATTGCTGACGAGCGCCCGCGCGATGCCCACGCGCTGCCGTTGACCTCCGGAGAGCTCGTGCGGGTAGCGCTCGTGCCACAGCGCGTTGAGCCCCACCAGGTCCATGATCTCCAGCGCCTTGGCCCGTCGCTCGCGCGCAGACGCGTCGGAGTGCACGAGGAGGGGCTCCTCGATCAGCTCGCCGATCGTCATCCGCGGGTTCAGCGACGCGAAGGGATCCTGGAAGATCATTTGCATCCGGCGGCGCATCGACCGCATGCGGCCACGGCTCAGCGTGGTGAGCTCGACTCCGTCGAAGGTCACCGTGCCCTGGCTGGGCTTGAGGAGCTGCAGGATGGCCCGGCCGGTCGTGGACTTGCCACATCCCGACTCGCCGACCACCCCGAGGATCTCGCCGCGGAAGGCGTCGAGGTCCACTCCGGACACCGCGCGCAGGCGGGCCGGCCGCAGCGACCCCTTGGCCGGCACTTTGAAGTCGACGGCGAGGTCACGCACCTGCAACAGCACCGGGCGGTCCTCGGTGGGCGTCACCGCCACGCCGCCTGCGGGGGTTGGCTCAGGCATCACTTCTCCTGGTTCGGCTGGTCGGCGTACCGGTCGTCGAGGGACAGCCATCCGCCAGGGGGTGTGTGCTGCATGCCCCAGCACCGGGTCAGGTGGGGGCGATCGTCGTCCCCGCGTACGGCCGTCAGCGCCGGCGGCGATTCGGCGCAGACGTCCTGGGCGTATGTGCAGCGAGGACCGAACCGGCAACCGGTCGGCATCGCCGACAGTTCCGGCGGTTGCCCGGCGATCGGGCGCAACCTGCTGCCGCGTGGTTGGTCGAGCCGGGGCACCGAGCCGAGCAGCCCCCATGTGTAGGGCATCCGGGGGCGGTGGAAGAGCTCCATGGTGTCGGCTCGCTCGACGATCTGACCCGCGTACATGACGTTGACCCGCTCCGCCATGCCCGCGACGACGCCGAGGTCGTGGGTGATGAAGAGCACCGCGGTGCCGGTCCTCGTGGCCAGGTCGCGCAGGAGGTCCAGGATCTGCGCCTGGATGGTGACGTCCAGTGCCGTGGTGATCTCGTCCGCCAGGATCAGCCGGGGCTCGCAGGACAGGGCCATCGCGATCATCACGCGCTGTCGCATGCCGCCGGAGAACTGATGGGGATACGAGCTCAGCCGTGTCTCCGGGGCCGGGATCCGCACCATCTCCAAGAGTTCGACCGCCCGTGCGCGAGCGGCCCTGCCGCTCAGCCCGAGGTGCAGGCGCAGCGACTCGGTGAGCTGTTTGCCGATGGTGAGCACCGGGTTCAGCGACGTCATAGGGTCCTGGAAGATCATCGCGATCCCTTTGCCCCGGACGGCGCGTAGCTCACCAGGTCTCATCGTGAGCAGATCGCGTCCCTCGAAGAGGATCCTCCCGCCCGACACCCGCCCGACCGGCGGAACGATCAGCCCCATGATCGACTGCGCGGTGGCCGACTTCCCACACCCGGATTCCCCGACCAGGGCCACCATCTCGCCCGCGTCGACGGTGAACGACACTCCGTCGACGGCCGTCACCGACCCATGCGCAGCGCGGAACTCGGTACGCAGATCCTGCACCTCAAGTAGGGGCATAGAAGCTCCTGTAGGTCACCCGAAAGTGTCGCTATTCGTCAAATAGGAGTCTTGCACATACGATCATCGTCGTCTAGACTCACCCAAACGCCGAACTACGACACTTCTACAAGATTGGACATCATGCCGGCGAAGAGCTCGATCGAGAAGGATCGCAGCATCATCCGCGAGCTGGTTCGCGACCCGCGTCAGACCAACGTGGCACTTGCGGCGAAGGTCGGTCTGTCGGAGGGCTCCGTGAGACGGCGAGTGGAGAGGCTGGTGGCCGAAGGCCAGCTCCATTTCGCAGTGATTCCGAGCGCCTCGTTCATGGGCCGTCCGGTGCACACGTTGTTCGAGATCCAGAGCGCCCCCGGCGCCACCGAGCAGCTCATCGAGCAGCTCGTCGCGATGCCTGAGATCTCCTACGTCTATCACGTCACCGGGCAGTTCGACATCGTCGCGGTCGGCTACTTCGCGTCCAGCAACGAGATGCGCACGTTCTGGACGGAACGCCTGGGCCACTTGGACGGGCTGATGGAGAGCCGGACCGTCATGGTGTTGCGCGTCGCCAAGCGAGCCCACGAATGGGCGCGGGACATCGCCGCAGAGGAAGCCGGGACTGTCCCGAGTTGAGACTCGACCCCGGGTGGGCCAGTTCCACCCCCGCACCTGGGAGTTGACCGTTGCTGCGTGTCATGCTGATCCGCCTGGTCTCGGTCGTGCCGGTTCTGCTCGGCATCTCGATCATCTCGTTCTTCGTGATCCGGATGATCCCCGGAGACGTCATCAGCTCGATCATGGGCGAGAACTTCGGCGACCCCCAGGTCGAAGCCGAGATGCGCCGTTACTTCGGGCTGGACATGCCGATGCACAGCCAGTTTTTGCACTGGTTCGGCGGGCTGCTCCAAGGAGATCTCGGCACCTCGATGCGCAGCGGCCAGCCCGTGCTGACCGAGATCATGGATCGCTTCCCCGCCACGCTGCTCCTGGCCGTCTCCGCGTTGGTGGTGTCGGTGCTCATCTCGATCCCGTTCGCAGTGGTCAGCGCCGTCAAGCGGAACGGGATCCTCGACGCGGGGTCGCGTCTGACCTCGCTGATCGGCTTGTCCCTGCCCAACTTCTGGCTCGGCATCCTCCTCGTCTACGTCTTCTCGGTCTCCCTGGGATGGCTGCCCTCCCAGGGATGGGGCGACGGCGAGGGCGGCTTCGCCGATCTGCGTTACCTCATCCTTCCGGCCGTCACACTGGGCGCCAGCCTGGCCGCGATCAGCATGCGTATGACCAGGTCAAGCCTGCTCGAGGTGCTCAACCAGGACTATGTCCGCACCGCCAGAGCCAAAGGTCTCGCCGAGGCCGTCGTCGTCACCCGCCACGCCCTGCGTAACTCGCTGATACCGGTGGTCACCGTCCTGGGCATCCAGGCCGGTGCCCTCCTCGGCGGCACGGTCGTGGTGGAGCAGGTCTTCTCGTGGCCGGGTCTGGGCACCATGGTGATCCGCGGGATCAGCCAGCGGGACTACCCCGTGGTCCAGGGCACCCTCCTGTTCCTCGCCCTCTTCTACGTCGTGGTCAACCTTCTCGTAGACCTCATCTACGTCTACCTGGATCCGAGGCTCCGCAGTGGTCACTGAAATCGCTCCCGCAGTTGCGCCACCGCCGGTCGCACGCCACGGCGGCCGCCCGCATCTGCTCCGTGTGATCCTCAAAGATCGCATCGGCGCGGTCGGCGTGGTCATCGTGGTCGTCATGACACTGGCGGCCGTGTTCGCCCCGGTGCTCGCGCCGTACGATCCCACCGCGATGTCCAGTCAGCGTCTCGCGCCACCGAGCGGCACCTTCCTGCTGGGCGCCGACGAGGCCGGTCGCGACCTGCTCAGCCGGGCGCTCTACGGCGCGAGGACATCGCTGACGGTGAGCCTGATCGTGGTGTTCTGCGCCGGGGTCATCGGGGTCGTGCTGGGCCTCCTGGCCGGGTTCTATCGGGGCGTGCTCGACGGTGTGATCACCCCGGCGATGGATGTGCTCTTCTCCTTCCCGACCCTGCTGCTGGCCCTGGCCGTCGTGGCCGCCCGGGGCCCGGGAACGGAGAACCTCATTCTGGCGCTGGTCATCGTCTTCATCCCCAGCTTCGCCCGCATCGTGCGTGGTACGGCCCTGTCCGTCAGCAAGGAACCGTATGTCGAGTCCGGCCACGCGATCGGGCTGAGCCACGCCCGCATCATCTTCAAGTACGTGCTGCCGAACTCGGTGGCCCCCATCGCGGTGCAGTTCACCACGAGCCTGGCCTACGCGATCCTCATCGAGGCCTCGCTGGGATATCTCGGGCTCGGTGTGCAGCCGCCGCAGCCGTCCTGGGGCTCGATGTTGTCCTCGGGCAAGGCATTCATGGAGCTGTCCCTGTGGCCCTCGCTGGTGCCCGGGATATGCATCATGATCACCGTCCTCGGCTTCAACCTGCTGGGCGACACGTTCCGCGACGCGCTGGATCCGCGGCTGCGCGGGCGATCCGGCCGCTGAGTACGAAAGGAACCGCGGTGGAGTCCATCGACGACTACGTGGTGCGACGCCTCACCGAGTGGTCCGAGGGCGAACCCCTGCCAGAAGCGTCCGCGGCCGCACCCGACCCGGACCCCGGGTTGCTGCTCCGCTATCTGGACGCGCAACTGCAGAGCCGGCACCTCGACTTCGCGCTGCGCTGGCTGCAGGCACGGAAGGAGGGGTTCTACACGATCGGTTCCAGCGGCCACGAGAGCAACGCCGCCGTCGCCCTCGCCCTACGCCCCACCGATCCGGCGTTGCTGCACTACCGGTCCGGCGGCTTCTACGCCGCTCGGGCAGGTCAGGTGCCGGGTTCGACCCCGATCGCGGATGTGCTGCACTCCGGGATGGCCTCCCGGAGAGATCCGATCTCCGGCGGGCGGCACAAGGTGTTCGGCCACCGCGGGCTGAACATCATCCCGCAGACGTCGACGATCTCCTCGCACCTGCCCCGGGCCGTCGGCATGGCGTTCGCCCTGGGCCGGGGCGTGGTGACCAACGACGTCCCCGACGACGCCGTGGTGGTGTGCAGCTTCGGCGACGCCTCGGCGAATCACTCCACGGCCGTCGGCGCGATGAACGCCGCCGGCTACTGCGCGCATCAGGGGCTGCCGCTTCCGCTGCTGCTGGTGTGCGAGGACAACGGGATCGGCATCAGCACCCGGTCGCCGCACGGCTGGATCCAGCGGTCGCTGTCGATGCTGCCCGGCATCGAATACGTGCCGGCGGACGGCACCGAACCGGCGCATCTGCTGGCCACCGCGATCGAGGTGGCCGGCCGGGTACGCGAGCGGCGTCGCCCGGCGGTGCTGCACCTGCGCACCGTCCGGTTCATGGGACACGCCGGCTCCGACGCGGAGTTGGGCTACCGCACCAGCGGTGAGATCGTCGCCGATTACGCGCGCGACCCGATCCTGGCGACCGCGGCCCTTCTCGCCCGCCACGGCGTGCTGAGTCCGGCCGAGGCGCTCGTCCGCTACGAGGCGATGCGCGAGCGGGTGATGAGCCAGGCCCGGACGCTGGCCGACCGGGCCGAGCGCCTTGACAGCCCGCAGGCCGTCGTGGCCCCGCTGACGGCACGCCGCCTGCCGCAGGTGAGCGCCGCGGCCGCTCGCGCCGGCGCCGGCCGGGAGAGAGCGTTCGGGGGCAGGCCGCCCGAGACCCGCCAGCCCATGACGCTCGCCCAATCGATCAACGCGGCCCTGCACGACGCGATGCTCACCTGGCCTCAGGCGCTGGTCTTCGGCGAGGACGTGGCACGCAAGGGCGGCGTCTACGGCGTCACCCGCGGTCTTCGGAAGGCCTTCGGCGGAAAGCGGGTATTCGACACCCTGCTCGACGAGCAGACCATCCTCGGCACGGCCCTGGGCAGCGCGCTGACCGGCGCCCTGCCGATCCCGGAGATCCAGTACCTGGCCTACCTGCACAATGCCGAGGACCAACTGCGGGGCGAGGCCGCGTCGCTGCGGTTCTTCTCCGCCGGGCAGTACGAGAACGGCATGGTCGTGAGGATCGCCGGACTGGCGTACCAGAAGGGTTTCGGCGGGCACTTCCACAACGACAACTCCGTTGCGGTGCTCCGCGACATCCCCGGCCTGGCGTTGGCGGTGGCCTCCCACCCCGCGACCGCGCCCGACCTGCTGCGGCAGTGCATGGCGCTGGCCGAGCAGGAGGGCCGGGTCTGCGTCTTCCTGGAGCCGATCGCGCTCTACCATCAACGTGACCTGCACACCGAGGGCGACGGCGGCTGGCTGGCTCCCTACGCCGCACCCGGAGAGTGGGCGGCCCGGGAGGCGCCGCTGGGCCTGGTCCGCCAGGTCCGGGAGGGCGCGGATCTGGTCATGGTGACCTTCGGCAACGGCGTCGCGATGAGCCTGCGCGTCGCCGAGGTCCTCGCCCGGGAAGGGGCCGACGTGCGGGTGGTCGATCTCCAGTGGTTGTCCCCGCTGCCGGCCGAGAGCCTGCTCAAGGCGGTCTGGGGAGTCCCGCGCCTGCTCGTGGTCGACGAGAGCCGGGCCGGCGGCGGGGTCTCCGAGGCGGTGGTCGCCGCGCTGGCCGACCGCGGCTTCCCCGGCGCCGTCGGCAGGGTCAACAGCGTCGACAGCTATGTGCCGCTCGGGCCGGCCGCCGGTCAGGTGCTGCTGGGCGAGGACGACGTGCTGGCCGCCGCGCGCAAGCTGCTCCGGCCCGCCTGAGAACGTCCGGGAAACAGGCGACGGGCGTCACCTCCGCGGAGGTGACGCCCGTCGTGTCGTTCGCCGGCGGTCTCAGTACCCGAGGTCGGGTTCGAGCATCGTGCCCACCAGCGTCTCTCCGGCCAGGTAACGGTCGAAGTTGGCGCTGAAGTCGTCGCACAGCCGCTGCAGGTTGCCCGAGGCCCGGAACGAGGTGTGGGGAGTGACGATGGTGCGCGGCAGCTCCCAGAGCCGGCTGCCGGCCGGCAGCGGCTCTTCCTCGAAGACGTCGAGGACGGCGCCCGCGATCTCGCCCCGGGTCATCGCGTCCACGAGGTCGTCCTCCCTGATCAGCGCGCCCCGGCCCACGTTGATCAGCACCGCGCTGTCCTTCATCGCCGCGAAGTGTTCGGCGCGGATCAGGTGGCGGTTCTCCGAGGTCAGCGGCATCGCCAGCACCACCCAGTCGGCCTCGGGGAGGACTTCCAGGCATCGGCCGACCGGCACCACCCGGTCGAACCCCTCGACCGGCCGGCCGCTTCGGCTGACGCCGATCATCGTGACGCCGAGGGCCTTGGCCCGCCAGGCCACCTCCCGGCCGATCGATCCGGTGCCGAAGACCAGCATCGTGCTGCCGATGAAGTCCTTGGCGACCAGCCGCACCCACTCCCGGCGTTCCTGTGCCGCGCGCAGCTCGGGAAAGGCCCGGGAGTACATGAGGGCGGCGCCGATGACGTACTCACCGATCGGCACGCAGAAGGAGCGCGACGACCGGGTGAGCGTCATGCCCTCGGCCAGCCGCCGCGGAAGGACGTCGCCGCCGAACCAGTCGAAGCCTGCGGTGGTGACCTGCATCCAGCGCAACCCGACGGCCTTGCTCAGGATGCCGTTCAGCATCTCCTCACCCATCGAGCTGCAGAACATCACCTCCGCGTCGACGTACTCCTCCAGCAGCGGACCCGCGTCCGGCACCGGTGTGAAGCGGCTGGCCGGATACCGCTCGGTCAGCCGGGGCAGCATCCCCGCCAGGTTCTCGCTGATCAGTACGTGCGGCCCGGCGGGCGCGGCACTCATGCCGTCCCTTCGCGCTGCTGCATGCGCTTGGCGTAGGTCACCCCGCCCTTGGCCCACATGTCATGCGTGACCTCGAAGAGGATGACCTGGGTGCTCTCGCGGGGTGAGCCGTACTTGACCATCACGTCGGTCAGCTCGGCGATGATCGCCTCTCGGGTCGCCTGGTCGCGCGGGGAGAGCTCGACACGGATGTTGGCCATGGAAATCAGT
>BCRI01000140.1 GCA_001552515.1 Sphaerimonospora mesophila NBRC 14179 = JCM 3151
GACGGCCTCGAACCTGATCGAATCTAAAGGGTTCGCATCAATGCGGCAAGGCGGCGCGCCCAACGAGTGCCAAGCGTCCTTCAGGTATCGGCCAGGTCTCGGCGTGCTCGAGGTCTGGCGTTCTTCAGTTCAGGGCGCGGGGGTGGGCCGCCGCATAGACCTCCCGGAGCCTGTCGACCGTCACCAGTGTGTACACCTGCGTGGTGGTCACCGAGGCGTGCCCGAGCAGTTCTTGCACAACTCTAACGTCGGCGCCGCCGTCGAGGAGGTGGGTTGCGAAGGAATGTCGCAACATGTGCGGAGAAACACCGGAAAGTCCTGCTCGCTCCGCCGCGGCCTGCAGCACCTCCCAGGCGCCCTGCCGGGTCAGCCGGCCGCCCCGCGCGTTGAGGAACAGCGCGGGCGTCCCCCGGCCGTGCGCCGCGATCGCCGGCCTCGCCCTGACCAGGTAGGCGTCGAGCGCCCTGCGGGCGTACCTGCCCAGCGGCACGAGCCTCATCCGCCCGCCCTTGCCACGCAGCCGCACCTGGTCCTGCCCGGGGTCGTGGGACACGTCGTCGACGGCCAGCCCGACCGCCTCGGAGATGCGGGCGCCCGTGCCGTACAGAACCTCCAGGAGCGCGCGGTTGCGCAGGGCCAGCGGCGACTCCTCGGGCCCGCACGCGGCCAGGAGGCGCTCCACCTCGGCGACGCTGATCGCCTTGGGCAGGCGCCGCAGCTGACGCGGCGGGCGTACATCGTGCGCGGGATCGTGACCGGAGACGCCCTCGCGCAGCGCGAACCGATGCAGGCCGCGCACCGCGGACACGGCGCGCGCCGCCGAGCTGGCCACCAGCGCCGGATGTTGGTCGTCCCCCTCCCGCAGTGCGGACAGGAACGCGACCACGTCCGCCTCCTTGACGTCCGCCAGCGTGGCGAGGCCGCGTGCCCTCAGATGGTCCAGGTAGCGGCGCAGGTCCCGCCGGTACGACGCGAGCGTGTTGGCAGACAGCCCCCGCTCCACCGCCAGATGGGCGAGATAGCTGGACAGCACCGCCTCGGGCTCGCTCAGGACGTCCCCCTACGGACTCATGCCTCCGGCGCGTCGGCGGGACGAAGTCCCTTGAAGCCGTCGGCGGAAGCTGCGTATGCGGCGAGGATACCGGCGACGGCCGGAGAATTGTGGATCATTCCGGTCAGCGCCGTGTCGACCGCCTCGGCCAGCGGAATCCACACCGCCGGCATGTCGGTCTCCTCGTGCCGGCGGACGAAGGTGTTCTCCTCCTCGGGGATCGGCTCCACGTCGCGGGCCAGGAACACCCGGATGCGCTCGTCGGTCATTCCCGGCGAGGTGTAGAGGTCGACCAGCGTGTGCCAGATGCGCGCGCGATATCCGGCCTCCTCGGCCAGTTCACGTGCGGCGCAGTCCACGAGAGGCTCGCCGGGGACGTCGCGAAGCCCCGCCGGAAGCTCCCACAGCAGGCGCCGCACCGGATGGCGGTACTGGCGGATCAGCAGCACGCGGTCGGCGTCGTCCAGGGCGAGCACCGCGACCGAGCCGGGGTGGACGGCGTAGTCCCGGTCGGCCGTCACCCCGCCGGGCATCGCCACGGTGTCGGTCCGCACCGAGATGACATGCCCGGCGAACCGGTCGACGGAGGCGGACACCTCCCACGACTCCGCGACGTCCTGCACCTCGGGGTCCGCGTCCGGCCCGCCCGCGTTCCGCGGGTCCACCCGCGACGCGGGCCCGTTCTGCTCGGGCACGCTCACTTGGTACGGCCCGCCTTCACCGCGGCCTGGTTCAGTGCCTGGTCGACGGTCTGGTGCACCGTCTGACTCCCCGCCTGGTTCGAGGCCTGGTTCGAGGTCTGGCTCGCACCGGTCCGGCGGGTCTCCGCGTACTCGAGGGCGGCCTCCACCAGCCCCTTGAACAGCGGATGCGGCCTCGTCGGCCGGGAGCGGAACTCCGGGTGCGCCTGGGTGCCGACGAAGAACGGATGCCGGTCGGGGGCGAGCTCGGCGTACTCCACGAGCCTGCCGTCCGGGGACAGACCGGAGAACACCATGCCGATCTTCTCCAGCGGCTCCCGGAACGAGTTGTTCACCTCGTAGCGGTGCCGGTGCCGCTCCTCCGCCCGGGCCTTGCCGTACAGGCGGCGGACGAGCGACCCCTCGGTGAGCTTCGCGGGGTAGAGGCCGAGCCGCATGGTGCCGCCCATGTCGCGTTCTCCCGCGACGACGTCCTCCTGGTCGGCCATGGTCGAGATGACCGGGCTCGGCGTCTTCTGGTCGAACTCGGTGCTGTCGGCCTCGGCGATCCCGGCGAGGTTGCGCGCCGCCTCGATGACCATGCACTGCATGCCGAGGCAGATGCCGAGCAGGGGGATCTTCCGCTCGCGGGCATGCCGTACCGCGCCGACCTTCCCCTCGATGCCGCGCACGCCGAACCCGCCGGGGATCAGCACGCCGTCGACGCCGTCGAGCTCGCGGGCCGCACCCTCGGTGGTCTCGCACTCATCGCTCTTGACCCAGCGGATGTTGACCCTGGTGTCGGCGGCGAACCCGCCGGCGCGCAGCGCCTCGGTGACGGACAGGTAGGCGTCGGGCAGGTCGATGTACTTGCCGACCAGGCCGATCGTCACCTCCTTGGCGGGCCGGTGCACGCGGCGCAGGAGCTGGTCCCACTCGGTCCAGTCCACATCGCGGAACGGCAGGCCGAGCCGCCGCACGACGTACGCGTCCAGCCCCTCGGAGTGCAGGACCTTCGGGATGTCGTAGATCGAGGCGGCGTCGACGGCGGAGACGACCGCGTCCTCGTCCACGTCGCACATCAGGCTGATCTTGCGCTTGAGCGAGGTGGTGATCGGCCGATCGGACCGGCACACGATGGCGTCCGGCTGGATGCCGATGCTGCGCAGGGCGGCGACCGAGTGCTGGGTCGGCTTCGTCTTCAGCTCCCCGCTCGGTCCTATGTACGGCAGCAGCGAGACGTGCAGGAAGAACACGTTGTCACGGCCGACCTCATGGCGGACCTGCCGTACGGCCTCGAGGAACGGCAGCGACTCGATGTCGCCCACCGTCCCGCCGACCTCGGTGATCACCACGTCGACGTCGGGGCCGGCCATCCCGCGGATGCGGTCCTTGATCTCGTTGGTGATGTGCGGGATGACCTGCACGGTGTCGCCCAGGTACTCCCCGCGGCGCTCCTTGGCGATCACGTTGGAGTAGACCTGGCCGGTGGTCACGTTGGCCGAGCCGTGCAGCTCGGTGTCGAGGAAGCGCTCGTAGTGGCCGACGTCGAGGTCGGTCTCCGCTCCGTCGTCGGTCACGAACACCTCACCGTGCTGGAACGGGTTCATCGTCCCGGGGTCGACGTTGAGGTAGGGATCGAGCTTCTGCATCGTGACCCGCAGGCCGCGCAACTTGAGGAGGCGCCCCAGGCTCGAGGCGGTGAGCCCCTTGCCGAGACTGGAGGCGACGCCACCGGTGACGAAGAGATGCTTGGTCAGGGTTTGCTTGGCCCGTGCTGGCCTCGGGCTGGACAGTGTTTCCCCGGTCTGGGCGGCGCTGCGCAAGAATGGCTCCCGTGGTCGTCGTCTATCCCGACCGCCCGCTCGGCGGCCGCGATGCCCACGGGCTCTCAGATTATCAAACGCTTCCCGTTATCGGCCCGCCTACGTGCGCGAACCCGATATGGCCGATAAGCCGACCAGCGGGTAACTTGTCCGGTTATGTCGATCGTGAAGCGCGCCGTGGGCCGACTCGTCCACCGCGGATGGGCCTACATGCGCGAGGCGGCCGCGCTCAGCCCCGGTTCCACCGGCGGTTACCGGTTCCGCCGCCTCGGCGACGGGGCGTTCATCGCCTTCCCCGTCGGCGCGATCTTCGGGGAGGAATGGATCGAGATCGGCGACCACACGCTCATCGGCGAGCGCGTCTCCCTCTCCGCCGGCATGGGCCCGGGGGTCGACCTCGGCCCCGGCTCGATCGTACGGATCGGCCGCGGCTGCTCCATCGGCAGGGGCAGCCATATCGTCGGCCACCAGTCCATCGACATCGGCGAGGACGTCTTCACCGGCCCCTACGTCTACATCACCGACCAGAACCACGTGTACGACGACCCGGAGACGCCCATCGGGCGGCAGTGGCCGCGCAACAAGCCCGTCGTCATCGGGTCGGGCTCCTGGCTGGGCACGGGGGCGATCATCCTGCCGGGGACCCGGATCGGCCGGCAGTCGGTCGTCGCCGGCGGCGCGGTCGTACGGGGCGAGTTCCCCGACCACTCGGTGATCGCCGGAGTGCCCGCCAGGATCGTCCGACGGTACGTCCCCGGCGAGGGCTGGAGCACAGGTTCCCCGGTCTCATCGACAGAGCCGGGCGGCGGCCGCGGCGTGCCCCGCCCGGTCGGTCGATGCCCCGATCAGGTCTTCTCGGGGAACACCAGCGGTACGGTGTCCAGGCCGACCACGCCCGACGGCCAGGTGATCCGCGGGGTGTAGCCGGGGGCGAGCCGGTACGACGGTAGGCGGCGGTGCCACTCTTCCAGAACCACGGCGAACTCCATCCGCGCCAGATGGATGCCGACGCACCGATGAGGCCCGCCGCCGAAGGTCAGATGGTTGTAGGCGCGCTCGACATCGAAGATGTCCGGATCGTCGAGCTCGGCGGGGTCGCGGTTGGCGGCGCCCAGGGCGACACCCACGTTCGAGCCGGCCGGGATGTGCTGGCCGTACAGTTCCACGTCACGCGTGGCCACGCGCGGCAGGACACAGTTCGCGGGATCGATCCGAAGCATCTCCTCGGTCACGGCCGGGATGATCGATGGATCTTTGGCGACCCGGGACTGGAGACCGGGGTCCGCGGCCAGCTTGGCGAACATCAGGCTGAGCGCCGAGGTGACGCTGCCGATGCCCGCGATGATGAACAGGAAGCACAGCCCCAGCGCTTCGGTGTCGCTGAGCGGGTCGTCCTCGGTGTCGGCGAACACCTCGGCGAGCAACCCGCTTCCGTCGCCACTCCGGCAGGCGGCGACGTGGGCCGCGACGTACTCGAAGAGCTGCTGTGCCGACTCCATCACCTGCGGAGGGGGCTCGGCGGAGCCGGACAGATCGGCGAAATCGACGATCGCGTCCTTCCAGGCCAGGAGACGCTCCCGATCCTCCAGCGGCAGGCCGAAGAGCATCAGGAACACATCGGCGGGAAAGGGCCTGGCAAGCTCGGCGACCACCTCGCACGAGTCCCTGCCGGCAATGCGATCGATGAGCGAGTTGACCTGCTCACGGGACGATCGCTCCAGGCGGGCGGCCGTCCGCGGTGTGAAGAACGGCTGCAGAATCCGCCGATAGCGGGTGTGAGCGGGTGGATCGGAAGCGATCGGCAGCAACGGAACAGGGCTGCCCAATGTGGCGAATGCCTGCTCGGAGGAGAAGATCTCGGGATTGCGTAGTACGTGATCCGCGCCCTCCCGAGTGGTGACGACGAATCCACCGTTCTTGAGACGTACGACGGGACCGGCGTCTCGGAGCATGGCGTACGGAGCCGTCCGGTCCTCTTCCATCGGTAACTCTTCGAGGCTCAGCGATCCGGACAGAGGGGTGTGATGCGCATCGCTGCTCATGTTCCTCCTACCTGCTTGATCAAGGCAGGAAGATCATACGATCCGAAAGATCATAAAGATAGGCCCGTCATTCGACCCCGGCCTCGCGCATGTCGCGAACCTCGCGCTTGAGTTCCTTGATCTCATCGCGGAGCCGGGCCGCGACCTCGAACTGGAGATCGGCCGCCGCGGTGTGCATCTGCTCGGTGAGCGATTCGATCAGTGCTTCGAGCTGTGCCCTCGGCATCTCGCCCACAATGGCCTTCGCGTGCCGGCCGGCCTGTTTGGAGGCGAGACCGGGGACCGGAGCCTTGCCTCGTGACTGCTGACGACCGGCGCCGCCGAGCATTTGTGCGGTGTCCGCGTCCTCCCTGGCGAGACTGTCGAGAATGTCGGCGATCTTCTTGCGCAGCGGCTTCGGGTCGATGCCGTTGGCCTCGTTGTAGGCGACCTGCTTGGCCCGGCGCCGGTTGGTCTCCTCGATCGCCCGTTCCATGCTCGGCGTGATCTTGTCCGCGTACATGTGCACCTGGCCGGACACGTTACGGGCCGCCCGGCCGATGGTCTGGATCAGCGATGTCTCGGACCGCAGGAAGCCCTCCTTGTCGGCGTCCAAGATGGACACAAGGGACACCTCCGGCAGGTCGAGGCCCTCGCGGAGCAGGTTGATGCCGACGAGCACGTCGAACTCGCCCAGGCGCAGCTCACGCAGCAACTCGATGCGGCGCAGCGTGTCCACCTCGCTGTGCAGATAGCGGACCCGGATGCCGTTCTCGAGGAGGTAGTCGGTCAGATCCTCGGCCATCTTCTTGGTCAGCGTCGTGACCAGGACCCGCTCGTCTCGCTCGGCCCGTGCCCTGATCTCCTCCATGAGGTCGTCGATCTGGCCCTTCGTGGGCTTGACCACGACCTCGGGGTCGACCAGGCCGGTGGGCCGGATGACCTGTTCGACCACATCGCCCTTGCTGCGCCCCAGCTCGTACGGTCCGGGCGTGGCCGACAGATAGACGGTCTGGTCGATCCGCTCCAGGAACTCCTCCCACTTCAGCGGACGGTTGTCCATCGCGGACGGCAGACGGAAGCCGTGCTCGACGAGTGTCCGCTTACGCGAGGCGTCGCCCTCGTACATGGCACCGATCTGGGGAACGGTCTGGTGCGACTCGTCGAGGACGAGCAGGAAGTCCTCCGGGAAGAAGTCCAGCAGCGTGTGCGGCGGACTTCCCTGCTCCCGCCCGTCGATGTGACGGGAATAGTTCTCGATGCCGGCGCAGGTGCCGATCTGGCGCATCATCTCGATGTCATAGGTGGTCCGCATGCGCAGCCGCTGGGCCTCCAACAGCTTGCCCTGCCGCTCCAGATCCGCGAGCCGTTCGGCGAGCTCGGCCTCGATGCCGTTGATCGCGCGCTCCATCCGCTCCGGTCCGGCCACATAGTGCGACGCGGGGAAGATGTGCAGTTCCTCGTCCTCTCCGACGACCTCACCGGTCAGCGGGTGGAGGGTGGACAGCCTCTCGATCTCGTCGCCGAACATCTCGATGCGGACGGCGAGTTCCTGGTAGACCGGAATGACCTCGACGGTGTCCCCTCGCACCCGGAAAGTGCCGCGGGTGAAGGCCAGGTCGTTCCGGGTGTACTGCATATCGACGAGCCTGCGCAGCAGGTGATCTCTCTCAATCTGCTGGCCGACCTTCAGGCCGACCATCCGCTCGACGTACTCCTGGGGGGTGCCCAGACCGTAGATGCAGGAGACCGAGGCGACCACGACCACGTCACGCCGCGACACCAGCGACCACGTCGCCGAGTGCCGCAGCCGCTCCACCTCCTCGTTGATCGAGGAGTCCTTCTCGATGTAGGTGTCGCTCTGGGGAACGTACGCCTCGGGCTGGTAGTAGTCGTAATACGAGACGAAGTACTCGACCGCGTTGTTCGGCAGCATCTCGCGAAGCTCGTTGGCGAACTGCGCGGCGAGCGTCTTGTTCGGCTGCATGACCAGCGTGGGGCGCTGAAGCCGCTCCACCAGCCAGGCCACGGTGGCGGTCTTGCCGGTGCCCGTCGCGCCCAGCAGGACCGTGTCCTTCTCTCCCGCCCGGACCCGGCGCTCCAGTTCGGCGATGGCCGTCGGCTGATCGCCGGACGGCGTCATCTCGGTGACGACCTCGAAGGGCGCCGCCTTGCGCTGCAGGTCGATCAGAGACTTCATCGCTCGCTCACCACTCCACTCTTGCCCGGCACGCCCGGCCCCTGGCACGCCCGCCCCCGGCGCCGTACGCTCACGTCTCCATAACCTACGTGGCGCGACCGACAATTCCGGTACGGTTCCCCAGCTCCCGCCCTTGATTCCGACGGCCATGGGTTCTGACACACCCTGCTGACCTCCTGATCTCGGACCGCATATGGGCAGGACGTAGGCCATCAGAAAGGAGGAAGATCGCGATCGATCAGGAGCCGACCTCCGAAGATGTCCTCTTCTTCGGGTCTTTCTTCTTCTACTGCTTCTGGCCATACCCGGCTCGGTCCCGATCCCATGGCAGCATGCCCCGCCGCTTCCGGCCTTGATGCCGAGCCTTCGGCCGGGGTTTCATCGGCCATGATCGGCTCGGTGTCCTGAGCCAGGCGGTCGGGTGGCGCCTTGGGCCAGTTTCGCGGCTGCGGATCGGGCAGGGGGACCATGACCGGAGGGAGCCGGACCGGGTAGACGTGCCCGAGCGGGCTGGTCCAGACGGTGAGACCCTGCTCGGGCCTGGTCACCTGCCAGCCGCCTTCATGCTTGGCGCGATGGTCGTGCCGGCAGGCCAGCTCCAGATTGTCCGCACAGGTGGGGCCGGCCAAGGACCATTCGACGATATGGTCCTGGTCGGTCTTGGTGGCGGGCACGCGGCAGCCGGGCCAAGTACACACCCGGCCACGGATTTGGACATAACGCCGCAAGACGGCATCAGCCTGCCTGCGCCCGATCCCACCACCCGGATCACCACGACCGGCCCCACCACGATCTGGATCGTCATGACCGGCCTCGCCCCGTCCTGGATCACCACATCGTGGATCACGGTGAGTGATCTCATCGCGATCGGGATCACCCTCAGTGGCCTCCCCACCGCCAAGCCCGCAACCATCTCCATGATCGCGCCCGCAGCCACAGCCACAGCCACAGCCACAGCCACAGCCACAGCCACAGCCACAGCCACAGCCACAGCCACAGCCACGATCATGGTCATGGTCATTCCCAGGATCAAGGCCACGATCGCGGTCACGGTCAAGACCAGGACCGGGACCGGGATTGGGATCGGGACCGCCGTCACGCTCGGATTCAGGACACGAACCATGATCCCCACAGCGATCGGGATCGGGCTTGGAATCGGGGCCGGGGACGGAGG
>BCRI01000141.1 GCA_001552515.1 Sphaerimonospora mesophila NBRC 14179 = JCM 3151
TTCCCGCCGATCCCGCCCCTGGCGTCGAGGGCGTCGTGGTCGAGGCACAGGTGGTGCAGCGTCGTCTCGGCGCGGATGTCGGCGTCGCCGTACGAACTGCGGGCGAGGGCCACCGCCTCGACCGCCTCGCGGCCGGACAGGTGCAGCAGGTTGACCCTGGTGCCGGTGTGGCTCGCCAGCGTGGTCGCCTCACCGATGGCGACGCGCTCGGTCAGCGGCGGACGGGCGTCGCTGTACGCGCGGAGCGTCTGCGGGTCGCCCTGGGAGCGGACGCGGTCGATGAACACCCGCATCAGCTCGGACTGCTCGCAGTGCAGCGACAGTGACAGCCGCAGGTCGGGACGCGCCTTCTGGACCGCGGTGACCTGCTCCATGATGAGGAAGAGGTGGCCGAGGTCGTACTCGTCCCCCATCGTGAACGCCCGGGCGTCGCGGCTGTTGGCGGCCAGGTCGAAGCCCTTGTAGAACATGTAGTACTTGAACGACGTGACGCCGTGCTCCTCGACCAGGTACGGAATCTCGGAGATCTGCTCGACGGTCATCGGCGCGAGGTGGAAGGCGTAGTCGGTCCAGCTCCGGCCCGACACCCGCCGCAGGACCTCGGGGAAGATCTCCTTGTACGGCCCGGTGCGGTCGAGGTAGTGCGAGCCGGTGCGGAAGTACGACAGGACGGTGGTGGTACCGCCGACGAGGGCCGAGCGGGTCTCCTCGAAGGCGTCGAGCGCCAGGTCGCGGTAGAGACCGAGGTGGAAGTGGGCGTCGACGGCGCCGGGAAGCACGAGCTTCCCGGCCGCGTCGACGACCTCGTCGGCCTGTGAGGCGGGGATGTCGTCGGCGAGGGCCGCCACCTTCCCGCCCCGGACGGCGAGGTCGGCGCGCACCTCTCCGTGGTAGGGAAGAACGACGGTGCCACCCTTGATGAGCAGATCGTATCGGGACATGCGCGCGACGGCCGGCCTACCGGACGGCCGTCACCTCCTTTCTTCTTCTGTCCAGCCCATTTGGCCGGACAGTCGTGCAGTGACTTCGAGCAGCGACTCGACGCATGCGTCGACCTCGTCGCGGAACCGCTCCTGCGGACCGCAGACGCTGATGACGGCGACGGGCCGCCCGTGGTGGTCGAACACCGGCGCGGCCACGGAGGCGGCACCCGCCATGCGCTCGCCGAACGACCGGGCCCAGCCGCGCTCGCGGATGGCCGCGAGCTCTTCGCGCAGCTTGGTGACGTCGGCGATGGTCTCGCCGGTCAGCGGCTCCAGCGGCCGCCGCGACAGGTAGTTCTCGATTTCCTCTTCGGTTAAGAAGGCGAGAAACGCCTTGGACGAGCCACCGGCGTGCAGCGGATAGGGCACGCCGAGGGACACACTCATGATCACCTCACGAGCGGGGGTGACCTGGTCGACGTAGATCCGGGTCCAGCCGGTGCGGATCGACAGGGTCGCCGTCTCGTCGGTGCGCTGGGACAGCGCCACCAGCTCGGGGGCGGCGATGCGCCGGATGTCCAGGCGGTCCAGATAGGCGAGGCCCAGGCGCATGGAGCCTACTCCGAGCGAATAACGCCGGGTCACCAGGTCCAGTTCGATGAGACCGCGCACGCGCAGCGAGGCCAGGATCCGGTGCACGGCCGCCTTGGACATGCCCAGCGCCTCGGCGATCTCGGTCACGCCGAGCGTCGGCGACGGGGTCTCGGTGAAGTGCATCAGCACCTCGACCGCACGCTCCACCGTCGCTATGGCCTGGCCGGTGTTCTCCCGAACGGGTGCGTCGCCCTCTGTCGCGGCATGACTCTTGGTCGGCATTCTTCCTCCAGGAAATTCGGCTGAGTCTGATCACCTATCCTGGCGTCGGAACCCGACCCGCACCGGGAGATCGGTGACAATTCGTGTGTCGAGGAACTCCCACCAGTCGTCCTGGCTGACCCGCCGGTCCTCCCAGTCGCCGTCCGCCTTGAGGCCCGCGAGGGCCGTACGGTATTCACCCCACGCCGCCTCGTCGTCGAAGGCGGCCCAGTTCTCGATGACGTACACATCGCCGACGACGCTGTAGTACCAGCGCACCTCCCGGACCATCGGGAGGTCCCGGTAGAACCAGCTCTCACGGTCTTCCAGCCACTCCCAGAAGCCGCGCATGTCACGACGTGCTCGTGAGCTGAGCTTCATGCGGTAGACGAGGTAGATCATCGGGGCTGGTCCCCTTCGGAGTGTGGCAGCTACAGTGGACTTGTTCCGCACACAGTAACGCTGTTTCAATAGCTTGGGAAGCCCGGGGCCGGTGACCGCCCATCCGGTCGCGTGCGGTCCCGTCCCAGGTACAAGCACACGTCGAGGAGGCCGATTCCGTGGATAAAGAGCAGATCGTTCCGGAGGAGCGATCGGCGGGAGACCAGCAGCCTGGAACGCCCGCGGGACCGCTGGCCGGCGTCGTCGTCGTCGACGCGGCCACGCTGTTCGCGGGCCCGTTGGCGGCGACGATCCTCGGAGACTACGGCGCCGACGTCATCAAGGTCGAGCACCCCAAACGGGGAGACCCCTCGCGCACCCACGGCGCGAGCAAGGACGGCATCGGCCTGTGGTGGAAGATGCTCGGCCGGAACAAGCGCACGGTGACGGCGAACCTCAGCCATCCCGACGGCGCCGAGCTGCTCAAGCGGCTGATCGCCCGGGCCGACGTGCTGATCGAGAACTTCCGTCCCGGCACGCTGGAGCGATGGGGGCTCTCCCCCGAGGTCCTGCACGAGGTCAACCCGCGCCTGGTCATCGCACGGGTGACCGGCTTCGGTCAGTTCGGCCCGTACGCGCGCCGCCCCGGATTCGGCACCCTCGCCGAGTCGATGAGCGGCTTCGCCGCGGTCACCGGAGAGCCCGACGGCCCGCCCACCCTGCCGCCGTTCGGCCTGGCCGACGGCGTCTCCGCGCTGACCTGCGTCAACGCGGTCATGATGGCGCTGCACCACCGCGACAAGCCCGGCGGAAGCGGGCGCGGCCAGGTGATCGACCTGGCCATCATCGAGCCGCTGGTCACCCTTCTCGGCCAGCAGCCGCTGATGTGGGACCAGCTCGGCCAGGTCCAGCCGCGCACCGGCAACCGCTCGGTCAACAACGCCCCGCGCAACACCTACCAAACCCGTGACGGCAAGTGGGTGGCGGTGTCCACGTCGGCCGACTCGATCGCCCAGCGGGTGATGCGGCTCGTGGGCCACCCCGAGGTGATCGACGAGCCGTGGTTCGGCACCGGCGCGGGCCGCGCCGAGCACGCCGACCTGCTCGACGGCCACGTCGGAGCGTGGATCGCGGAACGCGACCTGGCGACCGTGGTCGAGGAGTTCGAGCGGGTCGAGGCGGCGGTGGCGCCCATCTACGACATCCGTGACGTGTTCGAGGACCCGCAGTATCGCGCGCTCGACACGATCACCACCGTGCAGGACGACGACTTCGGGCCCGTGCGCATGCAGAACGTGCTCTTCCGGCTCTCCGAGACCCCGGGCTCCATCCGATGGACGGGCCGCGAGCGCGGCGCCGACAACGCAGACATTTGGGGTGGCCTCGGCATCAGCGCCGACGATCTGGCCGCCCTGCGAGACAAGGGAGTTGTGTGATGTCCTTGTGGCGGCAATTCGACGATGCCAGAGTCGTCGATCTCGCCCAGCCGATGCGCACGGGGATGCCCCAGTCGCCGAACCATCCACGGTTCCGCATGGTGATCGAGCGCAGGCACGGCGACATGATCCGCGAAGACGGCGGCAGCGCGGCCAACGAGGTCATCCTCACCGGGGGTCACGTGGGCACCCACGTCGACGCGCTCGGGCACGTGTCCCAGGACGGCTACGTGTACGGACGGGTCGAGGCCGCGGGCATCCAGTCGCATAAGGGGCTGGCGCAGCTCGGAATCGAGACCTTCAAGCCGTACGTCGGCCGGGGCGTGCTGCTCGACGTGACCGCCGTGCACGGGGTCGACGTGCTGCCGCCCGGCTACGAGGTCACCCCGGATGACCTCGAGGCCGCGCGGCGCAAGGCCGGCGTGGAGTTGCGCGGCGGCGAAGCCGTGCTGATCGGCACCGGCTGGTCGCGCGAGTGGGACCGGCCGGCCCGGTTCATGGGCGAGGAGGGCGGGGCGCCCGGACCCGGCCCGGACGCGGCCCGCTGGCTGGTCGAGCAGGGCGCGTCCGTGGTCGGCGGAGAGACGATCGCCTTCGAGCAGATCGCCGCCGGGCGCGGGCACGCCACCCTGCCCGTGCACCGGATCCTGCTGGTGGAGGCGGGCGTGCACATCGTCGAGACGATGCGCCTCACCGAGCTGATCGCCGCCGGGGCGCCGGAGTTCCTGCTGGTGCTGAACCCGCTGCCCGTCGTCGGCGCCACCGGCGCCCCGGTCCGGCCTCTCGCGGTGCTTGCGGCATGACCATCGTCTCCGTCCTCGCCGAATTCGCCGCGACCGGCCGTACGGGCCTGCCGGAGCCGATCGTCGCCGACGTGACCGGCCGCGTGCTCGACACCCTAGGAAACTGCCTCGCCGCGCAGGAGCTCACCGACCCGGCCGAGCCGCACGAGGCGGTGCTGCGGATGGCCGCCAGGTGGGGCGGCTCGACCGAGTCGTCGGTCATCGGCCGCAGGCTTTCCCTCCCCGCGCCCTCGGCCGCGCTGGTCAACGGCACCCTCGCGCACGCGCTCGACTTCGACGACACCCACCTGCCCTCGGTGCTGCACCCGTCCGCCTCCGTCGTGCCCGCCGCGCTGGCCGTCGCGGAGTCGGTGGGCGCCTCCGGCGCCGAGCTGTGCCAGGCGGTAGCCGTGGGCAACGAGATCACCAACCGACTCGGCATGGCGTCCTACCTGCCTGAGCTGCGCAACTCCCTCTTCTTCGAGAAGGGCTGGCACGCCACGTCGATCTGCGGGACCGTCGGCGCCGCCGCCGGGTCGGCCCTGCTGATGGGCCTGGACGCCGACGGCGTCGCCCACGCGATGGGAATCGCCGCCAGCATGGGAGCCGGTGTCATCGAGGCCAACCGCACCGGTGGCACCGTGAAGCGGGTGCACTGCGGCTGGGCCGCCCACGCGGGCGTCACCGCCGCGGCGATGGCCGCCGACGGCGTGACCGGTCCGCCGACCGTCTTCGAGGGACGATTCGGGTTCTTCCAGGCGTTCCTCGACGGACGTTACGACGCGGGCGCCATCACCGACGGGCTCGGCGAGCGGTGGGAGCTGCTCAGAACGGTGTACAAACCCTATCCGTCCAACCACTTCACCCATCCCGGCATCGACGCCGCCCTCGCCCTGCGTGCCACTGGGCTGCGCGCCGACGACGTCGCGGAGATCGAGCTCGGCGTGGCGGCCGCCCCGCTGCGGACGATCGGCGAGCCGTATGAGGAGAAGGTGCGGCCGCGCACGCCGTACCACGCGAAGTTCTCCGGCCCCTACACCGTGGCCAGCGCCCTCATCGGGGGCGGCGGGCTCGGCCTGCACCTCGACGACTTCACCGAGTCGGCCTTCCGGGACGAGCGGCGGCTCGCCCTCGCCGCCAAGGTGCGCGTGGTGCCCGACGAGCAGTGCACCGAGGAGTTCCCCCGGGCCTTCTCCGCGGTGCTGCGGGTGCGCACCTCCGACGGGCGCCGCCTCGAGCATCGGGTCCACTCGTCGCGTGGCGGACCGGAGCATCCCCTCACCATCGACGAGCTGCAGACCAAGTACGAGCTCAACGCGGCGCGCGTGCTGCCGGCCTCGGCGGCGGCCGCGCTGGCGGACGAGGTGCGCGGCCTGCCGGGCCGGGCGAAGGTGGCGGGCCTGCTCGACGCGGCGCTGATCGCGAGCGCGTGAGCACGGCCGTTCCGGGCGGGGCCGCTCCCGGGCCCCGCCCGGCCCTTGTGGCGGCGACCTGCGGGGTCGGGCTCGGCCTCGTGATGTTCGACAACACCGCCGTCGTCGTCGCGCTCCCCGCCATCGGCGCGTCCCTGTCGGCCTCCGTCTCCGGCCTGCAGTGGGTGGCTGCGGCGATGTCCCTCGCCGCAGCCGCCGTGCTGCCCTTCGCCGGCGCGTTCGGCGACAGGTTCGGCACCCGGCGGGCGGTCCGGCTCGGGCTGGTGCTCTTCGGCCTGGCCACCGCCACGGCCGCCGCCGCGCCGTCGCTGCCCCTGCTGCTGGCCGCCCGCGCCGTGGAGGGGGCGGGCGTCGCGCTCATGCTGCCGAACTCGGCCGCCCTGCTGGAGGGCAACGTCAGCCGGGAGAACCGCGGCCGGGCGTTCGGCACCTGGATCACCGTGTCGTCCATGGGCCTGATCACCGGGCCGACCGTCGGCGGCTGGCTCGTCGGCGCGCTCGGCTGGCGGGTGGTCTTCCTCGTCCATCTGCCGCTCGCGGCGCTCGGGGTGATCGGCACCACGCGGCTGGCCGAAGGAGCGCGACGGGCGAGCGGGCGGTTCGACATCGCGGGGGCCGTCGTCACCGGAGCGGGCCTCGCCGTGCTCTGCTGGTCCTTCATCGAGCTGGGCAGACCGGACGGCAGCCCGAAATGGGCGTTCGCCGGTCTGGCCGCGTGCGTTCCGCTGTTCGCTCTGGTCGTGATCGTCGAGCGACGGGCCGCCCAGCCCGCCGTCGACCTGACGATGCTGCGCGATCCCGCGTACGCCGCGATCATGGTGAGCAGCCTGCTCTACAACGGGACCATCACCGGCGGCTCGTTCCTGGTGTCGCTGCTCTTCCAGGAGGTGCGGGGGTTCGGCCCCGGCCAGGCCGGGCTGATCGTCCTGGCCGGCGCGATCGGCATGCCGCTGGGCGGGCGGCTCACCGCGCGGCTGGCCCACCGCGGCGGGCTGGGCCGGGTGATGGCCGGCGCGATCGCCGTCCTCGCCGTGGTCTACGTGCTGGTCGCGTGCGCCGCGCTCGGTCCGACCGCCCTGATCGTGGTGCCGCTCGTCCTGTCCGGCTTCGCCGCCGGGATCCTCTACAACGGGGACACGCTGGCGGTGCTCGGCAACGTGGAAGCGGCCAGGGCCGCATCGGCGCTGGCCGCGCTGTCGCTGGTGCGGCAGACGGGGGCGGTGCTGGGGATCGCGGTGCTCGGCTCGCTCGCCACCCTGGCCGAGCAGGCGCGGCTCGTCGACTTCGGGCCGCGGGCCGGCCTGCTCGCCGCCGGGGTGGCGGTGCTCCCCGGGGTGCTACTGCTGCGGCGCCACCTCGGCAGGACCGAGATCTGAGCGGACGGGCCAGCGCCTGACCAGGACGGGGCCGGGCAACTCGGGGAAGGGCTCTCCCGCCGGGACGTACGCCCACCGGCGCGCGTCGGGAAAGAGCAGGTCGGCGGGCTCGGCGAGGCCGCCACCGCGGGCCGCGGCGGGAAGCACCGCCGCCTCCCCCGCGACGGTCGCCCGCCGCTCCCGGCGCGGGCCGGCCGGCCCGTGGACCGGGCCGTGCACCGGCTCGTGATCGGGGGGATCGGCGGCCGGCCCCTCCCGCCAGGCGGGCGGCCCGGAGAACCAGGCGAGGGCCAGGCAGCCGCGGTCGCCGGCCAGGGTGGCCGCCCTCGTCGCCCGCGGCGGCAGATAGGCGTACGTCCCGGCCGCGAAGTCCGTGCCGCTGACGCGGATGCCGCCGTCGAGCACGACGATCTCCTCGGCGCAGGTGTAGTGGCCGGTCCCCGGCCTGCTCCACCCCGGGGGGAAGCGGACCAGGGACACCGAGGCGCGGGTCGCCTGGTCGGCGTGCAGCCGGACCAGGTGGACGGGGTCGGCCGCCCCCGGCATGGACACGGGGGTCCAGGCCAGGTCGGGGGCGGTCAGATCGACGACGCGGGCGACGCCCGGATCCGTCAGTGCCATGTCTCGGGCTCCTCCCCGTGCACCCGGTGCTCCTCGATGACCGTGACCTGGTCCAGCCGTCCGTCGCGCAGCCGCTGCCAGATCCTGGCCTTGTAGTCGTCGTCGGCGAAGGTGATGATCTCGACCACCTCGACGCCCGGTTCCGCCGCCCACCGGTAGGGGAACACCAGGAAGCGCCCGTCGACGAGCCGGGCGCCCCCTTCGAAGTCGGCGGAGTCGAAGACGAGGTCGTCGCCGTCGAACCGAGCCCGGAAGTCGAGCACCTCGGGCGCGGCGCCGTCGCGCAGGTAGACGACCCGCTCATACCAGCGGTCGCCGTCGAGCCGGGTCTCCTGCCGGGAGCGGTGCGCGTCCAGCACGGCCCCGGCCGGGGAGAGATAGGTGTAGGTCCCCTCCCACACACCGGTGACCGACGACAGCCGCTCCCGCAGGCCTCCCCCGCTCACCCCGCCCGCCCGAGGATCCGCCGTGCCTGGCGCACGACCGCCTCGTCGACCATGCGGCCGTTCGAGTCGAGGAGCACACCCGTCCCCGCGGCCTCGAACCGGGTCACCAGGTCCCGGGCCCAGGCCACCTCGTCGTCCGCCGGCGTGAAGACCTCGTTGACCACCGCGATCTGCGCCGGGTGGATGCACGCCCGGCCGACGTAGCCGAGCCGGGCCAGGCCCAGCGTCGAGGCACGCAGCGCGTCGAGGTCGCGGAAATCGGTGGAGACCGGGGCGACCGGGGGATCGATGCCCGCGGCCGCCGAGGCGAGCACCACCTGGGAGCGGACCCAGAGCAACTCCCGCTCGTCGTCGCCGGGAGTGATGCCGGTGTCGGCGCGCAGGTCGGCCTCGCCGACCTGCAGGCGGGCCACCCGGGGGGCCGCCGCGATCCGCGGGGCCCGCAGGACGGCCGCCGCCGACTCCAGCAGCGGGACGACGGGCAGCCGGTCGGCGCCGATCTCCGTCAGCAGCGCGTCGACCACGTCGAGCTCGCCGGCCGTCTCGACCTTCGCCAGCACGAGCCCGGTCAGCCGCGGCGACGCCGCGACGGCCCGGATGTCGGCCTCGCGCAGCTCGCCGGGGTTGACCCGGACCCAGATCTCCACCGGTCCCGGCTCCGCCGCGTCCAGCCAGGCGCGTACGGCGGCCCGCGCCGCATCCTTCCCTGCGGGCGGGACCGCGTCCTCGAGGTCGACGATGAGGGCGTCGGCGCCCCGGCCGAGCGCCTTGCCGAGCTTGTCCGGGGCGTCGCCGGGGACGTAGAGATAGGAGCGTGCGGTCACCCGCCCCACCCCACCTTCGCGTCACCCCGGGTCAGGGCCTTGGCCACGACGGTGCGCAGCACGTCGTTGGTGCCCTCGCCGATGCTCATGAGCACCGCGTCGCGATAGAGCCGCTCCACCTCGTATTCGGTGGAGTATCCGTACCCTCCGTGCACCTTCAGCGCGTCAATTGCCGCCTGCAGCGCCACCTCCGAGCAGAAGATCTTGGCCATGCCCGTCTGCGCGTCGGCCCGGCCGCGCCGGACCCGGTCCGCCGCCCAGTACGCCATGAGGCGGGCCGCCTGCAGCGTCGTGGCCAGCGAGGCGAGCTGGAGCTGGACGGCCTGGAAGTCCGCGATGGGCCGGCCGAACGCCTTGCGCTGCCCGGCGTAGGCCAGCGCCTCGTCGTACGCGCGCTGCGCGATGCCCACGGAGCGGGCGGCGATGTTGACCCGCCCCCACTCCAGCGCGGACAGCGCCTGCTGCATGCCCCGGCCCTCGACGTCGCCCAGCAGGTTCGCCGCGGGGACGCGGGCGCCGTCGAGCACCACCTCGCACGACTCGGTGCCCTTGTAGCCCAGCTTCGGGATGTCCTTGGTGACCGTGTAACCGGGCGTGTCGGCGTCGACGAGCAGGACGCTCATCCCCCGGTGCGCCGGCGTCGCGTCCGGGTCGGTCTTCACCAGCACCGGCAGCGGATCGGCGTACCGCGCGTTGGTGATCCAGGTCTTGGTGCCGGTCACCACGTAGTGATCCCCGTCGCGGCGGGCGACGGTGCGGATGCCCTGCAGGTCGGTGCCCGCGTCCGGCTCGGTCAGACCGATCCCGGTGCGCCGCTCGCCGCTGGCCAGCCCCGGCAGATAACGCCGCTTCTGGTCCTCGGTGCCGTGCATCGCGATCATCCGGCAGGCCAGGGAGTGGCTGCCGAGGATGCCGGCCACGCCCATCCAGCCGCGTGAGATCTCCTCGAAGACGAGCGCGAACGACACCGGGTCGAGGTCGAGCCCGCCGTACTCCTCCGGCACGGTGACGCCGAACAGGCCCATCGCCTTGAAGCCGTCCACGATCTCGGTCGGGTATCGGCCGGAGTGCTCCCAGTCCCGTGCGACCGGCACGATCTCCTTGTCGACGAATTCGCGCAGCAGCGCGCGGAACTCACGCTGGTCCTCGTTCAGTTCGAAGTCCACAGGTCACCTCTCGGAGGGTACGAAAACCGGCAGGGCACGCCCGTCGGGCAGCGGTCGCCAATCGAGCCGCAGCGCGTCGCCGACGCCCACGTCGTGCGGGTGCTCGGTGACCACGTTGCTGAGCAGCAGCACGCCCTCCGGGAGGCGTACGCGCGCCACGACGTAGGGCGGCCGGAACCCGGGCATCGCCCGCTCGACGACCGTGCAGGCGTCGACCACGCCGTCGCCCGACGCCTGCGACCAGTCGAGGTCGCGCGCGGATCCGCACGCCGTGCACAGCGCACGCGGCGGGTGCTGCGCGTGCCCGCAGGCCGCGCAGCGCTGGACGAGCAGGACACGCCGCCGGGTGGCCTCCCACCACGGCTCGGTCACCTCGTCGGGCTCGGGCACCTGGTGGCTCTGCTGTGCCTCGGTGCTCATCGGTCCACCCCCAGCAGGACGGTCGCGTGCGTGGACAGGATGCCACCGGTGCCGTGCGCGAGCGCGATCTCGGCCCCGGGCACCTGCCGGGCGCCGCACTCGCCGCGCAACTGCCGTACGGCCTCGACCAGCAGCAGCACGCCGTACTGCCCGGGATGGCAGTAGGACAGGCCGCCGCCGGAGGTGTCGAGCGGGAAGTCGCCGCCCGGCCGGATGCGGCCGCCCGCGATCCAGTCGAGCGCCTCGCCCCGGCCGCAGAACCCGAGCGCCTCCAGCGTGAGCACGACGGTGATGGTGAAGGAGTCGTAGACCTCGGCGACGTCCACGTCGGCGGGGGTCAGCCCGGCGCGGGCGAAGGCGGCGCGGCCCGACTCGACGGCCCCGGTCACGGTCAGGTCGTCGACGGCGGTCATCGAGGTGTTGGTCGTGCACTCACCGTACCCGAGCACCCGCACCGGCGGCCTGCGCAGGTCGCGGGCCCGGTCGAGCGAGGTGAGCACGACCGCCCCGCCCCCGTCGGTCACCAGGCAGCAGTCGGCCGTGGTCAGCGGCGTCGACACCACGGGGGCGCCGAGCACGTCGGCCACGCTCAGCGGGCCCGCCCCGTGGCGGAACGCCGCCGGGTTGAGCAGCGCCCACTCGCGTGCCGCCACGGCGACCTCGGCGAGCCGCTCCCGCGTCCCGCCGTAGCGGTGCAGGTACCGCTGGGCCGCCATCGCGTAGTAGGAGATCGGGTAGAGGGGTCCGTAGGGCGTCTCGAACTGCGCCTCGGGGGTGTGCGACTCGACCACGCCGCCCAGGGAGCGGGACCGGGCCGAGCGCTGGTTGGAGCCGTATGAGATGACCACGGTCGAGCACTGCCCGGCCTCGATGGCCTGGACGGCGCGTGCGACGTACATCTCGAACGCCGAGCCGCCGGCGAAGGTCGAGTCGGTCCAGGCCGGGCGCAGCCCGAGATAGTCGGCGACCTGCGTCGCCGAGAAGCGGGAGACCCCGGTCGTCGCCAGGCCGTCCACGTCGGCGAGGGTCAGCCCGGCGTCGTCGAGCGCCCTGCCGATGGCCTGGGCCTGCAGGCCGAGAATCGATCTGCCGGTGACGCCGAGATCGCTCTCGGCCGCTCCGACGATCGCCACCGATGTGCTCATCTCTCCTCCGGTACGCGCAGCACGACTTCGGCGCCGGCCGGCTCCACCGCGGCCCGTTCCGGCTCGTCGCCGTCGACGACCACGATCCGCTGCTCCACCGTGACGGTGTCGCCGTCGACGGCGGTGACCCTTCCGGTGCAGCGGACGGTGTCACCGGCGAAGACGAGGTTCTTGAACCGGAAGTGCAGGCGGCGCACGACGGCGCGGGGACCGAGCCAGTCCTGGAGCTGCTCGACGAGCAGCGCGCCGAAGACCTGCCCGTCGACCACCGGAGCGGGCAGCCGCCGCTCCTCCAGGTATTCGGGGTCGTAGTGCAGCCGGTGCCAGTCCCAGGTGGCGCCGGCGTAGGCGATCATGTCGCGCAGGCCGATCGTCCGCTCCAGCGGAGGCACCTCGGCGCCGACCGCCACCGTCGGCCCGGTCACCGTGGGCCCGGTCGCCGTGGGTTCGGTCACCGTTCCTCCTTCAGTGCGACGTAGATGATGGTCTCCTCGTTGGTGACGAGCGGCCTGCCCTCCTGGTCGGTGTAGTCGGCGACCGAGGAGACGATGAGCATCTCCTGCCCGCCGGAGGTGCGCCGCTCGGCCACGTCGGTCACCCGCCAGGTGGCGGTGATAACGTCGCCGGGCCGTACGGGCCGGTGGAAGGTGTAGGTGTTGCCGCCGCGCACCTTCCGGGTGCCGGGGATGTCGATGTGCCAGTCGTGCCCGGCGTAGCCGTCGGCGTCCGGCGGCAGGTCGGCGTACTGGTTCGTCTCGCAGATCAGGGTGGGCGGGGCGATGATCCCGTCGTAGCCGTGCCGCCGCGCGTACGCCTCGTCGGTGTAGAGCGGGTTGTCGTCGCCGACGGCGCGGGCGTAGTAGCGGATGGCGGCCCTGCCGAGTTCCTCCGGCGCGGTGTAGGAGACCTCGCGGCCGATGAGCGCGCGGATCTCGTCGGTCAGCAGGCTCATGGGAGCACCGCCGCGGGGAAGACCTCGAGCAGGAACTCCGGCCGCAGCAGACCGGCGCAGATCGCGCCGGTGGAGGCGGGCCACGGATCGCGGAGCAGGCGCTTGCGCACGTCGGCGACGCCCCGGTAGGCGCTCAGCCCGTCGGGGCAGACGAACTCGATCGTCGACAGGAGATGCTCGGGCCCGGCCCCGGCGGCCTCCAGCACCCGCAGGATCGCGTCGTAGGTCACCTCGGCCTGCGCCACCACGTCGCCCGGGTGCAGCACCCGCTGCGTCTCCATGTCCAGGGCGGCGAAACCGCTCATCCACAGCATGCCGCCGGCCTTGACACCGGGGGTGTAGGTGAGGGTGTCGTAGCGGCTCCATCCGGGGTTGACCGCCTCGAGCGGATGCCGGGAGGCGGTGACCTCGAGCGCGACCAGCACGCCCGGGTGGTGCAGCCGGCTCATCAGGATGCCGCCCGCGCCGGGGTAGACACCGGCTCCGCCGAGCCTCTCCTTGCGCACCTCGTGCGTGCGGCGGTAGACGTCGCGGGTGGCCGGCGTGGAGTAGTCGTAGGTCGTGACGGCGGCGTCGAGGGACAGCCCGACCTCGCGCAGCAGCCGGTCGGCCTTGTCCAGGCAGTAGGCGTACTGGCCGACGAAATCGCCCTCGCTGACCACGTCGCCGCGCTCGTCGATCGGCAGCAGCGTGGGCAGGAAGACCGCGCCGTCGGGGGCCTCCGCCACGCCGGCGGCCGACGCCACCGGGCCGCCCGGGCTCGCGTGCACCTCGATCTCGATGAACGCCGCCGGGCGCAGCAGTCGCTCGACGACCACCGTGCTGACCGCCGGCCGATGCTCGCCGAAGATCTCCGCACGTACGGCCGCCGCCTCCGGATAGGCGTCCAGCCCCGGGACCGTGACGTTCTCCACGACGCGGGTGACGTCGGCGAAGGACATCCCGGCGGCCTCGAGGATCGTGGCGATCTTCGCATACGCCGTACGCGCCTGGTCGGTCATGCCGCCGCGCACGACCATGCGCCCGGACTCGGGGTCGTGCTCGCTGGCGGAGTGGCCGGACAGCCAGGCGTCCCGGCCGTGGGTCAGGCCCAGTGAGAAGGAGTAACCCTCGTAGCGGAACCACGGGAAGTGGCTGGGACGGATGGCTTGCAGAGTCATTTCTGTTCCTCCGGTGCCGGCCGGGCCAGCCGGTCGGCGAGTGCGACGATGGTGGAAAGGTCTGGTTCCGCGGCGAGGCCGCGCACCCTGCGGGCCAGTTCCGCCGCCTTCTCCCCGCTCTCGGGTGAGGAGGCGTCCGCGGCGTTGGCGGTGAACTTGGCGTCCAGGTCGAGGTCGCCGAGCGGGCGGTCGGGCCCGCCGACGCTGCGCGGCACCCGCCCCTCGATCACGTGCCCGTCCGCGAGCCGCAGGCGTACGCGTCCCGGCGCGTCGGCGGCCACCCCCTCGGCCGGGGTGACGACCGTCCGTACGCGGGCCGCGAGGTCGGCCACCTCGGGACGGCGCAGCGACTCCGGGGAGTACGTCGCGAGCGTCACCTCGCCGTCGAGGAGCAGCGCGGCGACCGTCCACGGCAGGGAGAACTTCGCGTCGTACGGCGTGCGCGGGCGCGTCTTGCGCTCCGCCGGCTCGCACACGATGCCCGCGCTGTCCGGGTGCACGTCGGCGATCACCTCGATCACCTCGGCGGCTCGCACGTCGTGCCGGCGCAGCGCCTCAGTGGCCGCGTCGAGGGTCACGTGCATGAGCTGGCAGGCCGGATAGGGCTTGACGGTGATGCGGGTGGTCTCCCACGTCTCCCCCAGCCCGGCGGTGACCGCCTCGGCGGCCACGGTCCGGCCGGCCAGCGCGGCGTACAGGCCCTGCGGGCCTTCGAGGACGCTGTCCGGTCCGCTCGCCCCCGCCGCCGCCAGCCGGGCGGCGAGGATGCCCGACGCCGAGGCGAGGCCGGGGTGGAGCTGCTTGGTCGACGCGCCGGTGGCCAGGAACTCCAGCAGGCCGCCCGCCTGGCTGCCCGCGATGCCCAGCGCGTCGACGGCCTTCTCGGGGCCGAGCCGCAGCAGCCGCGCGGTCACGATCGCGGCCGACATCACCCCGCAGCTCATGGTCGCGTGCAGCCCACGGGCGTGGAAACCGTGCGGGGCGGCGGCCGCGACCCGGCACACCGTCTCGTAGCCCGCGATGACCGCGGCGAGCACCTCCGCGCCGGACGCGCCGGCCTGCTCGCCGACCGCGAGGGCGGCCGGCAGCACCACGGCCGTGGCGTGGACGAGCCCGCCCGCGTGGGTGTCGTCGAAGTCGAGCGCATGCACCAGGGTGCCGGCGGCGAGCGCCGCGGCGACCGCCGACCCGCGCTCGCCGGTGCCGAGCACCGTGGCCTCGGCCGGGCCGCCGAGACCCCGCGCCACCGTGACGGCGGGGGCGGCCATCGAGGTGCGGCCGGCCGCGACGGCCGTGCCGAGCCCGTCGAGCAGGTGCCGGCAGGCCGCCTCCCGCACGTCCCCTGGCGCGTCGGCCGGCGCCGGGCCCAGCGCCCATTCGGCCAGGACGCGCGCCGCGGTCATGCCGCGCCCCCTCCGGCGGATCGTCCGAAGGCGCCCGCCTCGGTCAGCGCCGTCACCTTCGCGTCGTCGTAGCCCAGGAGCTCGCGCACGACGTGGCCGAAGTCCTCGTTGCGCCGGGGCGCCCGCCGGTAGTCGGGGCGCTGGGTGCCGACCCGGACGGGGGAGGCCACCTGGCGCACCGTGCCCCAGTGCGGGTGCTCGGTCTCCACGACCAGGTCACGTGCGGCCGTGTGCTCCTCGGTCAGCGCGGCGGCGACGTCGTTGATCGGGCCGCACGGGATCGACGCCGCGTAGAGCGGCTCCAGCCATTCCGCGACCGTACGCCGCCGGAACACCTCCTCCAGCATCGGCAGCAGGACGTCCTTGCTGCGGCGGCGGTCGGCGAACGTGGCGAACCGCTCGTCGTCGGCCCATTCCGGGTGGCCGATGACCTCGGCGAGCCGTCGCCAGAACTTCTCCTTCGCGCATCCGACGACGAGCCAGCCGTCCTTGGCCTCGAACGCCTGGAACGGCACCAGCGACGGATGGGCGGAGTGCCGGGTGCGCTCGGGGGCGAACCCCTCGTTGAGGTGCCAGACCGCGGGGTAGGTCAGCAGGCCGATCGCGGTGTCGTAGAGGCTGACGTCGCAGTCCATGCCCACGCCGTCCCTGCGGGCCGCGTGCAGGCCGGCGAGCAGCGAGATCGCCGCCACCAGGCCGCCCGAGTAGTCGACCAGGGACAGCCCGGACTTGGTGGGCGGCCCGCCGGGCTCCCCGGTGATGTCCATCCATCCGGCGAGGCCCTGCAGGATGTAGTCGTACCCCGGTTCGTTCCGCCTCGGGCCGGACATGCCGAATCCGGTGAGCGAGCAGCACACGATGGCGGGGTTGAGATGCTTCAGGTCGTCGTAGGTGATGCGCATCTTGGCGGGCACGTCGCCGCGCAGGTTGCTGTAGACCACGTCGCTGACCCGGACGAGATCCTCGAAGACCGCGCGTCCCTCGTCGCTGCCGAGGTCGAGGGAGAGGCTGCGCTTGTTGCGGTTGAACGTCTCGAAGAACAGCGAATCCTCGCCTTCGGCGTACGGCGGCACGTACCGGCCGACGTCGCCGCCGGCGCGCGGATCCTCGATCTTGATCACCTCGGCCCCGAGGTCGGCCAGGTGCACGCTGCCGAACGGGCCGGCGCCGTACTGCTCGACGGCGACGATCCTG
>BCRI01000142.1 GCA_001552515.1 Sphaerimonospora mesophila NBRC 14179 = JCM 3151
GCCTGGCTGATACTGGACGCCGGCAGCAGCACCACCGCCGTGGCCGGCCAGATCGTCACCGTGGTCACCGGCAAGGTCATCCAGGGCCGGTTCCAGGGCAGGAGCGCGCTAGAGGTCATCCCGCTTCCGCAACCAGGGCTGCTGCAGTGCCTCACCACCGGCTTCACGAACGCGACCGGGGCGACGACGCTCACCATCACCTGATGCCGGGGCACCGTCTCCACGCCGTACGCACCGCTGGCTCCATGAGGATCTCTCCCGGGCCGGCCTGGCGGTGATCATGTGGACCCTCGTGCCCACTGATCGGCGCTGCCCGGCTCTTGGGCGGAGCGGATGAGCGGGAAGACCGACTGTCGAGCGCGACGTGTCATGCCGGGATTCCGCCCTTCGACGGGGACCGCTGGGCCAGCCATTCTTCGAGGACTTCGAGGTCGCGCAGGATCCACGTCGACACCGAGACCACGGCGAGGTTCGCGACCATGTCGGTCACGGTCACGATCGGCACATCGCTGAGGTAGGCGGCGTACATTTCCATCGCCGTTCCCATGCTCGGTGTGTGACCGGGAAGGTACGCGATGCAGAGGTCGCACTTCGCCACCTCACGGGTCATTTCATGGAAGGTCGTCCTGAGTTCGGTGAGTTGAGCGGGGAGTGAGGCCGTCTCGAGGGCGGGAGGAGTGTCGCTGAGCAGAGACCGGATCTGGGCCGCGACCGACGCGTTCGCCAGCTTTTCGGCCACGTCGGCACTCGGGTCGAAGCACTCCGCTCCGGGAAAGAACCGGGCCACCATCGCGGGGATCGTGATGCGATAACTCTGGTCCTCGATGTCCGTCCCGCGATTCGAGCCCTGAATCGTTCCTGCGATGAAGATCCGGTCAAACCGCACTGCTAATTCTCCAGATGGTATGGTTCGAGTTCTTGTTCGGGATCTGCGATGCGCTGATATATCACCGCGGCGGAGACCAGGTGGTCCACGATGTCCGCCCGGGGCAGACCGAGCGAGTCTTCGAGGTCGGCCCAGACGGCCGGTGAGGCGGGCTCCGAGTTACGCGACACGACCCCCTCGCCGGTGCGCAGCCAGATGTCGTCGGCGGTGAAGGTTCGCTTCGCGAAGCCACGTAAGGGAATGATCGCCTCGGCGGTGCGTGTCATCCCCGACAGCACGGCCCGTATCGACACGCTGGTCTGCTCCGGATGAGTCATCAGCGCACGCAGGTCCTCGGTGAATTCCCGCAGATTGAAGACCTCGCCCGAGCGGAGCGAGAAGTGCCTGCTGACGACGTACCGGTCTTTCGCCGGACTGTACTTGGAGTAGTCGAGCCTGATCACATAGCCGTTGTGGTTCTTCTTGTACCTGGCGTGCAGCCGCCCGTCCCGCGGTGCTCCGGTGCGATCGCGGCGAAGGGGTGCGGCCGGCACGTTTATGGTGGCTTCCCCGGACTCGACTTCTTCCCTTGTGAATCGGATGGGTTCGCGGTGCAGGAGGTACGGATCCAGGACCACGATCTCCCCGTCGTGGTGGAAGACCGCTCCCACATGTCGCATATCCTGGATAAACACCGGATCCGGAGCGCCGAGGGCCACGGCTCGCTCCGCCACATCGGTCGTCTGGATGATGCATGCGGCGCCGAACCTGGGATCCGCCGGGCCATCGCCGAAATACCGATGATATTGGGTTGCGCTGTTGTAAGGGACGCGGAGCAGAGTCTGCTCCAGAGCGCGTGCGTAAATATCCATTGTTGAACGCCTCAGTCGTGCCAGATGTCCATGACCGCGGTCACGCCGATCTCTCCTCAAGTACCGTCCGGTCGGCCGTCTCGGCGAACACCTTCTCGCGGAGTTCCTTGCGGCGGACCTTCCAGGTCGACGTCAGCGGTAGCTCCTCCCAGGGGACGAGAACGGGCTTGCCCAGTTGAGGCAGCCCACGTGTGGCGCGTGACCAGTCCTCGGCGGCGAGCTTGTTGTCTTCCGTGCTGATGACAGGCAGCGGGGGAAGCTCTCCTCGCGTGAGAACGATGACCTCGAGCGCGTTGTCTATGCGCTGCAGAAGGACGCTCTCGATCTCGGTGGCGCTTCCTCCCGGCACCGCGTCGACCGCCCGGTCCAGAAAGTGGATCCTGCCCAGCGCGTCCTTGAAGCCGACGTCCCCGGTGTTCCACCACTCGCCCGACCGTTCGGCCCGATAGCGCTCCGTCTCGCCGAGGTAGTCGACGCACAGGGACTTGGTCTTGACCATCACGACACCGACCTCACCGGCGCGCAGGCGGCGGCCGGTGTCGGGATCGACCACCTTGGCCCGCATCAGCCCTGGCCACACCCAGCCCATGAGGTTCATGTTGTCGCGGGTGGAACCGGCGAGCCGGTTGAGTTTTCTGCGGGAGTACGGGAGCCCGGCGATCGGGCCGACCTCGCTCTGTCCCCAGCTGTGCGCCCAGAGCACGTTACGCCGCTTCGACGCCTGCATGAACGGACGCGCGATCGAAGGGTGCATGATGTCGAACGTGTTCATGTAGTACCGCACCTGCGCGAACAGGTGCGGCCGGCGCCGGATGAGGGGAAGCCAATGCTGGAACACGTTCGGCATCGCCTCGACCGTCGTCGGCCGCTGTGACTCGAAGACGCGCTCGACATCGGCGACCGCGTGACTGCTGGCGATCACGAGGCGGCGTGGCGCCCACCGAAACTGCGCGGCGGCCCAGGTGTACGCGCGCGAATGAGCGAACGCTATCGAGCTGAGGCACACGTCGTCGCGGCGGCTGACCGCGAACGGCAGGGGAAGGAGCTCCAGCCTGGTCCCCGCTCGATTGGAGTCGGCCGTATGCACGACGAGCTTCGGCGTACTCGTCGTCCCGGAGGTGTGGGTGATCATCATCGGCTCGCCGTCCGGCCGGATGTCGGGTGCCGGTACGGATGCTCCGCGTAGCTCGTCCAGAGTCACCCGTCCGGCGCGAGCCCCGTGATCCTCGTCGAGGAGGATGGTTCGCCCGAACGCCCCGAGATCGATACCTTGGCGCCGGGCTTCCCGCATCGCCTTCGATGAGATCACGGTCGCCATCGGGCGCAGCCTCCGCAGCATCTCGAAGAGGTGCGCAGGAGGGTTGGCCTCGGCGATCGTCGCCGCTACCGCCCCTATCCGCGCCGCCGCGGCGGACAGGACGATCACGTCGAAGTGGTTCCGCTTGATGACCACGACGCGATCTCCGCGGCGGACACCGGCCGCATACCAGCAGGCCGACATCTCCCCGACCAGACGCGCGAGGGCGGCCGCATCGTAGATCAAGCCGCCGTCCGGGTCGATGTCGAACGGCCGGTCGAGGTGAAGCTCGGTCGTCCGAGACTTGGCCGCATGCCAGTCAAAGAGCAGACCGATATTCCGGGGAGGAAGCACGGACACTGCCCTCCACCCTCCTGTCTGTGCCTGAACAGCGACTCGTCACACGAAGAATGCGAAGACGAGAACCAGGACCGACACGGCCAGGAAGCCGAGGCAGTTGACCCAGAACTCTTGCCGGAGAAAGCGTGCCCGGATATGCGCCACGGACGCGCAGAGGAAGTACGCGATCACCCCGACGTTGGCGGCGAACGCGACCCCGGGTACCCATATCCCGACGATCAGACCGGCGGTCGCCAGCAGCTTGATCACGATGAGGATCCACCACCACTCGCGTGGGAAGTGGACGCCGTTGAGGCAGTCTCGAATGAACTTCGGCGGACGCACCGACATCGCCGCGTCCATGAACAGCAAGCCCGCCAGTATTAAAACCAACCAGGACGGGTCTGGGGTCTCGCTCAACTTATGCCTCCTTTGGTGCGGTTACGAAAGAGATGATCATGCGTAGTTTCCGGAGTGGCTCGGAAATGTCGGATCCGCTTTTTCCGGCCCATGCGAAAAGGGTCCCGAGATAGGACAGATAGATGGTCTGTGTGGCTAGGGAAGCGCTGGTCGAGTCCATTCCCTCCTCGGTCAGCACAGTTTCGATCTCCGCTCTGAGGGCGGCCCCCAGGTCTTTGAACACCACCGACGTGTGATTCCCGCTGACAAGTGCGGACGCGTACTCACGGGACAGCTCCGATTGAGCCGCGAAGATTTCCAGAAAGGGCTTCAAAAGCTCGGTCAGCCGGTCGACGGTGCTCGTAGCCGTACCTTCGGGTGGTTGCTGTGATGGGGCTTGGGGCATCCGGTGTCGATGGATTTCCGCGATAGATCTGTCGAACATCGCGATCAACAGGGTGCGCTTGTCTCCCAGCATCATCACCGACCCGGTGCTCACGCCCGCGGCGGCGGCGATGTCACGGATGGTGGTGCCTTTGTAGCCTCGTTCACAGAAGAGTCGCTCGGCGGCGAGCGAAATCTTCGCCTGCGTGGCTCGGCGGAGTTCGTCACGTGATGCCATTAAGGCCACCCCGAAGCATGGTGAACGTGTTCATTGAACATTTTCATCACGCTAGTGGGGCGCTGGATCCGAGTCAAGCCGCGGTGGTCGCATGCTTTTCCGCCCGCATATGGACGCCGTCGGCGTCCTTTTCGGACGGCCCGGTGCCTCCAATAATCCATCAGGGAGCGTTCTAATCGAGAGCGGGGGCCAGGATGGATGCCCGGACAGGTCGAATCCGTAAAACTCATGGGCGTAAGGGAAACACGCTGGTCACCGTGTGACACGAACACGATCACTCCTTCTTGATGACCGCGTACAACGCGGCGGCAAGCCGGCGAATGGTCGGGTTGTCCCAGACGACGGTGGGGTCGACGTCGATGTCGAACGTGTCCTCGATGTCGCCGCATATGGTCAGGGCGTAAACCGAGTTGAATCCCAGCTCGGTCAGGGGCGTGTCCACGGTGAAGGCGTCGGGGGCGAGCTCTCCGTATGCCGCGACCCGGTCCCTGAGCCACCTTTCCAGGGTGACGACTGTCAGCGCTTCTATGGTCATGGGTTCCTCTCGTGCGAACTGTGGGAGGGACGGGTCGTCACGAGCTCTTCGACGCCGAGGCTGAGACCTGCGTCGGTCGCGGAAGCTATGTGGGCCGCTGCGGCGTCGGCCAGGTGTTGAGGCCAGCGCACCCGTGACGGAGCCGATCGGGGAACGGGCACGCTGGAGTCGGACGCGGCCGGCCTGAGCAACTCGGAGATTCTGAGTAGCGCCGTCTCGACGGCCACGGGGGATCGGCTGAACGGGCTGGTCTCCCGCACCCGGCCCTCGTGCCAACTGCCGAGGAGCGCGCCGACGGCCATGAGGCCGGTCAGACGTCGTGCCAGGTCGAACGCCTCCGGCGAGGCATCCGACCGGAGCGAAGCGGGGCTGAGTGCGGCCGCGGCGTCCTGCAGTGCCGTGAGCTCGTCGACCCACCGGTCGACCAGACGGGCGACGGACGGATGCGCCGAGCACAGGGCCGACGTGATCGCCTCATCGCGGAGCGGCGCGGTGACCGAATCGAAGCGGCCCGCACCGAGGCCCAGTTCGGCGAACGGAAGTTCACCCAGGTCGGCCGAAGCCGCGAACAGCGCGGCCTCATAGGGCGCCGATTTCCTGGAACGGCGTGCCCAGGTCGGCAGGTACGGAATCAGGCTGAGCAGGCATGACGTCGAGCCGGCGTGGCCGATCGGCAGGATCTCGAGATCCCGGAACCATTTTTCGAAGATGCCGTACGGGGACGTCACCGTGTAGAAGCTGGAGCCGAAGAGAACACTGAGGTCGTACATCGCGTCGTTCAACAGCTTCGGTACGAGGTACTTCGCGGCGGCGCTCAGCAGATAGGACTCGTCTGGACGGACATGTAAGGCCCGCACCGCCGTCCTCGCGAACGCGTCCGCGACGAGCAGCGCCGCCCAGGCCCGGGTCAGGAGCAGCCGGGCGTGTGGAAGGTCCCACACCCTGTCCCCGTACAGAGCACGGCCGCGCATGTACGGCACCGCCAACCTCGTCGCGGCATCGAGGGTTCCCACGGCGAGCGCGGAGACGACCGGCCGCGTGATCTGAAAAGCGCGCAGAGCGGTGGCGGCGCCGTCGCCGACGTCGCCGATCAGCGCATCCTCCGGAACGACGAGCCGGTCGAACTCGATCACTCCGAGCCGGCAGCCTCGTACGCCAGCCGTCAGAACGCGGCGGCCGGTGTCCGCGCCGCCGGCCAGAGAGGCGTCCTTGTTCCACAGCAGCAGACTGAAGGATCGGGGACCCGGCTCATCCGACGTGCGCGCGAATATCAGCGCCGACTCGGCGCGTTCGACGTTGTTGATGACCTCTTTCGCGCCGTCGATCCGCCAGCCGCGGACCGGCCCGTCTTCCACGAGTGTCGCGGTGCAATCGTTTTGCAGCAGGTCGTTGCCGTGCGCCAGTTCATGGAAGCACACCGCGACCCGCTCACCCCTCAGCAGCCGGGCCGCGAGGTCGTGCCGGCTCCGCTCATCGCCGCGAAGCCACACGTTGACCGCGGCCATGAACGTGGTGATGCCGTGCCCCAGACCAAGGGCGAGGTCGCGCCGGAATATCGGCAGCAGGCGTCGCACAAGGTCTTCGGTGGATCTCCACCGCCCACCGAGATGCACGGGCACGAGCTCGGCCCCGAAGCCCCACTGGTTCAGGAGCGTCTCGGCGGGCTCCACCAATCGCCGCTGGGCGTCCGCCGCCAAGATGGACTCGTAAGTGAATGCGCCGTCCGGCGAGAGGGGATCTCCGAACAGTTCCTCCAGCCCCGCGGGCGGTTCGGCCGTTGTCCGGCTCATGCGGCGTACCAACCTTCGAATAGTGTGGTGGGCTCGCCACGCCGGTTGCTCTCGAGCGCCTGCCCGGCCAGGGCCCGGCATGCGGAGGTCGTGTCCGGGAGGGGACGCCCGAGCCGCTCGCATACCCTTCCCAGCGCGGCGACGGCCCAGGTGTCGTCCCGTGCGAGGGATGAGGAGGCGGTGTTTCCGGTACGAACGAGCAGGCAGCACGCGCCCGCGAACGTCTCGGCCACGAGTTGGGCCAGCTCGAAGTGCGCGGCCCCGGGCTTCGCCGTCGTACCGGCTCCGGAAACCTCTCCCGACACCTCGGCGGCGGCGTCCCGGAACACCTCGATCGCACGGGCCAGTTCCGGCGATGCGTTCCGCCGCGCGGTCGATGCGAGCGACGGGATCGCACGGAGCAGGGTCGATCCCGCCTTCGTGTGCAACCGGAGGCGCCCGAAGTCCAGCCCGGGGGACTCGACGCCGGGATCGAGCGCCGCGAGCGGTGGAAGATCGCCGATCTCCCGCCGCGCCCCTCTCGCGATCGCGCCGAACTCATTGATGATCGCGTTCAGATTGACGACTGAGTTCCCGTCGAAGATGCCCACCACGCGGTTGTCGCGCGCCGCCTTCTGGAAAACCCCGGCGTGTGCCGGTCCGATGAGCTGTGATCGGGCGCCGAGGAACCGGGTCGCGTTGCGGAAGAGCGTATCGACCGTCGCGGGCACGATGTACTTGACGAGGGCGCTGACGAGCCCCATTTCCTCGGGGTACGCGGTCACATGCCGTGCGCCCACCATGGCGGTGGCCTCGGCGATGAGTGCGTCGGCGACGATCGCACCGGCGTCTGCGGTCGCTCCGGGCAGATTCACGAGCCTGCGTCCGTACAGTCGCCGGTCGGACAGGAACGTGAGCACGGTCGCGACCGCGGTGTCAGCGCCACCCATCGACAGTGCCGTGCAGACCGGTCTGGTGATCTGAAGGGCTTTCAACACCAGTTCGAGGCCCTGCCCCGGCTCGCCGATGAACCTGTCGGCCGGGAGCGGCACCCCGTCCCAGTCGATTCCGCTGATGTCAGCACCCTTGATGCCGTGCGTGTGAACCTTCGGCCGGTAGCTCACCCGTCGGAGATCGATCTCCTCCTTGTCCGCGAGAACGAGGGAGAGCGAACGCGGGCTCAGCTCTGTCCGGGTACGGACGAGGACGCACATGGCGCGCCCGCGTGTGGCGTTGTTCACGGGCCACTTCCCGCCGTGCAACCGCGTCGGGCCGTCGGTCGTGCAGTGGGTCCGCGTACGGAGCAGATCGGATCCGCGCCCGGATTCCGTCAACCCCCAGGACACGGCGGCCCCGGAGTCGACGATGGACGCCATGCGGTGGGCGATGTCCCCTCCCGCCAACCAGGCGCAGAGCGCACCGAGGAAGGTCTTGCCGTGTGCCACGGCGGCGGTGAGGTCGCGCCTGGCCACATGCCTTGTCAGCAACATTGTCAGCAGCAGATCGTGCAGCTCGCCGCCGAACAGGGTCGGGACATAGGCGCGTTGCAGGCCCCACTCGTTGAGCGCGTCGACGGTCTCCGCTGGAAAGACCGCCGCTTCATCGGCCGACACCACGTCCTTGCCGCGGATATGTGCCCGCGGATCTTCGGGGTCCCCGAGATATTCGTCGATAACGGCCGCGCGGAGGAACGTTTTGCTCACGACTCGCCGGCTTCCAGGCGCAGGCCGGTGGAGAAGACGACAGGAAGCTCGCCGGCCGCGAGCAGATCGCGCGTCGCCTTGCGTCTCACCTTGCCACTGGACGTGCGCGGAACGCTCCCTCGTCGCACGATGACCAGACCGAGTGGTTCGAGGGAGAACTTCTCGGCGAGCCTGCGGCGAACGTCTTCGGCGACCGCCACCGCGTCCGCCGTTCGCGGCCCGGCCTCGACGACGACCACCACCACGTCATCGGCCCATTCGAAGGCGGCGCTCACGGGGTCGATGTGGGAAGCGATCTCGTTGGATACGGCATTTTCCAGGTCGCTCGGGTAGACGTTGCGTCCGCGGACATTGATGACGTCGCTCATCCGGCCGGTGATGACCACCTCTCCCGCCGACAAGAAGCCGAGGTCACCCGTTCGCAGGTATTCACGCCGGTCCTCCGCGAGTTCGGCCCTGAACTTCTTGGCGGTCTCCTCGGGCTGTTCCCAGTACCCCCGCGCCACGCTCGGACCCCGCACCCAGATCTCGCCCACGCGGTCACCCGGCGAGGGCGTGCCGGTATTCGGATCGATGATCACGACATCGTGTCCCGGGGCAGGCGGCCCGCACGGCACGACGTCGAGAGATCTGCCCTCGCCGGCGGGTCGCACCGCCCCCTGTTCGAGCGCATCGGCGTCCACCGCCAACGGGACGACCGGAAGCCGCGACCGCTTGGCGCTGATGAACACCGTCGCCTCCGCCATTCCGTAGGCGGGCACGAAGGCACCCGGGTCGAAGCCCGCCGAGGCGAAGCGGGCGGCGAAATCGTTCAGGGTCCGCGCTCGTACCGGCTCGGCGCCCGTGATGACCGTTCTCAGGGAAGACAGGTCGAGCGTCGCCAGTTGCGCGTCCGTCACCAGCCGGGCGCACAGGTTGTAGGCGAAATCAGGAGCGACGGTCGACGTGGCCCCGTAGCGCGTTATCAGTTGCAGCCAGAGAACCGGTCGCCGGAGGAACTGGGCCGGAGTCGTGGCGACCAGGTCGAAGCCGCCGAAGATCGGCTGCATGTAGAGGCTGAAGCCCATGTCGTGGTAGTGGGGCAGCCAGCCGAGCAGTATCGAATCGGGGCGGTAGTCCATCACGGTGTAAATGCATTGATGGTTGACCACCAGATTCTCGTGGGTGATCGCCACGCCCTTCGGCGCCCGGGTCGAACCGGAGGTGTATTGGATCAACGCGATGTCGTCGGCGCGGGTCCCCGGATGCCGCCAATCGTCCGCCAGTGAACTCCCGCCCGAGTCGGAGAGGATCACCGTAGAGATGTCCGGCCCGAGATCGCCCAGGCCGTCCGCCAGGTCGCCGGTACTGAGAACATGTCTGGCGCCGGAATCCGCGGCGATCGAAAGAATGCGTTGGCGTACGGTCTCGATGCTTTGCGACACCGTCATGGGGGCGGGTATCAGAACGACTCCGGCGTACATCGCCGCGTACACCGCGCGAAGGAAGTCCAGGCCGGGGCGGAAGGCCAATACGATCCGGTCCCCGGGCTCGAGCCCCGCCAGCCGTAGCAGCACCGCTTCATGCCGCCCCTGCCGGTCGAGGTCGGCGTACGAGAGGAATGTGGAGTCCTTAGGCGACTGGTGAAAGCGTGCGCCGGCTCCGCCCGCCTGTCGCGCACTGCGATTCATCACGTCGAGCATCGTTGACGACGCCATCGAACTCACACCGCGTTGATCGCACCGGAAACGCCCGTGGTCCACCACTGTCCGCACGTGAGCGCCTTACCGGCCGGAATGGAAAGAAGGTGTCGTCCCCGCATGATGGCGCTTGCCGCCCGCCTGTCGCGCCGACGTCGCGGCAGCGCCTGCGCTTCCTCTACCGGCAATCGGTGAACGCGTTCAGTGAACATATTCAGCACAGTAGTGTTGCCGATCAATACCCGTCAATACCGGATTAATCATGCCATTTAGGACATCCTTGATGGTGCTTAACCGGGGGCCGAATTCCGTACGGAATAGTCCGGTGATCTCCCCACCCGGGCGCCGGAGACGCCGCCGATGAAAACCGAGAGACGGCCTCAGCAGGGCATGAATTCGCGGTCGCGTCGCCGGGTCCCCGATAGGTGAGGGGAATGGTCGCGGCGCTCAGGCTTTCGACTGGGTCCCGCCGCGTGGCTTCACGTCGCCGTTCATGCACCCGGACTCTCCGCGGCAGAGCAGACAAAACCCGCTGCGGGTCTCCCGGGTGCGGGACGACTACGGCCGGCCCGGGGGGGTGGAGGCCGATGGGCGCATCCGTGCCCTATGGGTGGTGAGTACCTCGCGCGACCGGTGCGGATGCCGTACGGCTTGAGGGCCTCGCCATGACGCCCGCGGCCCAGAGCGCTATGCCGATGTAGAGGATCTGTTCGGGGATGCGCTGCCACAGCGGGGTCGCCGCCTCGCCCGCCAGGGTCACGCCGGCCAGTGCGGCGTGGATGTTGGCCGGAAGCATCAGTACGAACAGCAGTGCCAGGCAGATCCCGGCCGCCTTGCGGGTGGCCGGGAGCACGAGGCCCACCGCCCCGGCCAGTTCCAGGACGCCGGTCAGGTGGACCACGAAGGCGGGGAACGGGACGAACGGCGGAACCATGGCGACCATGTCGGCGTGGTTCGGCATGAAGGTCACGTCTGACGGGACGAAGTGGGCACTGGCCGTCATCACGAGCATGACGGCCAGACCGTGCGCGGCGCTGACCCGCCAGGTGGCGAAGCGGGCCAGGTCGAACAGCGCGCCCAGCAGGCGGAAGCACACGGTGGCCACCACGAGAACGATCAAGGTCATGGGACTCTCCCTTCTTTAGATAGTTAGACTATCCAATTATGGATAGTGACGCTATCCAATTAGGTCTCGGATGTGATCCGCTCATCACCGGAAGGTGACTGCGGTGACCACGGGAGGTGGCGAAACCTGGCCGGGGGCGGCCGTCGGCGGTATCTTTCCCGGGTGATCCTGTGATCGTCGGGACGGGGAGGTTCCGTGAGCGACGGCCGCACGGCGGAGATCATGATCGCTGAGGCCAGGAAGGCCTTCTGGGTCATGGTCGGCTTCCTCGGGCTGATCTGGGTCGTGCAGGTGGCCAACTGGGCCGGCGGCTACGGCCTCAGCTACAGCTACGGGGTCAAACCGTGGGACCCTGACAGCCTGCCCGGCATCGTCACCTCGCCCCTCCTGCACTGGAGTTGGGAGCATATCGAGGGCAACTCGGGACCCCTGTTCATCTTCGGGTTCCTCGCCGCCTACCGCGGGGTGAAGAAATTCCTCGGGGTGACCGGACTGATCACACTCGTCAGCGGGCTCGGCGAGTGGTTCACCGCCTCCCCCGCCACGGTCGGGGCGGGCGCGAGCGGGCTGGTGTTCGGCTACTTCGGGTACGTGCTCGTACGCGGCGCCTTCGACCGGCATCTGATCGACATCGTGATCGGAGTGGTCATGGGGCTGTGCTTCGCCTACCAGTTCGCCGGGCTGCTGCCGGCTGAGGGCATCGGCTGGCAGGCTCACGTGTTCGGGTTCGTCGGCGGCATCCTCGGCGGGTACCTGTTCCGCGAGCGCGGGGCGAAGGCCGGGCCGGTCGGCGAGGTGCCCGCGAAGACGCCCCCGGCCGACTCCAGGTCGGCCCTGCTCAAGGAGATCGAGGACCTGGGGCTCTGACCGAGAGGGACGTCCCCGGCAGGCGGGACGACCCGGTTTTGTCGGAGTGATCGGCTACGTTCCGAGGCCATGAACGACCGTTCCCCCGACGGCGAAACCGTGTGGGCGCAGCACAGCAGGCTGCGTGTGGTGCCCCCGGTCAAGCCGCGCAAGCTGGCGAAGGTCCCCTTCGTCGAACTGGCGGATGGCCGGCTGCAGGGCGTGGTGTCGAGCGGCTCGGACATCAGCCGGGTCTACGTCTCCTCCATCGCCGCCGGCACCCACGACTACAACTGCAGCACCAACAACAATCGCCCCTGCGGTGGACTGTACGGCTCGCCGTGCAAGCACCTTCGGGCACTCGCCGCCGAGGCCGTCCTGCAGTACGGCCTCGACCGCGTGGCCCGTTACCTGCGGGTGGACGTGCCGGATGGCACCGAACTGGTCGACCGCCTGACCGGTGCGCACGAGCCCGCACCCGCCGCCATGGTGTTCAGCCGTTTCCTGCGCCACCTGGCCTACCTGGAGGTGCCGGAGACCACGATGCCGATCCCCGAGATGCACTGGTTCCCCGCAGAGGGGGCGGTGCGCTGATGCTCGCCGTACAGCTGGCCGACCTGCTCGACGGCGATCCGGAGGGCACGGGGGAGGCGCTCGCCCTGGTCGACGGGTTCGACGACGCCCTGGTGCACGGCCTCGCCCGGCTCGCCGACGAGCGGACCGCCGCGCTGGCGGCCCTGGCCGGGGCGTTCACGGCGACCCCGATCGGCGAGCGGCTCGCGGAGGCGGCGGCCGAGGTCGCCTCCGGCTCGATCGCAGCGGAGCACCTGACCACGCTGGCGGGCGGCCGGGCCGCGCTGTTCGGCGCGGTGCACGACGCCCTGCTCGCCAGGCTGGACGCGGCGCTGGGACGCGAGCGCGAACCCTGGAGCCCCGCGCCGGAGTCCGAGCCGTACGGAGTCGCCAACATGCTCGGCGGGGTCCGCTCCTGGCTGCGCGAGCTGGCCATCACCGGCTGGCGCGGTGTCGACCACGACCTCGTCTCCGCCGTCGACCAGATCGTCGAGGCGCTCACGGCCGCGCCGGGACAGCGCAGGCTCGCCGTGCTGCTGGACGGTTTCGCGGCCGAGCTGCGGGCCTCCTGCCCGATCGCCACGATGGAGCACCTGCCGGTACGGCGCTGGGCCGACCTGTGGACTCGTGCCGTGCTGCTGGCGCAGGACGGCGTGCTGCCCGCGGAGCCGCGGCCGGTCGGCCTGGTGTCGGGGCGGCTGCTGGTCCTCGGTGTGGACGTGCACGAGCACGGCACCGCGGTCCAGTTCCAGGTCCACGCCGTCCTGGAGCCCGCCGACGGCGGCCCGGCCCGGCTGGTGCGGACCGGGGTCACCGTGGCCAAGGTCGACACCATCGTCGGGCCCGCGCTGTGGACGCTGGCGCACGAACACAAGGTGCTGCTGGCCGCGCTGGCCGACCGGCGATCGCTGGAGGTCACCGATCTGCCCCTGCTCGACAGCGGCGACCTGGTCTGGCACGACGACCGGGCGTTCCTGGGCAAGCCGGCCGACTCGTTCACCACGGCCCGGTTGCACCTCGCGGGCGCGCTCGCCCCGGCGGTGCCGCCTCTGGAGCGGGCTCCGGTGCGGATCGCGGAACCCGTGCTGGTGGAGGGCTACAAGGTGACCGAGGACGGCTCGTTCGATCTCGGCGGAGCGGAGATCACTGTGGACATCGGGCGGCTGCCCTCCTGCGGCCCGCTCACTCCGAAGCTGGTCGCCGGCTCCTCGGCCTGTGTCGGGCTGGTCCGCTGGGACGGCGGACGCTGGCTGCTGCAGCCTCTCGCCGTACAGGCGAAGGTCAAGCGGGAGACGGTCGAGATCGGCACCGGTGACTGGGCCCAGGGCCCCACCGATCCCAAGGTGGTGAAGGCCGAGGCCAGGGCCGGAGACGCGGTCGCCGTGCTGCGCGAACGAGCCGGACGGTTGCTGCGGAGATGAGTGATCACATCTCGATCGGTGACCACGTCGGCGCGGAGCGGAACCGGCGTCAGGTGCTGTACTGGCGGCTGCTCGCCCGGCTCTTCGACCACGAGGAGCAGCCCGCGCTGGAGACCGCGAGCATGGCGGTCGTCGGCGACCTCGGCCTGCCGGCCGCGGTGCTCGACCCCTCCGTCTCGGTCGATTCGCTGGTGCAGCGCTTCCCCGAGCTGGCCGCCGAGTTCCGTGACCTGCTCGCGCCGGGTGCTCCAGGTGACGAGGTGCGCAGGGCCGCGCTGATCTCGAAGCTGCTGCTCAACGTCTTCGCCACCGGCACGGGCGACGTCACCGCCACGCAGCTCGCGACCTGGCAGCAGGACGCCGCCTGGTTCAAGCTGGCCATGTGCGGCGGGTCGGGAACGGGTGCGGGAACCGGGCAGGGTGCGGGATCCGCCGCCGCCGGGCCCGGAGCCGATGCGGGACCCGGAGCGGGAGTCGGTGTGGGACCCGGTGTGGGTTCCGGGGCGGGAGCCGGCGTGGGACCCGGTGCGGGTTCCGGGGCGGGAGTCGGTCTGGGACCCGGCGCTGGCTCCGGGCCGGGCGACGGCATCGACCCCGAGCTGGCCCGCGCGCTGGCCGAGCTGGAGGGCGACCTGGTCCACCGGATGCGGCTGCGCGAGGTCCTGGCGGACCCGGACCTGGCCAAGCGGCTCACGCCGAGCATGTCGCTCGTGGAGCAACTGCTGCGCGACAAGTCCAACCTGTCCGGGGTGGCCCTGGCCAACGCCAAGGCGCTGATCCGCAGGTTCGTCGACGAGGTAGCCGAGGTGCTCCGTACCCAAGTCGAGAAGGCCAGTGTGGGGGAGATCGACCGGTCGGTGCCGCCCAAGCGGGTGTTCCGCAACCTTGACCTGGAACGGACGATCTGGAAGAACCTCACCAATTACAGCCCCGAGGACCAGCGACTTTACGTCGACAGGCTCTATTACCGGCGCACCGCGCGGCGTACCACCCCGGCGCGCATGATCGTGGTCGTCGACCAGTCGGGCTCGATGGTCGACGCGATGGTGAACTGCACCATCCTGGCGTCGATCTTCGCCGGGCTGCCCAAGGTCGATGTGCACCTCGTCGCGTACGACACCCGGGCGCTCGACCTCACCCCGTGGGTGCACGACCCGTTCGAGGTGCTGCTGCGCACCCAGCTCGGCGGCGGCACCGACGGCACGGCCGCCCTGGCCCTCGCGCAGCCGAAGGTCGCCGACCCGCGCAACACCGTGGTCGTGTGGATCTCGGACTTCTACGAGTGGGACTGCGACGGCGTCTACGCCGGCATGGAGGCGCTGCACCGCTCCGGCGTACGGCTCATCCCGGTGGGCTCGGTGAGCAGTGGCGGTCAGCAGAGCGTGAACCCGTGGTTCCGGCAGAAGCTCAAGGACCTGGGCACGCCGGTCATCTCCGGCCACATCCGGAAACTCGTGTTCGAACTGAAGAACTTCCTCGCTTAGGAGACTTTGATGACCAATGAGATGCTGCGTGCGCCCGCCGAGGTGAAGTATGCGGAGGAGCTCGACTGGCTGGAGTCGATCGACGACGGCCCCAAGCCGTTCTCCTGGCGGCTCAGCCCTCGCATGGTGCGGCTGTTCGTGCTCGGCTCCGAGCGCTCCGACGGCCTGGACCGGGAGATTTCGCAGAAGTGGTTCGGCGACCGCGGTTTCGTCGAGCGCAGCATCGTGACGCTCGCGTCCGACCGCGGCCTGCTGCTGATCGGTGATCCCGGAACCGGGAAGAGCTGGCTGGCCGAGTTGCTCGCCGCGGCGATCTGCCGTAACTCCACCCTGGTCGTGCAGGGTACGGCAGGTACGACCGAGGATCACATCAAGTATTCGTGGAACGTCTCGATGGTGATCGCCAAGGGTCAGTCGCGCGAGTCGATGATCCCCTCACCCATCATGACGGCGATGGAGCAGGGCGTGATCGGCCGTTTCGAGGAGCTGACCCGCTCGACCAGCGACGTGCAGGACGCGCTGATCTCGATCCTGTCCGAGAAGTACGTGTCCATCCCGGAGCTGGACACCGACAACACCGTGTTCGCCAAGCCCGGCTTCTCGATCATCGCCACCGCCAACAGCCGTGACCGGGGCGTGAACGACCTGTCCTCGGCACTGAAGCGGCGGTTCAACTTCGTCCGCATCCCGGTGGTGACCAGCAAGACCAGCGAGGCGGAGATCGTCCGCTTCCGCACCACGGAACTGCTGCGCCGGCACCGCATCGAGCTGGACGTGCCGCCCACGCTGCTGGACATCCTGCTGCAGAGCTTCGCCGACCTGCGCGCCGCAGCGGCCTCGGCCACCAGCGAGGACGAGAAGCTGGAGTCGGCACTGTCCACCGCCGAGC
>BCRI01000143.1 GCA_001552515.1 Sphaerimonospora mesophila NBRC 14179 = JCM 3151
GGGGGCTGGCGATCCTGAGCCTCGACCGATGGCTGGTCAGCACGCTCCACGCGGACGCGTCGCTCCGCCACCGCCTGTTCACGGCCCTGCCGCGATTTCTCATGGCGCTACTGCTCGGTTTTGTGATCTCCACTCCGTTGGTGCTGCAGATTTTCAAGGGCGAAATCGACGCGCAAATGGTGGAGATCAAGCAGCATCGTGCCGACTTGTTCGCCGCGCAGCAGAAGCAGGGTGACGTGGGCAAGGACGTCGCCCGGCTCCGCGAAGAGGTGGCGGACCTGGAGAAGGTCATCGCCTCCGGCGGCTACGTTCCCACCGATCCCGCGCAGGACCCGAAGATCAAGGCCCTTACCCAGGATCGGGCGAACGAGCAGAACCAGGCCGAAAGGCACTACAAGGAATGGCAGTGCCAGCTTTACGGGGGGCCGTCCTGCCCGAAGACGGCCGACGGTTCGCTCGCCCAGTACAGCAAACGTGCGTACGAGACGAACAAGCAGCGCATCGCCCAACTCAACCGGCAGATCGAGCAGCGCAAGAAAGAGCTCGCCCAGAACGACGAGGCGGCCAAGCCCACCCGGCTGGCCGACGCGCAGGAGGCGCTGCCGAAGACGCGGGCGGAACTCGACGCCGCCCTCAAGCGGCAGGCCGACCTGCGGGCGTCCTTCGACGCGGAGAACCTCGCCGCCGACGGCGTGCTGATCCGGGTTCAGGCGCTCAACGAGGTGACCGGCACGGACCCGGCCCTCAGCGCCACCCGGCTGCTGCTGTTCCTGCTGTTCCTGGTCATCGAGTGTCTGCCGGTCACCGTCAAGCTGATGCAGCGGCCGGGAAACTACGAGAAGGTGCTCGCCCTCGTCCAGCGGCACGAGTTCCGCGACGCGCGCGGCAGCCTCACACCCGACTTCACGCAGAGGCCGACCACCACACCCACGACGGCGGAGTCCGCCAACGGCGCCGGAGACCCGGCGGCCGCCTCCCAGGAACAGCCCCGCTCGAGTGACGCGACGTCCGGCCCAAGGAGAGGCGCAGGAGGAGGCGCAGGAAGAGGCGCAGGGAGAGATACAGAGAGAGATACAGAGAGAGGTCCTGAGAGAGAACGGCCGCGCGGAAAACGAGTACGCGGGATACCTGTCGAAAGGCTCGCCGTCGACGCCGGGGCATTGCCTCCACTGTCACGAGCAGACGCGAAAAAGCTTCGCCGTCTGGTCAAGGAGATGGGGCTGACGGATCAGGAGCGGCCGCCCTGGCACGAGAAGACCGCGTTGGAGATCATGCTTGCCTGGAACTCCTGGAACAGCGCCGCTCAGGAGGCGTTCCTGGCCTTTCCCTGGCTGTACCGACCTCCTCTTGACGCGATCCCGCCCGATCCGAAGGACGCCGTCGCCGTTCTATCACCGTCGAGTCCGTCTATCGGGCTGCTGAACGTCGTGAACGATCAGCATGCGCCCGTCGCGGCCGCGACCATCGCCAACGGCCTCGACCGGCTGTTCCACCGGCTCGGGCCGCCACCCGACAGTCTCGATGCCCACAGGTCCGGTCCGATCGACGGAGACGGGGGAGCGGCCAGATGACGTCAGCACAGGAGCGACCGCTGACCGGACTGGAGATCGCCCTCCAGTGGGGGCAGCTTCCGTCGGAGCACCTCCAAGCCGCTCTGAAGGCTCTCGAACCCGAGCTCCAGCGAGAGCACGCCTTCCGCATGGCAAGGCTCGAAGCCGAACGGCGAGAAGCGAAGGAGCGTCGCACGCACCAGCTGTACATATGCGGTCTTGTCGCCGGGTTCGTCATCTCCGTCGGCATGCTCGCGGCCGCGGTCGTCCTCGGGACGAACGACCAACCATGGCTGGCGTCCATGATGACGGGGCCGAGTCTGCTCGCTCTGGTCATGATGTTCGTGCTACGTCGATCCGACATCGCCGGTGCGAAAGCCGCGACGAAATCTCAGGCGGACGTCTCGGCGATCAATCCGCCGCCGGCACAGGCCCCGGACAACCCTTCTCCGTTGGTCTGAGGCCTGGCGGGACCGGCCGCCGCGGCTTGGCTCAGCTCCTCACCCCGTCGCCCTTCACACCGCTTCGAGTGTCTGTTCGTCCGCGAGGTGCCGGCGCAGGCGTTCACCCTCGACATCGAGGTTGGGCAGCGCCCGGTCCAGGGGACGCGGCAGCCACCAGGCCACGCGGCCGAGCATGGACATCACCGCAGGAACCAGGGTCATGCGGACCACGAAGGCGTCGATGAGCACGCCGATGGCCAGTGCGAAGCCCATGGACTTGATGATCGGGTCGTCCATGAACACGAACCCGCCGAACACGGCGGCCATGATCAGCGCGGCGGCGGTGACGACCCTGGCGTTGTGTCCCATGCCGTTGATCGTGGCCTGCTGAGCGGTGTCGCCGTGGACGAAGTCCTCGCGCATCCGGGAGACCAGGAACACCTCGTAGTCCATGGCCAGCCCGAACAGGATGCCGATCAGCAGGATCGGCAGGAAGCTGACCAGCGGGCCCGGCACGTCCAGACCGACCAGATCGGCGAGGTGGCCCTGCTGGAAGATCGCCACCGTGATGCCGAAGGTCGAGCCGACCGTGAGCAGGAAGCCCAGCGCCGCCTTGATCGGCACCAGGATCGAGCGGAAGACCAGCATCAGCAGCAGCACCGACAGGCCGACCACCAGCAGCAGGTAAACCGGCATGGCGTCGGCGAGCTTGTCGGAGACGTCGATGCCGACGGCTGTCGCGCCCGTCACCGCGATCTCCGCGCCCTTGATGGCGGCGACCTTGGCGCGGATGTCGTGCACGGCGTTCTCGGTGGCCGCGTCGGTGGGGCCGGCCTTGGGGATGATGGTCAGCAGCGCTGTCGTACCCGTGGCATTGGGCTGCGGCGGAGTGACGGCCAGCACGCCCTCGGTCTGCTGGATCAGCTGGGCGGCCTGACCCGCTGCCGCCGTGGTGGCCTGCGCGTCGGCGGCGGAGACCACGGCGATCAGGCGGGCGTTGAATCCCTCGCCGAACCCTTCGCTGGTCAAATCGTACGCCCTGCGCTCGGCGGAGCCAGGAGCCGCGGAGCCTGCGTCGGGAAGGGCCAGGCGCAGATCCTGGGCCGGGAGCGTCAGCGCGCCCAGGGCGACGACCCCGGCCAGCAGGATCGGCACGCGCAGCCGGGTGACGATCCGTCCCCAGGTGTAACCGAAGCCCTTGCGGTCCGCGTCCGTACCCCCGCCGTTCCCCCCGCCGTTGCGCTGCTTGCGCGGCAGCACGCGGGCGCCGCCGTACGACAGGAAGGCGGGCAGCAGGGTGATGGCGACCAGCACGGCGATGGCCACGGTGCCGGCGGCGGCCAGGCCCATGGTGCTCAGGAACGGGATGCCGACGATCGACAGCCCGGCGAGCGCGATCACCACGGTGGCTCCCGCGAAGACCACGGCCGATCCCGCGGTGCCGGTCGCCCGGCCGGCGGCCTCACCGGGATCCATGCCCTCGGCCACGAACTGGCGGTAGCGGGAGGTGATGAACAGCGAATAGTCGATGCCGACGGCCAGGCCGAGCATCAACGCCAGCACCGGCGTGACGGAGGTGAGCTCGACGACGCCGCTGAGCGCGTACAGGCCGGCCATGCCGACGCCGACCCCGATCAGCGCGTTCAACAGCGTCATGCCGGCGGCCACCAGCGAGCCGAAGGTGACGATCAGCACCACGGCGGCGATCAGGACGCCGATGCCTTCCGACCCGCCCACTTCGGGCGCGGTGATCATCACCTCGCCACCGTGCTCCACCCGCAGCTCGCTCACGCCGGAGCCGGCCTTCAGGTAGGCCTCGCGCTGGGCTTCGGTGATGTCCTGCAGCCTGCCTTCGAACTGCACCTGGACCAGGGCGTACCGGCCGTCCGGGGAGACAGCGCCGGTCTGGAACGGATCCATGGCCGCGAGGACGCCGGGGATCTCGGCGGCCTCCTTCATCACGGGCGCGACGGCGGCCGGGTCCAGCTTCCGGCCCTCGGGCGCGGCGATGACGATGGTGCCGGTGGCACCGCTGGCCTGGGGGAATTCCTTGGCGAGCGCGTCCAGAGCCCGCTGCGACTCGGTGCCGGGCATGACGAACTTGTCAGTGGTCGAGCCGCTGAAGGCGGCGACCGCCCCGCCCAGCAGCACCAGCAACAGCAGCCACACGGCGGCGACGCGCCCCCGCCTGCGGAAGGAGAACCGGCCCAGCCGGTACAGCAAGGTTGCCATGGGGAACAGAGTCCCTTTCTCGAGAGGTCAGTCGAGGGGGCGGTCGAGCGTACGCAGCGCGCCACGGGTCAGCTCGGCGCGCAGCGTCTCATCGGGCACGGGGAGGCCGGTGGCGGTCGTCAGGGGGACGGCCACCAGCGCCATCCAGGCCCGCACCCGGGCTTCCGGGGCATCGGAACGGCCGGCCAGCGAATCGACCAGCCGCTCGATGCTCTCGTTCAAACCCGGCAGCTCCGGGCGGTTGATCATGACGTCGACGTCCTGCAGGAGGATCTTGACCTGCCGCCGGAAGCCGAGCGACAGCTCGACGAGACCGGCGACCGCCGCCCGGGCGGCCTCGTCGCCGTCCAGCGGCGCGAGGCGATCAGCGAGCTCGGCCAGCTCCCGCCCCGCCGGCGCGAGCAGCTCAGCCAAGATCGCGTCTTTGTTCCTGAAGTGGTACAGCAACGACGCCTTGGCGCAGCCCACGTCCGAGGCGATGTCCTGCAGAGACGTGCCGCGAAACCCTCGGGTGGCGAACAGCCGGGCCGCCGACTCCAGGATGTCCTCGCGCATCGGGGTAGCGGAACGTGCCATGGATCCAACGATAACTGTCCGATCGGCCAGTTCTGACCGATCGGACAGTTCAATCCGTCACACCGTCACCCCGGGCCCACCTATCTCCGGGCCCCACCCTCCAGCCCCGGCTATCTGCGGACCTGGCTATCTGCGGACCTGGCACGACGACGCCTGCAATGAAGACGCCTGGACGGAGATCAGGGGGCTCGATTCCGACACCCATTCGGTACGGCTCGCACGCCTTCTGGACCACGGCGAGCCCTGGTAGGCCAGGACGCGCACGTACGAGAACCTGCCGACCGACAGGCTGCCGGACAGATTGCCGGACAGGGTCCGTACGGCAGGGCCGTAGGTCATGCGCAGCAGCTGCCAGGCGAGCAGTGCGAAGATCATCACCTCGCTCGTGAGCAGCAGCCGCTCCACCAGCCCGATCATGACGCCGTGTCCGGGAAGGGCCACATAGGTGAGCGCGGCCAGGCCGAGCCCCGCCGCGAGCGCGAGCCATTCGAGGGGACGAGCGATCCCCCGCCACCGCTCGTCCCCTTCGAACCGGCCCACCATCTGCGCCGCCGCCACCGGTACGCAGACGAAAGCGACCAGCGACAGAAAACGGCCGGCCCCGGCGGCCCAGGTCAGGCCCGGCCGTACCGCTGGCACGACCGCCGCGGCGATCAACACCCAGGCCCAGACGCCCATCAGCCGCGCGGGCCAGCCGTCGATGGGCGCCCGTACGGCGCGCATCCCGGCGAGCAGCGCCAGCGAGGCCAGGCCGAGCGTCCCCAGCGCCCACCTGATCACGCCGCCGTCGGCCGCCGCCTGCTCGGTGAGCGACGCCGCGACCGGATCCAGCGCGGCCGTCCCGTTCAGCTGAGCCGCGACGACCGAGATCGACGCGATCAGGATGCCGCCGAAGGCGACCACGGGATAAAGCCTCTTGACCATGTTCCAATGGTCATCCGTACGGCACGGCGGTGGTATCCGGGACAACGCGTAATCATCCCCGATGCCACGTCAGGGTCATCTCAGGGTCACATCCGCCGATGAAGAGACGGCCGCCTCACCGCACCCCCTGAAATGCGATGAAGCGGCCGTCCCGGCTCAGGCGCGAGCGGCGGTCTCCCGGTAGCGGTCGCGTAGACCGATCGCGGGCTCCGCCTCGTAGCTCGCGGTCTCGCCCGTCTTCCACGCCGGGGGCTCCGACCCGCCCGCCAGCAGCCACGCGGCCTGCCGCGCCGCGCCGTCCGCGACGTACTCCCCCGGCTCCGGCACGAGCACCGGCCGGCCGAAGACGGTGGGCGCGATGCGGCGTACGGCCTCCGAGCGGGCGCCGCCGCCGATGAGCAGCACCCGGCCCGGCTCCAGCCCGAGCGCGTCGAGGGCGTCGGCCAGGCCGCACAGCATGCCCTCGACCGCCGCCCTGGCCAGGTGCGCCGGGGTGGCCGTCGACGGGGTGAGCCCGTGCAGCGAGCCGGTGGCCTCGGGCAGGTTCGGGGTGCGCTCGCCCTCCAGGTACGGCACGAGCACCAGCCCGTCGGCACCGGGCGGAGCCTGCAGGGCGAGCTCGCTGAGCCCGTCGTAGGTGACGCCGAGCATACGGGCCGTCGCCTCCAGCACCCTCGCCGCGTTCATCGTGCAGACGAGCGGGAGATAACGCCCCGTCGCGTCCGCGAACCCGGCGACCGCTCCGGAGGCGTCGCGGTACGGAGTGTCCACGACGGCGAAAGCCGTACCGGACGTGCCGATCGAGACGACGACGTCGCCCGGCCGCATCCCGACGCCCAGCGACGCCGCCATGTTGTCCCCGGTGCCGGGGGCCAGCAGCAGATCGCCCGCAGTCCCCACCCGTGCCGTGCCCGCCTGTTCCGTCGGGCCCAGCACCCGGGGCACCTCGGGGGCGGCGATGCCGCCCAGGGCGAGTTCGAGCAGGTCGGGCCGGTAGGTCCCGGTGATGGGCGACCAGTAGCCGGTGCCGGAGGCGTCGCCGCGATCGGTCGTGATCACGGCGGGCCGGCCGGCCAGGCGCCAGGTGAGCCAGTCGTGCGGCAGGCACACCGTGCGCGTGCGCCGGACGTTGTCGGGCTCGTGCTCGGCCAGCCAGCGCAGCTTGGTGACCGTGAACGAGGCCACCGGGACGCTGCCGACGGCCTCGGCCCACCTGTCCGGGCCGCCGAGCTCGGTCACCAGGTCGGCGGCGGCCTTCGCCGACCTGGTGTCGTTCCACAGCAGGGCGGGCCGCACGACCTGGCCGTCCTCGTCGAGGCAGACCATGCCGTGCTGCTGGGCGGCGACGCCGAGGGCCGCGACGTCGTCGAGGCCGTCCGCCTCCTCGATCGCCGTCTGAAGGGCCGTCCACCAGTGATCGGGGTGGACCTCGGTGCCGTCGGGATGACGCGCCCGGCCCTCCCGTACGAGGGCCCCGCTCTCCGCGTCGCGGATCACGACCTTGCAGCTCTGGGTCGAGGAGTCGACCCCGGCGACCAACGTCACGACGCCCCTCCTCAGCCGCGCACGCCGAGCAGGTGCTCCAGGGCGAGCTGGTTCAGCCTGGTGAAGTGGAAGCCGCGCTCGGCCGCCGCCTCCACGTCGAAGGACTCGGCGATCAGGTCGTCGAGGCTCTCCCCCTCGGCCAGGGTCGGCTGGGCCAGCTCGGCGACCCGGCTGGCGGCGAGCGCCTCCTGGACCTCGGGGTCGGCACGGAACGCCTTGGACTTCTCCTTGAGGATCAGGTAGGTCCGCATGTTGGCGGCGGCCGACGCCCACACGTCCTCGCTGTCGTCGGTCCTGAGCGGCTTGTAGTCGAAGTGGCGGGGGCCCTCGTAGCCGCCGTTCTCCAGCAGGTCGACCAGGAAGAACGCGCTCTTCAGGTCGCCGTGGCCGAAGATCAGGTCCTGGTCGTACTTGATGCCGTTCTGACCGTTCAGGTCGATGTGGAACAGTTTGCCGTGCCACAACGCCTGGGCGATGCCGTGCACGAAGTTGAGCCCGGCCATCTGCTCGTGGCCGACCTCGGGGTTGAGGCCCACCCGCTCGGGGTGTTCGAGCCCGTTGATGAAGGCGAGGGCGTGACCGATGGTCGGCAGCAGGATGTCGCCACGCGGCTCGTTCGGCTTCGGCTCCAGGGCGAAGCGGATGTCGTAGCCCTTGTCGATAACGTACTGACAGAGGAGGTCGAGGGCCTCCTTGTAGCGGTCGAGAGCGGCCCTGACGTCCTTGGCGGCATCGGACTCGGAGCCCTCCCTGCCGCCCCAGCACACGTAGGTCGTCGCGCCCAGTTCGGCGGCGAGGTCGAGATTGCGCATGACCTTCCGCAGCGCGTAGCGACGGACGTCGCGGTCGTTGCTGGTGAAGCCGCCGTCCTTGAACACGGGGTGGGTGAACAGGTTGGTGGTCGCCATCGGCACCTTGAGGCCGGTCTCGCTCAGGGCCTTCTTGAAGCTCTCGATCGCCTTGGCCCGGTCGGACTCGACGGCGAGGAGGTCGTCATCGTGGAAGGTCACACCGTACGCACCGAGCCCGGCGAGACGGTGCACGGTCTCGACCGGGTCAAGCGGAGCCCGGGTGGCGTCGCCGAAGGGGTCGCGCGCCTGCCAGCCGACGGTCCACAACCCGAACGTGAACCGGTCCTCGGGAGTGGGGGTGTACATGGAGCGCCTCCGATTTAGTCTACGTTGTGGACTAAATATCGGACGCGCAGCCGGATAGGTCAAGGGGGCAGCCTGATGACGCAGGCCACAGGGCAGACCACGGGGCAGACCACGGGGCGGGCCGTACGGCATGACGCGATGCGTGCGCGCAACCTCGCGCTCGTCCTCGGCGAGGTCGAGGCGCGTGGTTCGCTCACGCGCGCCGCGCTCGCGGAGATCACCGGGCTGACCAAGACGACGGTGTCCAAGCTCGTGGCCGACCTGATCGAGGCCGGACTCGTGGTCGAGGCCGGGACCGTGCGGGACGGCGAACGCGGCAGGCCGGGGATGGAGGTGCGGATCAGCGGCGACCGGATCGCCGCCATCGGCCTTGAGATCAACGTCGACTATCTCTCGGTGCGTGTCGTCGATCTCGCCCGTTCGGTACGGCTGCGCCGTACACAGGCTGTGGACAACCGGGCCGCCCAGCCTGTGGACGTGATCGCGGCACTAGGCGATTTGGTGGTCAAGGCTGTGGATGAGGCTGTGGACATAGGGCTGCACGTGGTCGGCGGCGTCCTGGCGGTGCCCGGCCCTGTGGATCTGTCCACCGGCTTCGTCCACAACGCGCCGAACCTCGGCTGGCGCGAGGTGCCGGTGGCGGAGCTGCTGCGGCTGCCGCTTCCGGTCCTGGTGGAGAACGAGGCCAACCTGGCCGCGCTCGGCGAGCTGTGGTTCGGAGCAGGCCCGCCGGACTTCCTGTACGTCTCCGGCGAGATCGGCATCGGGGCCGGCCTGGTGGTGCAGGGTCGGCTCTTCCGGGGCGCACGCGGCTTCGCCGGGGAGCTGGGCCACGTCGCCGTGTCCCCCGACGGCCCGCTCTGCCGCTGCGGCGCGAGAGGGTGCCTCGAACGGTACGCCGGACAGGACGCCCTGCTCGCCGCCGCGGCCGTCGCGGACCTCGCGGAACTGATCTCCCTGCTGGAGGCCACGGACTCCCGCGCCCTGGCGGCCTGCGAACGGGCGGGCTGGGCGCTCGGTGTCGCCCTGTCGTCGGCGGTCAACCTCGTCGACCCGGACACGATCGTCCTCGGCGGGATCTTCGCGCGGCTCTTTCCGTGGCTCGCCGACACGGTCACCGGGACGCTCGCGGCCCACCTCGGTCAGATGCGCGGTGCCGTACCACCCGTCATCGTGTCCCGGCTCGGCACGGAGGCCGCCGCGCTGGGCGCCGCCGGTCAGGTGATCCGGCAGGTGATCGCCGACCCCGCCGCCGCGCTGCACACCTGAAGAAACGCCTCGTCGTACCCCTGACCGGACGCCTGATCGGGCGCTCGACCGGACGCCTGGCGGGCTCTGAATCCCGTTTACCGCGCCAGTCATGCTGTTCGTCGAATTCTCCAGATAGGCCGACGGTCACCGACTTATCATGATCTCCGGCGACCCGGCGAGGCGAGATGAGGGACGACCATGGCCGACGATGACGGCGCGACCGACCGGACCCGCTCCGAGGGCGCACGGGACCGCCCTGTTCCGGGCATCGACAGCACCACACCGAGCGTCTCGCGCGTCTACGACTTCATGCTCGGAGGCAAGGACAACTTCGCGGTCGACCGTCACGTGGCGGAGATGGCCCTGAAGATCGCACCCGACGCTCCCGCGGCGGCCCGGGCCAACCGCGGGTTCCTCAGGCGGGCCGTACGGCACCTGGCCGGTGAGGTCGGCATCCGGCAGTTCCTCGACATCGGCTCAGGGCTGCCCACCCAGGGCAACGTGCACGAGGTCGCCCAGGCCGTCGCCCCCGGCGCAAAAGTCGTCTACGCGGACATCGACCCCATGGTGCTCGTCCACGGCAGGGCACTGCTCGCCAGGGACGACTCCACCACGGTCATCCAGGGCGACATCCGCCAACCGGAAGATCTCCTGAGCCGCCCCGAGATCCGGCGGCTCATCGACTTCGACGAGCCTGTCGGGCTGCTGCTCCTGGGCATCCTGCACCACCTGAACGACGACGAGGACCCGGGCGGAATCGCCGCGCGGCTGCGCGCCCTGCTGCCCGGCGGGAGCCACCTGGTGATCTCGCACTTCCACAACCCCGGGCCCGCCCGTCCCGAGGTGTCGGCACAGGCCTACCAGGCGGAGAAGCTGTTCAACCAGAACCTGGGCACCGGCCGGTGGCGCGGCCATGACGAGATCCTGGCCTATTTCGGGGACTGGGAGCTGCTCGACCCCGGCCTGGTGCCGCTGGCCGAGTGGCGGCCCGAGCCGGACGAACCCGTCGAGCGGGGCATCACCTACCACACCTTCGTCGGCGGCGTGGCCCGCAACCCCTGATCCTCCGTGGGGGTTTCCACCTGGTGGATGCCGGAAAGTATCAGGAACGGCCATAGCGCTAGGAACGGCCACAACACCATATGAACCACACGCCGGAGTTGGGTCATCTCCGGCGTGACCAAGGAGTCGATCGCTAGGGAGCGTCCGACGAATGCCGCCCACGCGCAGCAGGGCGTGATTCGCCGGACACGACGTAGCTCGGACAACCCCCCCGACTCACGCGAGGAGGGGACATGGCATGCATCCGAGTGATCGGACGACCGACCGCGAAGGTCGTCCGCGCTCTCCAACCGGACGGAACCCGGGATGACACCGCCGCGGAAACGTCGATCACGGCGTAGCGGCGGCGCTTTCCCCTGTCGGCATTCCCGCCGGTCCTTCTGTCCGGGTTACCTCTGCTGGAGAGCGAAACGATGATCCTGACCCAGGTGCTCACGACGTCGGCCACGCTGCTGCGCGGCGTCCTGCCCGCGCCCCTCAGAGACGTCTTCCCCTGCCCCCGAGACCTGGTCGTCTGCCCGGGCGGACTGCGCATCGACCTGAACGGGATCGGCGGGCCCGGCACGGAAGGCGCCGCCGAGCGACTCGAGGACCTGCTCGGCGCGCTGCCGGGCATCGAACATGCCGAGGTCAACGGCCGCCTGGGCTGCGTCTTCGTGGCGTGCGATCCCGACGCCGTCGACCAGGACCGGCTGATGGAGATCGTCGCGGAGCTCGACGCGCAGGAGGAACGCGCACACGAGTCACGGGTCCGCCTGGTCGAGGAGCACGCCCGCGCGACGATCCGGTTCGCCTCCGGTGTGACCGCGCTCGGGCTGATCTTCGCGGCCCGGGCCGTACGGCTGCCGCGGCTCCCCACGGCCGTGCCCGCCCTGGTCCAACTGGTGAACGCCACCCCGGCCATCCGCGAGGAGCTCGACCGCCGGCTGGGGCGGGGCCCCGCGAACGCCCTGTTCACCACCGCCGGCCTGGTCACCCAGACGCTCACGCTGCGGCCCGTCGGGCTGGTCGTGCAGTCCCTGGCCTCGCTCGCCCGCTATGTGGAGGCCAAAGCCGGGCGGTGCGCCTGGGAGCTGCTGGAGGAGCGGCTGGCCCGCACGCCCGGGTCGTACCGGCACATCAGGCCGGTCACCCGGCCGCGGCCCTGCCCCCTGCCGCACGGGCCGATCGAGCGGTACGCGGACGTGCTCAGCCCCGCGGCGGTCGCGGCCTACGGCGTCACCCGGATCGCCACCCGGGGCGGCCGGCGCGCCCTGGCCGTACTGATCTCCGCCACCCCCAAGGTGGCCGCCCTGAGCAGGGACGCGTTCTCCGGGGCCATCGGCCGCGCACTGGGCAGACGCGACATGGTCGTCCTCGACGCCGAGGCGCTGCGCAAGATGGACCGCGTCGACACCGTGATCCTCGACGCGGACGCGCTGACCACGGGCGCCTGGACGATCGACCGGGTCGAACACCTCGTGGACGGGGTGGACACCGACGAGCTGTACTCCCACCTCTACACCCTGATCGATTTCTCCGACCCGTCCGCCTCCTGGACGAGCGGCGAGGGCTGGTCGGTACGGCCGCTGGCCGATCTCGGCGAGCTCGTCACCGATGCGCATGACGCCGGTGAGGCGGCCGACCGGCTCGCCACGGCCGCGCCGACGTGGCGCGAACGCGGACTGCGCGCCGTCGAGGTGCGCAGGAACGGCACGCCGATCGCCGTCGTGGGCCTGGCCCGGGAGATCGACCCACTCGCCGTGGCCATCGTCGCGGCAGCCAAGACCGCGGGCACCGTGCTGCTCGCCGGCGGCGACGCCGGGCTGGCGCAGCGGCTCGCGATCGGACGGACGCTGCCCGGCGGCGACGACCTGGCCCGGCATGTGTACGACCTGCAGGCGGCCGGCCACTGCGTCGCCGTGGTGTCCAGAAGGGCGTCTCACGCGCTCGCCCAGGCCGACATCGGCGTCGGCGTCACCGATGCCAAGGGCCTCGTGCCATGGGACGCGGACGTCGCCGGGGAACCGCACGGTGTGCACCTGTTCCTGACCTGTCTGCCCCGCGCGGTGAGCACCAGCAGGAGCGGCGTACGGCTCGGCATCGCCGGCGCGATCGTCGGCGGCCTGTTCGCGTTCGTCGGCCCGGAGGCGAAGTCGCTGAGCCGGGCGACCCTGATCAACGGCGTCATCTCCGCGGCCGCCATCGTGCTGGGCGAGTGGTCGGGTCGGGCGGCGGGACGACTGCCCGCGCCGTTGCCCGTGGACGCCACGCCCTGGCACGCGATGTCCACGAAGGAGGTGCTGTCCCGGCTCGGGTCCTCGCCGGACGGGCTCGACGAGGCGGAAGCCGTACACCGCCGGGCCGAGGCACGGCCGGAGGAGGAAGCCGACAGGCCGCACTCGCTGACCAGGGCCACCCTTGAGGAGCTGGTCAACCCGCTCACCCCCGCCCTGGCGGCCGGGGCGGGCATCTCCGCGCTCGTCGGCTCGGCCCTGGACGCGGTGATGATCAGCAGTGTGATGGTGATCGACGCGTTCTTCGGCGGGGTGCAGCGCTTCAAGGCCGACCGTGCGCTGCACAACCTCACCGAGGCCAGCGCGATCCACGTACGGCTGCGCCGGCCGGGGGGGACCGTGGAGGCCGGCACCGAGGATCTCGCCCCCGGCGACGTGATCGAGCTGCGCGCGGGCGACGCCGTACCCGCCGACGCACGCGTCATCAAGGCGGTGGGCCTGGAGGTCGACGAGTCGACGCTGACCGGGGAGTCGCAGCTCGTCACGAAGACGGCGGCGCCGACCGTCGCGGCCGCCGTCGCCGACCGCCATTCCATGGTTTATCAGGGCACGACGGTCGCGGCCGGCAGCGGACGGGCGGTGATCGTCGCGACCGGTGACATGACCGAGGCGGGGCGCAGCGCGCGGCTCGCCCGGGAGCCGAGCCCGCCCACCGGAGTCGAGCTGCGGCTGCGTTCGCTGAGCCGGCGGATCCTGCCGCTGTCGATCGGGGCCGGGGCCCTGCTCCTGGCCGTCGATCTGCTCCGCGGCAGGCCCCCGGCCGCGGCGCTGACGCCCGCCGTCAGTCTCATGGTCGCGGCCGTACCCGAGGGGCTCCCGTTCATCGCCACGGTCGCTGAGCTGGCGGCGGCACGGCGGCTCTCGAAGCGGGCGGCGCTCGTGCGCAACCCGTCCACGATCGAGGCGCTCGGCCGGGTCAACGTGCTGTGCTTCGACAAGACGGGGACGCTCACCGAGGGGCGCATCAGCCTGCAGTATCTGTCGGACGGATGGATCGGCCAGTCGGTCGACACGCCGGACGAGCGGCTGCGGCGCGTCCTCGCCGCCGCGGTCCGGGCGAGCCCCCGGTCCGAGTCCGGGGGCCCGGGGCCTCGGCCGGACACCGACCGGGTGATCGCCCACCCGACCGACCGCGCCGTACTCCACGGGGCGCGCCGCCTGGGCGTCACCCCGTCGGAGGGGCTGACGACCTGGGAGCGGGTCGCGGAGATGCCGTTCGAGCCCGGCCGGAGCTATCACGCCGTGCTGGGCCGTACCGAGCGGGGGCACCTGCTGAGCGTGAAGGGCGCCCCCGAGATCGTGCTCACCCACTGCACGAAGGTGCTGCGGAACTCGGTGGAGGTCCCCTGCGACGAGAGCGTCCGGCAGCAGCTGGAGCGGGAGGTGGACCGGCTGGCCCGGCAGGGCTACCGGGTGCTGGCCGTCGCGCAGCGCCCCGCCTCCGACCGGCGCGACCTCGACGAGTCCCGCATCGACGACCTGTGCTTCCTGGGCTTCCTCGGCCTGGCCGACCCGGTGCGGGCGACCGCGGCGCAGAGCGTCGGACGGCTGGTCCGGGCCGGGGTCCGCATCATCATGGTCACCGGCGACCATCCGAGCACCGCCGAGGCCATCGCCGTCGAACTCGACACGCTGAACGGCAGGCGGATCATGACGGGGCCGGAGCTGGACGCGATCGACGACGAGACGCTGACCAAGGTGCTGCCCGATGTCGCGGTCTTCGCCCGGGCCACCCCCGCGCACAAGGCACGGATCGTCAACTGCCTGCGGGAGGCCGGGGAGGTCGTCGCCGTGACCGGTGACGGCGCCAACGACGCCCCGGCGATCCGGATGGCCGAGGTGGGCATCGCCCTCGGCTCCCAGGCCACCCCCGCCGCCCGGGGCGCGGCCGATCTCGTGGTCACCGACGACCGGATCGAGACCATCGTGGACGCGATCGTCGAGGGCCGGGCCATGTGGGGCTCGGTGCGCGACTCGCTGAGCATCCTCCTCGGCGGCAACATCGGGGAGATCCTCTTCACCGTCGGGTCCAGTCTGCTCGCCGGGCGCAGCGCGCTGAACGCCCGCCAACTCCTGCTGGTCAACCTGCTCACCGACATGGTGCCCGCCATGGCGGTCGCCGTACGGCCGCCGGCCGCTACCGATCCGGAGCGGCTGCTGGCCGAGGGGCCAGAGGCGTCCCTGGGCGCGTCGCTGACCCGCGACATCTATCTGCGCGCCGTCGTCACGGCGAGCGCGGCCACGGCGGCGTGGCTGGCGGGCCGGGTGACCGGCACACGGGGGCGGGCCGACACGATCGGCCTGGTCGCGCTCGTGGCGGCGCAGCTCATGCAGACGCTGGTGGGCGGCGGCCGGGACAGGCTCGTCACGGTGGCCGCGCTGTCGTCCCTGGCCGTCCTGGGGTTGATCGTCTCCGTCCCCGTGGTCAGCTCCTTCTTCGGCTGCCGGCCCCTCGGGCCGGTGGGCTGGACCATCGGCCTCGGCAGCGCCATCGCGGCGACGGCCATCGGCGCGGCCGTACAGGGGCGCAGCCGGGCGGCGGCCGGCGCCCCGGCGCGCACGACCACCCCCGTCCCGGCTGCTCCGGCGATGGGTTTCCCGGTGGCCGAAGGGGCGCGGCTGGCCTCCGCCTGACGGGCGCCACCGGGAGCTGCGCCGCGTTCACCTGTGACCTCACCGGGAACTTCACCTGTGACTTCACCGGGGACTTCACCTGTGACGGCGACGTGCTTTCGAGCGCTGCTGTGCCTTGGAGCGATGCTGTGCCTTGGAGCGATGCTGTGCCTTGGAGCGATGCTTCGCCTTCGGGTTCACCGTCTCCGCCTGATGGCGGCGGTCGCGCTTGGCGCGTGGCCGGTGCTCACCGTTCTGTTCGCGCCGCTGCTCCCACGCCCTGTCCCAGTTCCGGTCGCGCCACTGGGGAGCGGTCTTACGCCCGCCCTTGTGCCGCGGCACCGTCGAGGTCGTCTGGAAGTTCTGGAAGCCGAGGTCGGGGATCTGCACCGGCCCGGCCGGCATCCCGCTGGCGTCGATCGGCAGCGGGACGACGACGATCTCCTTCCGCACCCCGTCCTTGCCCATCGTCACGATGTGGCGAGCCTTGGGCTCGCTGCGCCCCGGACCGCCGGCCACCGGGGGTCTGTTGCCGAGCGGAAGCACGGCCCCGGCCGGACGGAGACCTCCGGCCCGGGCCGGATTCGGACCGGCCTGTGTGGACGGCGCGGGCGGCGGCCCGGCGAGGAGGACGGCGATGAGACTGGCCGCAGCCGTACAGACGAACAT
>BCRI01000144.1 GCA_001552515.1 Sphaerimonospora mesophila NBRC 14179 = JCM 3151
TGGTACAGCGCGTCGCGCACCTTGTCGAGCCGGGCGGCGAACGACCCGCGCAACTGCGACAGCAGCACCGCGTCCCGGCCGTCGAAGATCGCGTCGTAGAGTGCGCGCTCGTAGGGGAGCAGGCTGCCCAGCGGTGCCTTGGGCAGCTTGACGAGCCGCCAGTCCGGCGTGTCGTACGTCTGCCGGGGCTGTTCGTCGACGCGCAGATAACCGCGTACGGCGAGATCGACGATGGTGGCGGTCACGTCGATGACGTCGGCGTGCTCGTCGAAGAGCGTGCCGATCTGGCCGGGGCGCACCCCGTCCGGCGGGGTGAAGTGACCGTTCTGGTGCCCGCTGATCTCCCCCGACTCGCTGCCGATGATCCGGGCGTCCCGGCCCCGGGCCCAGTACAGCAGGCCGACACCGCCCAGGAGCAGGATCAGCAGCCCCACGAGCGACATCACGGTCACCGTGTTCAGCGTGAACGCGTTGGACAGCTCGAACCGGCGCTCCAGAATCGGGGCGGTGCCGGTGGCGCCCTGCGGATAGCCGACGATGACGGTGAGCATCTGCCCGGCGTCGAGACCCTGCTGCTCGAAGAGCGCGCTCGTGCCGGCCTCGTCGACCGATGCCGCCGTGCACGCCATGGCCGAGGTCGGCTCACCGGCGAAACAGGACACGTTCTGCACCCTGCCGGGGCCGGTGACCCGCACCGTCGCGGTGCGCACCGGGCCGGTCACGGCGGACCAGCGGAACTCCTCGCCGGTCGCCCCGGGGGTGACGGCACCGGTCACGTCGTACTCGACGGTGCCGCTGCCCTTGATGGTCAGCGTCTCGCCGTCGAAGGTCGCGCCCTTGACGTTCGAGATCCGGTAGACGCGGTCATGGCCGTCGTCGTAGCGCGTGCGGGTGAGCATCGCCCGCCGGAGCGGACCGCCGGACAGGGCGATCGTCTCCTTGACGTGGAGCACCCCGTCCTTGCCGAGTTCCATGACCACGTCGTCCTTGGTGACGGTCGTCGGGGGCTCGGCGTGGGCGGGGGCGGCCACGAGACCGACCGTGGCGGCGATGGTGAGCATGGCGAGCAGGGCCGCCAGCCCGAGCCGGCGCGCGTGATCCATCATGAACTCGCACCCTACCGGTGCCGAATGTCCGGCTTGTGCATCCACTGGTCCTGGGAGGTGTTTCGTACAGGTCGTCGTGGATCCGGATGGGCGCCTCGGACACCGAGGCGCCGTCCGGGCCGCGCGTAGCAGGACACGGTGGTTGAAACGCAACCTAGGCTGTTGGGTCATGGCACGTACGCGCCTGTACCGGAACGGTGTCCTGGCGGCCGAGGGCTTCCCGGTCGCCGAGGTGTCGGATCACCTGGAGGATCCGTCGGCCGTCGTGTGGGTGGACCTGCACGCGCCGACGGAAGACGAACTGCGCGCTATCAGCGAGGAACTGGGCCTCCACGAACTGGCGGTCGAGGACGCGCTGCAGCGCAAGCAGCGGCCGAAACTCGACGTCTACGACAGCCACAAGTTCCTGAACGTGTACGCCGCCCGCTTCGACGTGGAGTCGGGACGGCTGGAGGTCGCCGACGCGGCCGCGTTCATCACCGCACACGCGCTGGTCACCGTCCGCTCCTCCGACGCCTTCGACATCGACGAGGTCGTCCGGCGCTGGGACGAGTCGCCGCGGCTCGCCGAGCACGGTGTGGCCTTCCTGATCCACGGTCTGCTCGACTACGTGGTGGACAGTCACTTCGACACCGTCGAGGCGATGGACGAGCAGATCGAGGTGCTCGAGGAGGCGGTGTTCGACGAGCGGCCGGTCGGCCCCGACGAGCAGCGGCGCACGTTCGAGCTGCGCAAGAGCCTGGTCACGCTGCGCCGGATCGTCATGCCGATGCGAGAGGTGGTCAGCACGCTGCTGCGCCGGAACGGGGAGATCGGTGACGGCGCCCTGGCTCCGTACTTCCAGGACGTGTACGACCAGGTGCTGCGCGCCTCCGAATGGACCGAGTCGCTGCGCGAGCTCCTGGGCAACGTCCGGGAGGCGCAGCTGACCATGCAGGGGAACCGGATGAACCTGATCATGAAGCGGGTGACGAGCTGGGCGGCCATCATCGCCGTGCCCACCATGATCACCGGGTTCTACGGGCAGAACATCCCGGTTCCCGGTTTCGGCGAGACGTGGGGGTTCGTGACGTCCACGGCGGCCATCGTCTTCGTGTCGGTGGTGCTCTACCGGGTGTTCCGCGCCCGCGACTGGCTCTGATCGCACGTCATCCGCGGATCACCAGGGACCGTACGGCCCCTGGCTGCTGCTGCCGCCGCCGCGATACTCGTTGACCGCGGGCTTCACGTCGGCCAGATAGATGCCGGCGGCGATGACCGAGGCGATGGTCAGGAGACTCGGCAGCCCCATCCCCGCTCCGTAGTAGTTCACCGCGGCGGCGAAGGTGAACAGCGTCGCGAAGCCCAGGATGATGAGCCAGAGCGGTTTGGTCTGCTTGCCTGCCGCCGGGAAGGCCCGCGTGGGGATGCGCAGCGCGTGGATGAGCGCCCAGGCGCACATCACGAAGGCCGCGATGGAGAGCAGCCAGAATATGAGGGTCAGGATGCTGGTCACCGGCCCGAACATTGACTCTCCCAGACGGTCATGGTCGCTTGACGTCCCCCAGACTAATGTCCTGCGGCGACATCTGTCGCGAGTGCGGACGAGGATCGCCGCCGCGACCGGCGAAACCAACGGCCCGCCTCCCGGATCGCGGGAAGCGGGCCGATGTCACGCCTGGGGCGGATCCCGGGTCTGTGGGCCTCAGGTCCTGCCGGGGCGCCGGTCTCGGGTCCGTTCTTTTCGGACGCCGAGCGCCGTGGACGGCGGACTCAGGACTGGGTCGTCGTCCTCGTGCGGGTGCCGGCCGGGCGGCGAGTGGTGGTGGTCTGAGCGGAGGGAGCCGGCCGGGCCGCGGCGGGCTCGGCCCTCTCCGAGACGTCCTCGAGCTCCAGGGCGGTCTCACCGGTCACCTTGCTGACGATCCTCCGGCCGCGGATGGCGAGGTCGTCGTAGATCCGGTTGAACCGGGTGGTGGCGGCGTCCGCGTACTCCCGGGCCTTCTCAGGGAAGTCCCTGGCCACGGTCTCGGCCTTGCCCTGCATGGTCGACGCGTACTCACGCGCCCGCTCGACGGCGAAGTCGCCGACGCCGGTGAGCGCGTAGAACGGCTTGGAATCCGCGATCCTTTTGACCTGTGTCGCGAGGGTCATGGGCTATCCTTCCTTTACTTCCGGTGTGATGCCGTCGCGCGAGGGAACCGGGTCGTCCCCGAGAGGCTCAGCCGATTGCGGCGGCTGAGCGGATTCGACCCGGTTCTCCTTGCGGAACGATTCGTAGATATCGATGAGCACCTGGCGTTGCCGCCCGGTGAGTGTGACGTCTGCCCGGATCGCGGCCAGCACGTCGCTGTCCTGCTGCCGATCCTCGATGAGGCCCGCCTGCACGTAGAGCGCCTGTGCGGAGATCTGCAGGCCTTTCGCGATCTGGTTCAGGATCTCGGCGCTCGGCTTGCGCAGACCCCGCTCCACCTGACTCAGATACGGGTTGGACACGCCGGCCTGAGCGGCGAGCTGGCGGAGCGAGATCTTCGCCTGCTGTCGCTGCTGGCGGATGTATTCGCCGAGCGAGCCGACCTTGGGCAGTTCCATGGCTCTAGTCTGCCCCCTGGTGCTTGCAATTGCAAACCCGATGATTAACTTAAGCTAGCACCCAAGAATCAGCCTGGAATCAGCCACAGCAGCGGCGCCGATGCCGTCAGCACGGCGGAGCCGGCCAGGATGAAGAAACGGTGCGGGGCCGGGATCGTGGTCTCCGGCCGCACGAGACGGTTCACCCTGGCCATCACGTTCGCTCCGGCGGAGGCGCCGGGCAGGCCGAGACCACCCGGTGCGCCGAGCGCACCCAGCGCGCCCTCAGGGGCGGGCAGCGTGCTCGCGGCGCCGAACCGCAGCAGTGCCGTGGCCAGCCGCCGCGGGCTGCAGCGCCGACGGGCACGGTCGTCCGCGGCCATCTCGATGAGCAACTCGACCGACAGCTGCGCGTCCCGGATGAGCTTCGACCACGGCAGCGCGCGGCGCAGCGCCGCGAACGGCAGCAGCACGAGGTCGTGCCGCTCGCGCACGTGCGCGCTCTCGTGGGCCAGCACGGCATCGAGCTCGTCGGGGGACAGCAGCCGCAGGGTCCCGTTGCTGATCACGACCTGTGACCTCAGGCCGGGCAGGCAGTAGGCGGCGGCGCCGGGGAAGTCCACGACTCGGACACCCGGCACGGCCGGCTCGTCGCGGGCGATCAGCGAGAGCAGCTCGCGGTGCCGGCGCCGGGCACGCAGCGTACGCGCTCCGGCGACCAGCGGCAGCGCCACGAGGAGGGCCAGCAGCATCAGACCGGCCGCGAGAGCGAGCAGCCTGACCATGTCCCGCGGATCCCCCACGCCGTAGCCGAAGCCCGTGAGCAGGCTCACGAGACCGTGGACCACACCCCTGCCGTACGGCTCCAGCGCATAGGCGAGCAGCGCGCCGGTGGTGGCGAGTCCCCAGGTGACGCCGACCGACTGCCACAGCAGGATGGCGGTGCGGGGCGCGTGCCAGGTCCACTTGGCGTGGGTGAGCCCCTCCGCCGCCAGGACACAGGCGGCGGCGAGTGCCGCGAGGACGGCCGCCGCGATCAATTGTCCTCCAGCTCCGTCAGGGCTCTTCGCAGGATCTCCGCCTCAGAACCCGACACCGCCTGTGCGAAGCGCGTCAGCGCGGCGTCGCGGTCGCCGGTCATGTCAAGGGCCTCGAGCATGAGCTCGGCGACGTAGGCGTCCCGGCTCGCCGCGGGCCGGTACCGCCAGGCACGGCCGTCCCTCGTGCGGTTGAGGAAGCCCTTGCGGGAGAGCCGGTCGAGCACGGTCATCACGGTGGTGGGCGCCAGATCGCGGTCTTCTATGAGGCGCCCGACCTCACGGGCCGTCAACGGGGCGCTCTGTGCCCACAGAATGTCCATGATGGTGCGTTCAAGCTCGCCGAGTCCCTTCACATCATCAAGGCTACCCGGAGTAGTACTACGTGTCGTAGAGAGGTGGGAGTCATGAACATCTCGCTCGTCCAGGGCGATATCACCACTCAGCGGGTGGACGCGATCGTCAACGCGGCCAACTCCTCCCTGATGGGGGGCGGCGGCGTGGACGGGGCGATCCACCGGCGCGGCGGCCCCGAGATCCTGGCGGAGTGCCGGGAACTGCGCGCGTCCCGCTATCCGGACGGCCTGCCGACCGGCCAGGCCGTGGCAACCACGGCAGGGCTGCTGCCGGCCCGGTGGGTGATCCACACGGTGGGGCCCGTTTACTCGCGTGGCGAGGACAGGTCGCATCTGCTCGCCTCCTGCTACCGGGAGTCGCTGATCGTGGCCGCGTCACTGGGCGTCGTCACCGTGGCGTTCCCCGCGATCTCCGCAGGGGTCTACCGGTGGCCGATGCGCGACGCGGCGCGCATCGCCCTGTCGACGGTACGGCAGGCCGGACCGGCCGGGTCGTCCGTCGCCGAGGCGCGATTCGTGCTGTTCGACTCCGCAGCCTATGCCGTATTCGAGGAGATCTTGGCGGAAACGAGGTAAGTATTCGGTTAACCATCGCGGAGCCACTTCAGCATGTAGATCTCGTCGCGGTCGTCACCGGGCGCGACGCGGATCGACCTCGGCACCCGGCCGACCTCGCGATAGCCGACGCTCGCGTAGAACGCGTCCACCCCGGTGCCGCCCCGGCAGGTCAGCTGCAGCGCATCGAGCCCGAGTGATCGGGCGGCGTCGTCGGCCGCCAGCATGAGGGCCCTGCCGTACCCCTTGCCCTGGTGCTTGGGGTGGACCATGACGCGCACCAGCCACCGCCAGTGCGCGCGCAGGCCCGACTCGCTGTCGGCGAGGATCAGCCAGCACGCCGCGCGGCCGTCGTCATCGTCGTCGAAGCCCACCAGCAGCGCGTCGGGGGCCGCCGACCCGGCCGTGCGGGCGAACGCCTTCTCGGCCGTCGCCCTGATGTCGTCGGCGGTCACCGGCGGCACGAATCCGACGGCGCCGCCGGCGTTCGTCACATCGACCCAGCAGGTCAGGAGGTCCTCGAAGAGTCCGGGTGTCATCTCGGGGTCGAGGACGAAACGCATGCGCCGACGCTATCAGGGGCGACGGCGCTCCAGGGCAGGGTGATCTCGCCGAGCCGCCACCGTGAGGGGCCCCCGATGGGCGGCGCCGTCGCCACCGGCCAGTCCTCGGCCAGCAACTCGGCCGCCCTGATCCAGCGCTGGCGGGAGCCGTACGCACCGAAGGGCGCGCAGGCGGCCCATGCCCGGTCCCAGTCGGAGAGGAAGCCGTGCACCCGCTCGCCCGGAACGTTGCGGTGGATGAGCGTCTTGGGCAGCCGTTCCGCCAGTTCGGAGGGGCGTACGAAGCCGGTGAACCGCGCCGCGAAGGTCAGCGTGCGCGGGCCCTCGGCACCGAGCGTCACCCACACCGCCCGGTGCCCGATCTCCGAGCAGGTGCCCTCCACGATCACCCCGGACGGGTGGAGGCCGGCGCGCAGCACATCCCAGTGCGCCCAGGCGTCGGCCTCGCCGTACTGCCTGAGCACGTTGAACGCGCGTACGATCAGCGGCCGGCGGGCCACCGGCAGCTCGAAGCCGCCGCGTACGAACGACAGCCCTTCCCGTTCGTACGGCTTGGCCGCCGCGACCCGCTCGGGATCGATCTCGACGCCCACGATCTGTACGGCCGGGCACACCCGCCGCAGCCTGGTGAAAAGCTCATATGTCGTTATGTGCGAGGCGCCGAAGCCGAGATCCACCACGAGGGGCGTGGCCGCTTCCCCGCCGTCCGCCGCCCCGAGCGGGACGGCATGGGCTCGCGCGGCCGATCGGAGCAGCGGGCCGTGCACGGCGGCGATCCACCGGTCGGACCGCCGCAGCCGGTTGTGCCCGGTGGTCCCGCGGGTGATCGTCCCGATCGGCCGGCTCCTCACGTGCCCGACGGGACGTGGTGCACCTTGTGCTGGGCGGCCTGCGCGCGCGGCCGGACGACCATCCGGTCGATGTTCACATGCGGCGGGCGCGTGACGGCAAAGGTGATCACGTCGGCGATGTCGTCCGCGGTCAGCGGGCCGGGGACGCCGTCGTAGACCTTCGCGGCACGTTCGGCGTCGCCGTGGAACCGCGTCAGCGAGAACTCCTCGGTCTTGACCATGCCGGGCGCGATCTCGACGACCCGCACCGGCTCGCCGCACAGCTCCAGCCGCAGCGTCTCGGTCATCGACGTCTGGGCGTGCTTGGCGGCGCAGTAGCCGCCGCCCCCCTCGTACGAGACGAGCCCGGCGACCGACGTCAGCATCACCAGCACGCCGTCGCCGGAGGCGATCAGCTTCGGCAGCAGCGCCCTGGTCATCCGCAGCGAACCGAGCACGTTCACGTCGTACATGCGCTGCCAGTCGGCCACCCGTCCCATCGAGACGGGCTCCAGCCCGATCGCGCCGCCGGCGTTGTTCACCAGCACGTCGCAGCGCTCGATCGCGGCCGCCAGCGCGTCGACGGACTCCTGGGCGGTCACGTCGAGCGTGGCGGGCGTGATCCCGGGGATCTCGTCGGCCAGCTTGTCCAGCCTGTCCCGCCGCCGCGCCGCCGCCACCACCTCGAAACCCGCGGCGGCGAGCCGCCGCGCGGTCGCCTCGCCGATCCCACTGCTCGCGCCGGTCACCACCGCGGTCCTGCGCTCCGTCACCGCAATCGCCCTTCCCTCGTCGCTCGGAACCCCACCTGAACCCACCTGCACCCCGCGCGGGCGGCGTCGCGGGACACGTCCGGAGCGGGGTCACCATCCTCTCAGGAGATGGCGGTGGCCGGGTGCGGACGTTCGCTCGGGAAGTTTGTGGAGAATTTTTGGGTTGTAAGCCTCTCGGAGGTGGTTCGGGTGACGCTCAGACGGCGTCGGATCAGCCGTGTCGCGACGATCAGCGTGCACACATCCCCGCTCGACCAGCCGGGTACGGGGGACGCGGGAGGGATGAACGTCTACATCGTCGAGGTGGCCAAACGCCTGGCGGCCCTCGGCATCGAGGTGGAGATCTTCACCCGGCGCACGGCACGCGATCTGCCGCCGGTGACCGAGATCGTCCCGGGCGTCCTGGTGCGCCACGTCACGGCCGGGCCGTACGAGGAACTGGACCGCGGTGACCTGCCCGGTCAGCTGTGCGGCTTCCTGTCCGGTGTGCTGCGCACCGAGGCGATGTACGACCCGGGCCGCTACGACGTCATCCACTCCCACTACTGGCTTTCCGGGCAGGTCGGCTGGCTCGCCAAGGAGCGCTGGGGAGTGCCGCTCGTGCACACGATGCACACGATGGCCAAGGTGAAGAACCTGCTGCTCGCCGAGGGCGACCGGCCGGAGCCGAAGATACGGGTGCTCGGCGAGGAGCAGGTCGTCGAGGTCGCCGACCGTCTCGTGGCCAACACCGAGGCCGAGGCAGGGGAGCTCATCGAGCTCTACGGCGCCGCCCGCGACCGGGTGGCGGTCGTGAACCCGGGCGTCAACCTCACCGTCTTCCGGCCGGGCTCGAAGAGCGCGGCGCGACACCGCCTCGGCCTGGCACAGGACGCGCACGTGCTGCTGTTCGTCGGCCGCATACAGCCGCTGAAGGCGCCGGACATCCTGCTCAAAGCAGCCGCGCGCATGCTCATCGAGAACCCGGAGCTGCGGTCGAAGCTGGTCGTGGCCTGCGTCGGCGGCCCCAGCGGCAACGGCCTGGCCCGTCCCTCGCTGCTCGCCGACCTCGCCGTCAGGCTGGGCATCCTCGATGTCGTACGGCTCGCGCCGCCGGCCCCGCAGGAGGAACTGGCCGACTGGTATCGGGCGGCCGACGTGACGGTGGTGCCCTCCCACAACGAGTCGTTCGGCCTCGTCGCGCTGGAGTCCCAGGCGTGCGGCACCCCGGTGGCCGCCGCGTCCGTGGGCGGGCTGCGCACGGCCGTCAAGGACGGCGTCTCCGGCGTGCTCGTCGACACCCACGACCCCGGCGACTGGGCCCGGGTGCTCGGCCGCCTCGTGCGGCACCCGTCGCTGCTCGACGAGCTGTCCGGCAACGCCGTACGACACGCGACGGCCTTCGGCTGGTCGGCCACGGCGGCGCGGCTGGTGGAGGTCTACGCGGGCGCGCTGGCCCAACTCCACCGGATGCCCGTCGCGGTCAACTCGTAGGCTGGAGCCATGAGACCGGACCAGGATGGCCGCGACTCCCCGGACGCGGACCCCGAGAACGTCATCGAGGCCGCGCTGCGGTCGGCGGAGCTGTCCTACGAGCGGCCCAGGCCCGGGGCGTTCCTGGTCAAGTTGCCGGGCCAGCACAAGCTCGCCACGCTGACCTGGCTCGTCGTCGGCGACCAGGCGCTCAGCGTGGAGGCGTTCTTCTGCCGCCGGCCGGACGAGAACCACGCCGAGTTCTACCGGTGGTTGCTGCTCAAGAACGGGTCGATGTACGGCGTGCACTTCGCCGTCGACCCGATCGGAGACGTGCACCTGGTGGGCAGGCTGCCGCTCGGCGCGGTGACCGAGGAGGAGATCGACCGGATCCTCGGCTGTGTCCTGACCTACTCCGACGAGTCGTTCGACCGCGCGCTGGAGCTCGGCTTCGCCTCCTCGATCCGGCGGGAGTGGGAGTGGCGGGTCAAGCGGGGCGAGTCGCTGGCCAATCTCCGGCCCTTCGCCCGGGTGATCGACTCCTGACACCGTGAGCCGACGGGGTGAAAGTAGGATTGGCCGCATGGCGACTTTGGTGCTGCTGCGGCACGGCGAGAGCGAATGGAATCTCAAGGGTCTGTTCACCGGCTGGGTGGACGTCACACTCTCGCCGACCGGTGAGGAGGAGGCACGGCGGGGCGGGCGGCTCCTCGACGAGACGGGCATCCGCCCCGATGTGGTGCACACCTCGGTGCTCACCCGGGCGATCAAGACGGCGAACCTCGCCCTCGAGGCGGCCGACCTGCTGTGGCTGCCGGTACGCCGGTCCTGGCGGCTGAACGAGCGGCACTACGGCGCGCTGCAGGGCAAGGACAAGGCCCAGACCCGCGCCGAGTTCGGCGACGAGCAGTTCATGCTGTGGCGCCGGTCCTACGACGTCCCGCCGCCGCCGATCGCCGACGACGACGAATACTCCCAGTACGGCGACCGCCGGTACGGCACGCTGCCGCCGGAGCTGCTGCCCAGGACCGAGTGCCTGAAGGACGTCGTGGAGCGCATGCTGCCGTACTGGTACGACGAGATCGTGCCGGACCTCGCGGCCGGCCGTACGGTGCTCGTGGTGGCGCACGGCAACTCGCTGCGTGCGCTCGTCAAGCACCTGGAGGGCATCGGCGACGCGGAGATCGCGGGGCTGAACATCCCGACCGGCATCCCGCTGCGCTACGAGCTGGACGCCGACTTCCGCCCCGTCGGCAAGGGCGAGTACCTCGACCCCGAGGCGGCCGCCGCCGCCATCGAGGCGGTCGCCAACCAGGGCAAGAAGTAACCGACCGTGATCTTGCGAATTCTCGCAAGGATGGTCGATGGCCTGCGCGACTTCCGTTCGTGATCTTGCAGAAACTCGCGTACGGCATGGCTGAGCTGCGGTTTCACCCTCCGTGATCTTGCACGAAAGATCACGGAGGGTGTTCGGCCTGGTCGGCGGGCACGTCTGCGAGTTTTTGCAAGATCGAAAACTGTTGCTGCGCAGGTCGGCAGGTGTGTCTGCGAGTTTTCGCAAGATCACGGGAATGGGGCGGGTGGGGTGGCGGCGGCGTCCATGTCCCGGCCGCCGGTGACCAGATAGACCACGTCGCGGGCGACCCGTACGGCATGGTCGGCATAGCGCTCGTAGTAGCGGCCGGCCAGGGTGACGTCGATCGCGGTCTCGATGCCGTGGTCCCAGTCCTTGGCGAGCAGGACGCGGAACAGCCGCCGGTGCAGCCGGTCCATGTCGTCGTCGTCCTTCTCCAGTTCCCGCGCGAGCCGGATGTCTCGCGACACGACGCAGTCGGCGGCCTTGGTGATCAGGTTCTCCGCGATGGCGCCCATCTCGACGATCGTGCCGCGCAACCCCGGCGGGATCGCGGACTCGGGGTGGCGCATCCGTGCGATCTTGGCGATGTGCCCGGCGTGGTCGCCCATCCGCTCCAGGTCCGCCGCCATGCGCAGCGAGGTCACGACCGTGCGCAGGTCGACGGCGACGGGCTGCTGGGTGGCCATCAGCTCGTAGATCGAGGCCTCGATCTCGGCGTGCAGCAGGTCGACCCGGTCGTCCTGGGCGATGACGGTCTCGGCCAGCCCCAGATCGGCGTCCAGGAGCGCCGTGGTGGCCTGTGACATGGCCGTACGGACCAGCCGGGTCATCTCCACCAGGCGGCCGGTGAGGGCTTCCAGCTCTTCGTGGTAGGCGTCGCGCATGCGATCAGCTAATCGGGTGCCCATGAACGAATATCGACCGTTGGGTGAACTTTGCCGGAAAGTCCTGGTCATACCCGGTACGGCAGGGCGAAGGGCCGGAATCGCCGCCTAGCATTCTTAACGTGAACGAGTTGCTGGCGAGCCTCGCGGCGATGGGCGGATTCGTCGCCGGCTCGGTCGTGATGCTCGCGATCCGCCGGCAGGCGAACACCGAGACGTCCGGAACGTCCGTACGGCCCGCCGACACGCTGCCGCCCGGCGTCGCGTCGGTCCTCGCCGTGCTGCCGTCCTCGGCCGTCGTCCTGGACCGGGAGGACCGCGTGCTGCGCGCGAGCTCGGCGGCACGGGCCTTCGGCCTGGTGCACGGAGACTCCCTCATGGCGGCCGAATTGCTCGCGCTGGCCAGGAAGGTGCGCAGGGACGGCGAGATCCGCGAGAGCGAGATCGAGACGGCCGGGCACAAGTTCGGGCAGGAGTCGACGACGTTCGCCGTACGGGTGGCCCCGCTGGGCGCGCACGGTCTGGTGCTCGTCCTCGCGGAGGACCAGACCGAGCGGCAGCGGGTCGAGGCCGTACGCCGGGACTTCGTGGCCAACGTGAGCCACGAGCTGAAGACCCCGGTCGGCGCGCTGAGTCTGCTCGCCGAGACCGTACAGGGCGCGGCGGATGAGCCCGAGGCCGTGAAGCGCTTCGCCGGCCGGATGCAGCACGAGGCGGCCCGCCTGACCTACCTCGTCCAAGACCTGATCACCCTCTCCCGGATCCAGGGTGGCGAGCCGATCCCGACTCCCGGACCGGTGCCGATCGACGAGGCCGTCCACGACGCCGTCGACCGATGCAACACCAAGGCATCGGCCAAGGACATCACGCTGGTGACGGGCGGCGCCGAGGATCTGGTGGCCTGGGGCGACGACGAGCTTCTGGTCACGGCCCTGCGCAACCTGATCGACAACGCCATCGCCTACAGCCCGGAGCACACCCGTGTGGTGGTGAGCGCGCGGACGGTGCGGGGCGCGATCGAGGTGAGCGTCAGCGACCAGGGCATCGGCATCCCGGAGTACGCCCAGGAGCGCATCTTCGAGAGGTTCTTCCGGGCCGACCCCGCCCGCTCCCGCGCCACTGGCGGGACCGGGCTCGGCCTCGCGATCGTCAAGCATGTGGCCGTCGCACACGGCGGCGAGGTCAGCGTGTGGAGCAAGGAGGGCTCCGGATCGACCTTCACCCTCCGCCTGCCCGCTTTCGAGGACGGTCAGGCGGCCGATTCAGCGAGTACGGCGACCGCCCCTCGACGTACGATCACCCCCCTGGAGGCCGCCAAGTGACGCGTGTTCTCGTCGTGGAGGACGAGGAGTCGTTCTCCGACGCTCTGTCGTACATGCTCAGGAAGGAAGGGTTCGAGGTCGCCGTGGCGGCGACCGGCCCGGACGCGCTGGAGGCCTTCGACCGTTCCGGGGCCGACATCGTCCTGCTCGACCTGATGCTGCCCGGCCTGCCCGGGACCGAGGTGTGCCGGGCACTGCGGCAGCGGTCGAACGTCCCGGTGATCATGCTGACCGCGAAGGACAGCGAGATCGACAAGGTGGTGGGCCTGGAGCTCGGGGCCGACGACTACGTCACCAAACCGTTCTCGTCCAGGGAGCTGGTGGCCCGCATCCGCGCTGTGCTGCGGCGCCGCGGCGACATCGAGGAGCCGCAGTCGGCGGTGCTCGCCGCCGGGCCCGTCCGCATGGACGTGGACCGGCACGTCGTGGCCGTGCGCGGGCGGCAGGTGCAGCTGCCGCTCAAGGAGTTCGAACTGCTCGAGGTGCTGCTGCGCAACGTCGGGCGGGTGCTGACCCGTGGCCAGCTCATCGACCGGGTCTGGGGCGCCGACTACGTTGGCGACACCAAGACACTGGACGTCCATGTGAAACGCCTGCGCGCGAAGGTCGAGGCGGACCCGGCCAATCCCCGCTGCATCCTCACCGTCCGCGGTCTCGGCTACAAGTTCGACCCGATAGAGGACTGACTCCCGGTCCCGGTCCCGGTCGCGGTACGGCCGTGCCGTACCGCGACCGGACGCCGGTCATCTCAGGTCTGCTCGTTGAGGTCCTGGTCCGGGGTCTCCGGCGTGGTGTCCGGGCTCGGCGACCCGGACGGCGCCGGGGACTCGGCCGGCATCGGCGTCTCGGACGGCGAGGCGGACGGCTGAGGGGCCGGCGGGAGCGAGGCGAACTCGCGGCTCCTGGTGATCACCGGCACGTCGAGCGCGATGGCCCCGGCGTTCTTGAACTGCAGGGTGAGCTGCAGGGTCTCGCCGCCGCGCAGCGGCTGCGTGAGCCCCTCGACGGTGACGCCGGGCGTCTTGACCAGCGTGCCCGGCTGCACCTCGATCGGGTTGGGAACGTTGACGCGGACGGCCTGCTGCTCGTTCGCCGTGATCGAGGTGAGGGAGTCCGGGTTCTTGTTGTGGCTGACGAGCGTGAGGTAGACCGGCGCGGAGCCTCCGGCGGCGATCTGCTGACCCGAGTCCGGGCCGAGGACGAACGCCTGGCTGATCATGACGCCGTTCTTGCCGTAGCTCATGCCCGAGCCGGTGTTCTCGATGAGTACGCCCGCTTCGGTGGGCGAGTAGGGCATGTTGGTGTTGGCGTCGAAACCGGCGCCACACGCGGCCAGTGCAGGGATGGCGGCGAGGAGCGCGGCAACGGCGATCACCCTGCGGCGGCTGCTGCTGGTCACGGTTCGAGGTCTCCTTGGTACGGGCGTGTATGGGGCAGCAATCACCTTATCCGCGCCGCTGACCGGTTCGACGGCGGCTCCCGGGGCGGCGGAAACCCGCACCAGCGCAGGTCACCCCGTATGTCGGAAATGCCCATTCATAGAGTCGACGGCTTGTCAAGTCCTAAAACGAGGCTTTGACCTGCAGTTATGTTCCTTTCACTGTTCCGGGAGGCGGTAGCCGCGTGGTACCCTGGAGTACAGCGGAAGGGGTACTCGTCACATGACTTTCCAGGTCGGCGACACTGTCGTCTACCCCCACCATGGGGCTGCTCGGATCGAGGCCATCACGACCCGAACCATCAAGGGTGAGGAAAAGACCTATTTGGTGCTGAAGGTCGACAAGGGCGACCTTACCGTACAGGTGCCAGCGGAAAATGCCGAGCTCGTCGGTGTGCGCGACGTCGTCGGCCAAGAAGGACTCGAGCGCGTTTTCGACGTGCTGCGCATGCCGCACACGGAGGAGCCCACCAACTGGTCTCGCCGCTATAAGGCCAACCTCGAGAAGCTCGCGTCGGGCGACGTCAACAAGGTGGCCGAGGTCGTCCGCGACCTGTGGCGCCGGGACAAGGAGCGTGGCCTGTCCGCCGGCGAGAAGCGGATGCTGGCCAAGGCGCGGCAGATCCTCGTCAGTGAGCTCGCCCTCGCGGAGAAGACCAACGAGGACAAGGCGGAGGCCCTGCTCGACGAGGTGCTGAACTCCTGAACATGACATCGCCAAGGGTGGGCGTCGGAGTCGACGTCCACCCTTTCGCATCAGGTAGGGAGCTCTACCTCGCGGGGCTGCACTGGCCCGGGGAGACCGGGCTCGCCGGGCACTCGGACGGCGACGCCGCGGCCCACGCGTGCTGCGACGCGCTGCTGTCGGCGGCGGGGCTCGGAGACCTCGGCGGGCTGTTCGGCACCGCCGACCCGCGCTGGGCGGGCGCGTCCGGTGTCGCCCTGCTCGAGGAGACCGTACGACAGGTGCGGGCGGCCGGTTTCGAGATCGGCAACGTGGCGGTCCAGATCATCGGAAACCGCCCCAAGCTGGCCCCGCGCCGTGCGGAGGCGGAGAAGGCGCTGGGGGCCGCGGTCGGCGCGCCGGTGAGCGTCAGCGCCACCACCACCGACGGTCTCGGTCTCACCGGCCGGGGCGAGGGCATCGCGGCGATCGCGACCGCCATCGTCCTCAAGTGAGCCGGTCGGCCTCCGTGTGGTGGGTGAAGGCGATGCGTGAGAGGCCCGGATAGCCCGGGAGAGCGCATGGGACGGGCGTGGTGAACCGGTCGTGGAAACGAGCCACGCCTCTCTTTTTCGTTTGCTGGACGCATGTTTTCCGGAGATGGGGTATCCCTCCCTTCGAGAGTGAAAGGGTCACCCTCAAGGGGAGGTCGATATGACAATCGGTACGATTTTCGGCGCCATCATCATCGGTGCGATCATCGGTGCTCTCGGGCGTCTCTTCCTACCGGGCCGGCAGCCGATCGGCTGGATTCTGACGATCGTGGTCGGCATCGTCGCCGCGCTGATCGGAACCGCTCTCGCCCAGGTCATGGGTGTGTCGACCACGCCAGGCATCGACTGGATCGAGCTGGTCATGCAGGTGGTGCTGGCGGTCATCGGCGTCTCGATCGTGGCCGGAATCCGCGGCCGTTCCCGCGCCTAGGGAGTGTCCGGCAGATGCCGCCCGGCGCGAGCGCGGGTCCAGGTGGAAGCCTCACCCGGAGGATCCCATAGCGGAGCCTACGGGTGACGGCGCCGGGGCCCGGCGGAGATTCCGAGAATGCGAGGAGTTTCCGCGGGGTGGCGGATGCGCCGTCTGGGCCGCGCGCAGCAGGGCACGGTTTGCCGGACACGGTTTGTCGGGCACGGTTTAGCTTTCCCCGGCTTCAGGGGCGTACAGGGTGGCCCGCGGTCGCGGGCGTGGCCCGCAAGGCAGGTGTGCGCATCGCAGGCGCCTCCGTCGAGTGCGATGGGCGTGGTCCATCGTGGCGGCGGAGTCGGTCGGCGCGGTGACATGCACATGCGGAGG
>BCRI01000145.1 GCA_001552515.1 Sphaerimonospora mesophila NBRC 14179 = JCM 3151
CATCGCCAACCTGGGTCACGAGGCGCGCAGCTTCACCGGTTCCCAGGCCGGGGTCATCACCGACTCCACCCATGGCAAGGCACGCATCATCGATGTGACGCCCGGCCGCATTCGCGAGGCGCTGGACGCCGGACAGATCGCGATCGTGGCGGGATTCCAGGGCGTCTCCCAGAACACCAGGGACATAACGACGCTGGGTCGGGGAGGATCCGACACCACGGCCGTCGCGCTCGCCGCCGCGCTCAAGGCGGACGTCTGCGAGATCTACACCGATGTGGACGGCATATTCACCGCCGATCCCCGCATCGTGCCGACGGCACAGCAGATCCCTCGTATCTCCTACGACGAGGCGATGGAGATGGCCGCGTGCGGGGCCAAGATCCTCCATTTGCGCTGCGTGGAGTACGCCCGTAGGTTCCGTCTGCCGATCCACGTCAGAAGCTCGTTCAGCACCAGGCAAGGCACGTGGGTCGTGTCCGATCCCAATACCGAAGGAACCCAGATGGAGCAGCCCATCATCTCCGGAGTCGCCCACGACCGGAGCGAGGCCAAGATCACTGTGGTCGGGGTGCCCGACAAGGTCGGCGAGGCTGCCGCCATCTTCAGAACTCTGGCCGACGCTGAGATCAACATCGACATGATCGTCCAGAACGTGTCGGCAGCGGCGACCAGCCGTACGGACATCTCGTTCACGCTCCCGGGCGGCGACAGCCAGGCGGCGCTCACCGCGCTGAAGAAGATCCAGAGCCAGGTGGCCTTCGAGTCGCTGCTGTACGACGACCAGATCGGCAAGGTCTCCCTGATCGGGGCGGGGATGCGGTCGCACCCCGGGGTCACGGCGAAGTTCTTCGGCGCGCTGGCCGACGCCGGCGTGAACATCGAAATGATCTCCACCTCGGAGATCCGCATCTCGGTGATCGTGGACCTGGACGACGTGGACACCGCGGTCGCCGCCGCGCACCGTGCTTTCGACCTCGACGCCGACCAGGTCGAGGCGGTCGTGTACGGAGGTACCGGACGATGAGCCGCAAGCCCACCCTCGCCCTCGTCGGCGCGACCGGTGCCGTCGGCACCGTGATGCGTGAGATCATCAGCGGCCGCGAGGACGTCTACGGCGAGATCCGCCTGGTCGCCTCCGCCCGATCGGCCGGAAAGGTCCTGCAGGTCCGCGGCGAGGACGTGGTCGTCCAGGCGTTGACCGCCGAGGTGTTCGACGGCGTCGACATCGCCATCTTCGACGTCCCCGACGAGGTTTCCGCCGAATGGGTGCCGATCGCCGCCGGGCGCGGCGCGATCGTGATCGACAAGTCGGGCACGTTCCGGATGAACCCCGAGGTGCCGCTGGTGGTGCCGGAGGTCAACCCCGGCGACGCACGCGACCGGCCGCTCGGCATCATCGCGACGCCGAACTGCACCACGCTGTCGATGATGGCCGCCATGGGCGCCCTGCACGAGGAGTACGGCCTGCGCGAGCTGGTCGTGGCCTCCTACCAGGCGGTCTCGGGCGCCGGTGTGGCCGGTCCGGCACGGCTGTACGACGAGGTCGAGGCGCTGGCGGGTGACCGGAGTGTCGGCCAGGCGGCCGGAGACGTGCGCAAGGTCCTCCAGAACAAGCTCGGCGACGTCGAGTCGCCGTTCCCCGCGCCGATCGCGTTCAACGTGGTGCCGTGGGCCGGCTCGCTCAAGGACGACGGCTGGGCGTCGGAGGAGCTCAAGCTCCGCAACGAGTCGCGCAAGATCCTCGGCATTCCGGACCTCAAGGTCTCGGCGACCTGCGTCCGGGTCCCGGTCGTGACCACCCACTCGCTGGCCGTACACGCGACCTTCGAGCGGGAGATCACGGTGGCGGACGCGCACCGCGTCCTGGAGGCGGCGCCGACGGTGATCCTCATGGACGACCCGGCCGCCGGCGTCTACCCGATGCCGATCGACGTCGTGGGCACCGATCCCACCTACGTGGGGCGGGTCCGCCAGGCGCTGGACTTCCCGAACACGCTCGACCTCTTCGTCTGCGGCGACAACCTGCGCAAGGGCGCGGCCCTCAACGCCGCCGAGATCGCCGAGCTGATCGCCGCCGAGTTCGCCTGACCCCACCGGCCACCCACACCCCATCCACACCCCATCCCGTGATCTTGCGAATTCTCGCGGGATGGGGTCCTGACCAGGCCGGTTCCCTTTTTGATCTTGCAGATAATCGCAGAGAGTGGCCCTGAACTGCGGTTATATCGTTCGTGATCTTGCACTTCGCCGTCGATGTCGAGTGCAAGATCACGGATGGTGTTCTCCCAGGTAGGGCATGCCCTTTGCGAGAAACTGCAAGATCACGACGTGTGTTCGCCCAGCCTGTACGGCCACCGTGCGAGTATTCGCAAGATCACGGGAGGTGGTTGGGGGGGTGATGGGGGTGGTGTGGGATGTGGGGGTTTGGGTGGGGGGGTTAGAGGAAGAGGATGTCCCAGTGGGTGCGCTCATCGGCGTAGACGGCCGAGGCTGAGGACATCGCCGAGTCGGAGGGCGGACGGTAGAGCGTCGAGCCGTCGCCCCGGCTTTTCAGCCGGCGGAATTTCCCCCTGATGTAGGTATCGATGCACTTGTTGTGGGCGATGTCGACCTTGTAGCCGTTGCTGTGGCTGTAGCGTCCGTTGGCGTGACCGGTCTCGGTGCCGCCCGTGATCGTGATCTCGCAACCGCTGGCGCGCCTGAGGTCGATCAGCCGCATGAGCGTGCCGTACCTGATGGAGTCCAGCGACGTGCACGATGATTTGCGCCGGTCGGTGCAGCGTCCGGTGGACGTCCATTTCAGCCCGGCCTCGGCCAAATGTTGTGCGGCATCCTGCTGGTTCAGTCGCATGGCGGCGGCCGAGGCGTCCCAGGTCACGACCTTGGCGGTGAATGTGCCGGCGAGGGGGATTCCCCCCGTTGGGAGTTCCAGCGTCACCTGCGCCGCCGCATCCAGTTCCGGCGCGTCCGCTTCGGACTCCGCCACTCCTGTCTCCTCGACTTCGCCGTCTTCGGGCATCGGATCGTCTGATATCGGTTCGTCGGGTGCGGGCCGGCTCGGTGTCGGCTTGCCCGCCACCGGGATCTGGGCCACCGCCAGGATTTCGACCGCCGCCAGGATCTCGTGCGCCACGGCGCTCTCCCGTGCCATCGGGATCTCGTGCGGCGCCCGGAGTTCCTGTATCGCGGGGATCTCGTGCGCCGCCCGGAGTTCCTGTGCCGCGGGGAGTTCCTGTGCGGCCGGGATCTCGTGTGCCGTAGGGATCTCGCGCGTCACCGTGATCTGCCGTGCCATCGGCAGCGGAGAGGCGACGCCTGACAGGTGGTCCGATATGTCTTTCTGCATGGGCAGGGCGACCAGAACGACGACGGTCATCCAGGTCCGCCCCCACCATGATGGGTGCAAATGCATGTGTTCCCCGGTCGATCATTCCTTGTCCTTCTTGAGGGGGAGCAGCTCGGGGATCGTGACAGGGTGATCAATCCCACCATCGGCGATCGGTCATCCCTGTCGAACGGCGGAATTTGCCGCCGCATATCGATCATCTGGAGGGTCCGTGACCGTCCGGTATCCTGCGGCGGACGGATCGCCGTGGTTCACGCCGTATGGCGAGTTCAGTCGGGTCTGATCCGATTCCTGGGCTTTGAATTCGCCAGGGTCCGGTCAACGAGCCCGGTTTCCGATTCGCCGGGACGATTTGTTAGATCTTGCGGCCCGCCCTCATGAAGGTCACCCCTCGGAAAGGACGGCATTGTGGACGTCGACGAGTTGCTCTCGCTGGATGCGGTCGGCCAGGCGGAGGCCGTACGGAACGGGGTGGTATCCCCCCGCGAGCCGGCCTTGGCGGCGATCGCCCGCATCGAGGCCCTCGACGGCGAGCTCAACGCGGTGATCCACCGGCGGTTCGAGCGGGCCCTGGCCGAGATCGACGACATCCCCGAGGACGCGCCCTTCCGCGGCGTGCCGATCCTGCTCAAGGACATCGGCTGGGAGTCGGCCGGAGATCCGTACGGTGCGGGATCGAAGATCCTTGACGGCGTGGTGGCCGACCACGACTTCCACGGCACCTCGGTGCTGCGCCGCGCCGGGTTCGTGATCCTGGGCCGGACCAACGTCCCCGAGCTGGCGACCACGATCACGACCGAGCCGTTGGCGTACGGACCGACCAGGAACCCGTACGACCCGGACTATTCCGCCGGTGGTTCCAGCGGCGGCTCGGCCGCGGCCGTGGCGGCCGGGATGGTCCCGGTGGCGACGGCGAGCGATGGCGGTGGGTCGATCCGCATCCCGGCGAGCATGTGCGGACTGGTCGGGTTGAAGCCGACCCGGGGCCGGGGCAGCCTCGGACCCTCGCTGGCCGAGTCGTGGGGCGGGCTCTCGACCACGGGTGTGCTCACCAGGACCGTACGGGACACCGCGGCGCTGCTCGACCTGCTCTCGGAGCCGATGCCGGGCGACCCCTACGCCGCGCCGGCGTGGCGGCGGCCCCTGGCCGAGGAGGCCGGCGCCGACCCCGGGCGGATGCGGATCGGTTTCGTCACCGTCCATCCGCGCGGCGAAGTGCCGGAGGACGCCGAGGTGACCGCGGCCGTGACGAGGACGGCTGCCCTGCTGGAATCGCTTGGGCACGAGGTCGTGCCGGCCCACCCCGAGGCCCTGGCCGATCCGGATTTCCCCATGTACCACAGCGCGATCATCAGTGCGAACGTGGCCGCCGAGCTGGAGACCATCGCGGCGCTGCGGGGCAGGCCGGTTGAGCCGGCGGAGCTGGAGCCGCACAACCGGCTGGTGGCCGAGGCCGGTCGGCGCATGTCCGCCACCGACTACCTGGCCGCGCTGGGCATGCTCAACGGGTATCGCCGGCGGATGGCGCACTGGTGGACGCCGCATTCCACCGCCCCGCATTCCACCGCACCGCATTCCACCACACCGGATTACGCGGCCCCGGATTCAACGGCCTCGGGATTCGACCTGCTGCTCACGCCGACGCTCGCCGTCGCCCCCTTCCCGCTCGGCTGGATCTCCGACGACGACGTCTATCTGGCGCTGGAGCGGGCCGGGCTCGCCGCGGCCTTCACCGCGCCGTTCAACTCCACCGGTCAGCCCGCGATCTCGCTTCCCGCAGGCCGTACGGCCGCAGGCCTGCCGGTCGGCGTCCAGTTCGTGGCCGCCGCGGGGCGGGAGGACCTGCTGATCCGGATCGGCGCCCAGCTGGAGACCGCCACTTAGCGGGTCGGCGGGATAGCAGGGAGCTAGGACCGCATGCCGGGCCCCGCTCGGCGGGGCCTGGCAGCGGACCGGAGCTTCCTCCCGGCGCAGCGACCGGAACGAACCGATTAGTGTCTTCCTCGGCGGTGTCCGTTACACGACCTGGGCAGGAACCGACGGGAACCCGCCGTACGTTAACGGGAGGGCAAAAAGGGCACGTTACCGGTGGAGGTGTGCTCATGGCGAAGGCGGCCAAAGGGGGACGGGCGGCGGCGACGTGGCGTGCGTACCGTGAGGTGTCCCAGCCCGGTTCGCCCGGCGTCGGCAACCGGATCAAGGCGATGCCCCGGATGCTGCGCGCCGCGCTGCGCGGTGACTACCACGGCCTCACCAGGGGCAAGGTGGCGATGTTCGGCGCGGCCCTGGCGTACATCGTCTCGCCGATCGACGCCATCCCCGAGTTCCTGCTCGGGATCGGCGTGGTGGACGATTTCGGGGTGTTCCTCTGGCTGGTGACGGCGCTCCTCGGCGAGAGCGGCCGATATGTGGAGTGGGAGCGGCAGGACCCGCCCCCACCCCATGCGAACTAGAGCTGCTCCATCCGCAGCCAGGCACGCGACGGCAGCGGATGCCCGAACAGACGGGCGGCGTTGCCGTACGCGACCCGCGCGATGTCGGCGGGCGGCAGGCTGCCGAGGTTGCGTGCCACCGTGCGCTGGGTGTCCGGCCAGGTGGACTCAGCGCGCGGATATCCGCTCTCCAGCAGCACGTGCTCCATGCCGACGGCCATCCGTACGGCACTGAGCGCGCTGTCGTCCAGGGTGCCGAAGTAGAAGTTCCGCCGCAGCACCTCGCTCGGCTTGAGGCCGCCGTCCCAGTGGGACTCGTCGGCCACCAGGTGGTCGAGGGCGTAGTCGGCGCGGTCGGCGAGCATCGGCAGCCAGCCCACACCACCCTCGACGATCAGGATGCGCAGCGCGGGGAAGCGCAGCGCGACTCCCGACCACAGCCAGTCGGCGCACGCGAACATCGCGCTCGCCGGGATCAGCGTCGTTATCGCCTCGATCGGAGTGTCCGGCGACGGCACCGGAGCCCACGAGGACGCGCCCGTATGCAGGCAGACGACCGTGCCGGTCTCCTCGCAGGCGGCGAAGAACGGATCCCAGTGGCGGCTGTGGATGGACGGCAGCCGCAGTCTCGTCGGAAACTCGGGGAAGACCACGGCCTTGAATCCGCGTGAGGCGTTGGCCCTGATCTCCTTGGCCGCGACGTCGGGGTCGCGCAGCCAGGGGATCTGTAGCGCGATCATGCGCTCGGGATAGGTGCCCGCCCACACGTCGACGTGCCAGTCGTTCCAGGCCCGGACCAGGGCGAGGCCGAGGTCCTGGTCACGGGTCCTGGCGAACAGCACGCCCGCCTGGTTGGCCAGCATGCCGGGGAAACACAGGGCCGCCCAGATTCCGGCACGGTCCATGTCGGCGATCCTGGCTTCGATGTCGTGGCAGCCCGGCCGCATCTCCTCGAAGCGCACCGGGTCGAGCGTCCACTGCTCCTTTGGCAGGCCCGCGCCCACGTCCAGTCCGGCACACGGGTAGGTGGCCCCGCCATATCGCCACACCTGATGGCCCGCCTCGGTCTCCACGACCTTGGGCGCGTGGTCCTTGTACTTCTCGGGCAGGCGGTCGTCGAATAGATCGGCCGGCTCGATCAGGTGATCGTCGACCGATATGATCACGTAGTCCCGCCGCCTCGGCTCTGGGTCGGGATGCAGCGGCGTCGTCACACTGGTAACCGTACGGCCAAGGGGTCACACCGAACAAGCTGCGAGGTCTCCGGTTGGTATCCGTTCGCTCACCACGCGATGCCAACGGCCGGTAAAACCCCTAAACTGAAGCTTTTGCCGCGCTTTCCGACCCCGTGGCCCGCAGGTCACGGGCTTCTCTGCGGATGAGCAGCGCCCAGCCGCCGACCGCCACCCCGATGAAGATCCACCACTGTACGGCGTAGGCCAGGTTGAGGCCGCCGCCACCGCCGACGTCGGGCGCGGGCACCGGGTCGGGCGCCTCCCCGGCAGCCGGCTCCTGTCCGGTCAGCTCCACGAACCCTCCGAAGAGCCCGTACGGCAGACCCTTGCCGATCTCCGCGGTGTCGATCAGCAGCACCTGGCCGGGGGGCAGGCCGTCGCGGAGCCTGATGCCGGTGCTCTCCGTCGACTCGGCGGGCCGCAGGCGGCCGGTGACCGTCACCTCACCGCCGGGTGGCGCGGGGACCGGCGGGTGCGCGTCGGCGGTCGCGCCGGGCGGCACCCAGCCGCGGTTCACCAGCACCGCGCCCCGGTCCGTGACGAGCGGGGTCACCACGTAGAAGCCCACCCTGCTGTTCTGCGTGCGGCGCCGTACGACGACCTCGCGCGCGGGGTCGTAGCGTCCGGTGACGGTGACCGAGCGGTACCGCACCGCCTGGGGGACGGTTGCGCCGACTGCGTCGAGGCGTTCGATCGGCACCGCCGGCTCTTTCAGGTTGGCGGTGATCCGGGTGCTCTGCGCTGACCGCTCCTCGAACCTCCCGTACTGCCATTTCCCAAGGAAGAAGAAGGCCGGAATCAGCGCGAGCACGAGCAGGTGGAGCCCGACCCAGCGCGGGGTGACGAGGAAGCGGTACACGTGAACCAGCGTAGGCAGCCCACCGGGTGGTCGTGCTCCCGCCCGCCGTCTCCCGGTATGGCGGGTGGTCGGCGCGGGCCGGGCGGTGCCGTACGCCCAGGAAAGGGACCTCGGGGACGAGATGAGATCATGTATTCGTGAGCACGCGCTGTTATCATTCTTAAAATCCCGGTCATATTTGCAGAATAAGGTTCTGTTGCGTCACCATTGAAGTTGTGGAGACCGTGAAGAGCGCGAAGAACGGCCGGGACGGCCGGGCCCGGATCATCGAAGGGGCGCTGCGCCGGTTCAGCCAGAACGGTGTCTCGGCCACGACGCTCGCCAGCCTCAGGCAGGAGAGCGGCGTCAGTGTCGGGAGCTTCTACCACCACTTCACCAGCAAAGAGCACGTCTTCGGGGTGCTCTATACCGAGACGCTGGGGATGTATCAGGACGCCTTCGTGCGGGAGCTCGTGCGGCATGACGACGCGCGTGCCGGAATCGGGGCCATCGTCGGGCTGCACATGGCCTGGTGCGGTGAATATCCCGAGCGGGCCCGGCTGCTGATAAGCGAGCGCCCGCCGCGCCGCAACGAGCCCGGCGGTCCGGAGGTCGCGGAGTCGCGGCGCAACTTCTTCCGCCAGGTGGCGGACTGGTGGCGTCCGCACGTCAAGAACGACGTGCTCCGCCCCGTCCCGCCGACCATGTGCTACGTGCTCTGGCTCGGCCCCGCGCAGGAGATGTGCCGTCTGTGGTTCGCCGGCGCGCATCAGCCCTCGGACGAGGAGATCCGCGAACTCGGCGAGGCCGCCTGGCACAGCCTCCGCATGCCGCAGGCCACACCCGCCTGACCCTCGGAACACAGGGTGGGACCCGCCACCCGCGATAGATTCTTCTCCGTGGATGTCCCTTCCGAGCTGGCACTCCGGCTTCGTGACAGGTTTCTCGAGATCGGGTACACGATCGACGGCGTACGGGACCGGCTGGGCGACATGGCCGCGACCGCGCTGGCGCGCGAGGAGATCGTGCCGGCCCTGCGGGCTACCCGCGAGGGCGATCCGCTCGCCGTGTTCATCCGGCTGTGGTGGCTGGGCGTCCCGGTCAGCGCGGCGGCGCCGGACCTGCCACTGCATGATCTCATCGACGCCGGGTTGCTGGCCCGGGTCGGCGACACCGTGCAGGCCACCGTCAATCTTCGGCCCTGGCCCGTCTCTTCCGGATCGGCGGGCCCGTACGGCTCGGACGGCGCCGCCTGGGTGGTCTCCGATCGCAAGGTCCGTCCCGGAGATCCGGCGCTGCGGGCCGACCACGTCGTCGGGGCGGGTGGCGCCTCGGCCAATCTCGCCCGGCTCGCGTGGACCGAGCCGGTGGGGCGCGCCCTCGATCTGGGCACCGGCTGCGGCGTGCAGGTGCTCCACCTGGCCGACCGGGCCGATCGGATCGTCGCGACCGACGTCAACCCGAGGGCACTGCGCCTGGCCCGGCTGAGCTGGGAGCTGTCGGGCGTGCCGAGCCGGCGGGTCGACGCACGGGAGGGGTCGATGTACGACCCGGTGGCCGGTGAGCGGTTCGACCTCGTGGTGTCCAACCCGCCGTTCGTGATCTCACCCGCCTCCCGGTACGCGTACCGGGAGTCCGGCTTCCGGGGCGACGAGTTCTGCCGGGACCTGATCCGCCGGGCGCCCGGCCACCTGAGCCAGGGCGGCCACGCCCGGTTCCTGGCCAACTGGCTGCACGTCCGGGGTGAGGACTGGCAGGACAGGGTGGGCGGCTGGCTGGCGGAGACCGGTTGCGACGGCTGGGCCGTACAACGCGATGTCCAGGATCCGGCGGAGTACGTCGAACTGTGGCTGCGCGACTCGGCCGAGCAGGGCACGTCCGCCTATCGGGAGCGCTACGACGAGTGGCTGACGTGGCTGGAGTCGATGTGCGTCACCGGCGTGGGATTCGGCTGGATCGCGCTGCACGACTCGGGCTCGCGGAATCCGGTGGTCCGGGTGGAGGAACTGCGGCAGCGGATCGAGTCTCCCGTGGGGGCGCACGTCCCGGATGTGCTGCGCGCGATGAAGGCCGCGTATGCGATGACGGACGAGGAACTGCTGGACACGCCGCTGGCCGTCGCCGACGGGGTGGTCGAGGAGCGGGTCGGGCCGCCCGGCGCCGACGATCCCTCGCGTATCGTGCTGCGGCAGACCCGGGGGCTGTGCCGTACCTCGACCGTGGGCACGGTGGAGGCGGCGCTCGCCGGGGTATGCGATGGCGAGATCCCGGCGCGTCCGCTGCTGGCCGCGATCGCCGAGCTCACCGGACAGGACGCGTCCGACCTGCTGGGCCGGGCGCCCGACGAGCTCCGCACGCTGGTCGCCGAGGGATTCTTCCGGGTTGCAACCACGCATTGATCGAACGTTGAACGGCCCTTGAACGGCCCGTCCGATGCTGTTGTCGGGCCCGGGTCCGAGACTGGGGGTTTCAGGATCCGGGCCACCCGGGGAGTGCCTGACAGGGCATGACTTGTCAGACACGACCTGGTCCGGCCGGTCACAGGACGAGGCGGTCGGCCGCCATCCGGTGCTCGGAGAACCGGGCCCCCTACAGCCGGGTGGTGGCCGGTGGCCGGCCGGACGCCCACACTCCCGCCGCCGTTACAGGGGCCGGCGGCGCGGTGGCCATGGGCACGGGTGCCAGGCCAGGCGGTCTGGTGGGCAGGGTGCGGTGACGGGTCCGGTGCGGGGACCGGGTGACGGACCTGGTGACGGACCGGTGGCGCGGGGCTGCCGGAGAGACCGGGCGGCGGCTCAGGTCTCGATCTGGTCGAATTCCCGGAGGAGTGCCCGGATGTCGTCGGCCTCGGGCGAGCCGAGTCTGGTGAAGATGTCCAGGGCCCTGGTCAGGGACTCCCTGCCGCGGTGGGTCTCCCCCATGCCGTGCAGGGCCTTGCCGAGCGCGGCCAGCGACTGGGCCTCGCCGTACGGATGGGTGATCTCGCGGCTCACGGTCAGTGCCTGCTCGGCGTGCCGGGCGGCCTCGGTGAACCGCCCGGCGGCGATGAAGGTCGCGGCGAGCCGGTAGCAGACCCGTTGTTCCCACACCCGCTGTTTGCCGGCCCGGAAGAAGTCGAGGCACTCGGCGTGGTGCACGACGGCCTCGTTGAGGCGGCCGACGGTGGACAGCACGATGCCCAGGTGGTAGCGCGCCCTGGCGAGCCCCGCACCGCTGCCGATCTCCGTGAACATGGCCAGCCCGTGCTCGGACACGGCGATCGCCGCGTCGACGTTCCCGAGGCCGAGGTGGTCGCGGGCCGAGTAGCTCAGCGCCAGGGCCTGCCCCGCCGGGTTGCCGGTCTCCCGGTAGACCTCGGTGGCCCGGTCGAACCACTCCAGGGCCTCGGTGTGGCGGCGCCGCCGCCCGGCGACGACGGCGAGCGCGTTGCACGTCTCGCCGAGCACGATGCGGTCACCCGTCTCCAGCGCGAGCGCCCGCGCGGCGAGGAAGTGCCGTTCCGCCTCGGCCAGCCGGTTGGCGCCGAAGAGCACCCGGCCGAGCACGTAGCGGCAGCGCAGTTCCGCGCGCCGGTCGCCGATGCGGGCGGCGGCGGCGAGTACGGCCCCGGCACGCTGTTCGAACTCCCGCTGGTTGGTCCCCGACTCCACCAGCGGTTCCATCGCGAGCAGCAGGTTCGCCGCGGGGAGAAGATCCTCGTGCCGGCCTTCAGCCGGCGAGGCGGCGGCCTGGGCGGTGGCGGCGAACATGTTCTCGGCCTCGACCGACAGCCAGGCGACCGACTCGTCTGTCGAGGTGAAGGAGTGCCGGTGGCCGGTCACGATGTCCGTCACGCAGCCGTCCGCCAGGTTGTCGGCGATCGCGCTGCCCTCGTACGCGAGGCGATGGGCCGACCTGGCCGAGGCGAGATAGAACCCGAGCAGCCGTCGCATGGCGAGCACGCGCTCGGCCGGCTCGTCGGTGTCCTCGCAGCGGCGGCGGGCGAAGAGCTTCAGCAGGTCGTGGAAGCGGTATCGGCCCGGCGCCGGCGCCTCCAGCAGGCTGGCGTCGACGAGCGACTCCATCAGGTCCTCGGCCTCCGCCAGGCCGAGATCGAGGACGGCCGAGGCGGCCGGAACCGAGATGTCCGACCCCGTCGACAGCGACAGCAGGCGGAACGCCCGTGCCTGGCGTGCCTCCAACTGGCCGTAGCCGAGGGAGAAGGTCGCGGAGACCGCGAGATTGCCGATCTTCATCTCGTCGAGCCTGCGGCGCTCGTCGGCCAGGCGGGGGACGAGCGAGGCGACCGTCCAGGAGGGGCGGGCGGCGAGCCGGGCGGCCACGATGCGGACCGCCAGCGGCAGGAATCCGCACGCGGCGACGACGTCCATGGCCGCGGCGTGCTCGGCGGCGACCCGCTCGGGCCCGGCGACCGCCGCGAACAGCGACAGCGCCTCTTCCGGCTCCATGACGTCGAGATCGATGAGCCGGGCGGCGGGCAGATCGGCCAGCTTCCCCCGGCTGGTGATGATCGCCGCGCAGCCGGCCGAGCCGGGGAGCAGCTGCTCGACCTGCTCGGCGTCGCGGGCGTTGTCGAGCAGTACGAGCATGCGCCGGTCGGCGAGCATCGACCGGAAGAGCGCGGACCGCTCGGCCAGGCCTTCGGGGATGACGTCGGCCGGGATGCCGAGGGCGCGCAGGAAGGCGCCGAGCGCGGTGTCCGGCTGCATCGGCTCGCTGCCGTACCCGCGCAGGTCGGCGTAGAGCTGGCCGTCGGGGAACAGGTCCTCGGCGAGGTGGGCCACGTGAACGGCGAGCGTGGTCTTGCCGACGCCGCCTATGCCCGACATCGCCGCGATCGGCATGCCCTCGCTCTGCCCACCACCGCGGACGTCCTCCTCCGCGATGTCCGGGCCGTCACCGCCGCCGAGCAGCGTGAGCAGCCGCCGCACCGCCCCGACGCGGCCGGTGAAGTCGGCTACGGCGGCCGGGAGCTGGGCGGGCTTCGGCATCTCGACGACCGGTACGGCGCCGTCCCCGTCGGTCCCTCCGGCGGCCTCGGGCCGTACCGGCTCGCGGTCCCGCGTGAGCACGGACGTCGCGGGCGGGAGGGCGAGCGCGGGATCGGCGGCGAGGATGCGGTGGTGCAGATCGGTCAGCTCGGGGCCGGGCTCGATGCCGAGCTCGTCGACGAGCACCCGCCGGGTCTCGGCGAAGACCGACAGGGCCTCGGCCTGCCGTCCGCACCGGTAGTACGCCAGCATGAGCTGGGCGCGCAGCCGTTCACGCAGTGGGTGCTCGGCGGTGAGCGAGATCAGTTCGTGAATGACCTCGGCATGCCTGCCGAGCTCCAGGTCGAGCGTCATCAGCGCCTCGACGGTGCCGATCCGGCGTTCCGCGAGCCGGTCGCGCTGGTTTTCCGCGTACGGTCCGACCGCGCCGCCGAGCGGCTCGCCCGACCACAGGCCGAGGGCGCCGCGCAGGAGACCCGACGCCTCCTCGAGCCCGCCGTTCCTGCGGGCCGCATCGGCCGCGGCGCAGGTCCGCTCGAAGACGCCGAGGTCGAGCCGGCCGGAATCGAGCCGCAGCGCGTAGCCGCTGCCGACCGACCTGAGCACCTCGGGCGGTGTCCTCGGGGACCGGCCGGGTTCCAGCACCGTCCGCAGGCGGGAGACGTACGTGCGCAGCGCGCCCAGCGCCCGGGGCGGCGCCTCCTCCCCCCAGACCGCGTCGATCACCTCGCCCGGGGTGACCGCCCGTCCCTCCCGAAGCAGCAGCATGGCGATGATGGAACGTTGCAGCGGCGTCCCGAGGTCGATCTCGACGCCGTCACGCCAGGCCAGGACGGGTCCCAGCACGGCGAAGCGCAGGCCTTGCTCGGCGGCGTCACCAGGCATTTGCCCTTATCTCCCGTTAGAACTTTTTCCGAATGAAATGATAGATCCCGGATCGCTTTGTCCAATAGGTGATGCCGTCGAGGCGAGCCGGCGTCAGGCGCGTTGAAAGCGGGTTGCAAACGGGCGGGTCTATCACTGGGGTGCAACCTCCGGAAGCACCGGGGATCGTCCTCAAACAGGGGAGAACAGAAATGCGACGCTCTGTCCGCAACCTCCTCGCGCTGACCGCCGTGACCGCCGCCGTCGCCGTCGGCGTACCGGCCGCAGCGAGCGCCGCCGGCGCCTCGACCACCGCCGGCACCACCGCCACCGCCTCGACCACCTCGTTCTCGCCGTCCGACTCGGACTACCGCGACTGGTGGGGCACCTACCGGTCCCGCAACCGCCTCGCCGCTGCGCGTGGCTCCATCGACGTCCGGTACCACGACGAGGAGTCGAACCGCGTACGCGTCACCGGCAAGCTGTGGGACCTCGACCACCGCACCTACCGCCGCGGCGGCAAGTGCGCCTTCGTCCAGTTCCGGACCCGGGGCTGGGACGGCCACCGCTGGTCCGCCGACTTCAAGTCGTACAAGCAGTGCGGGGCGGGTCATGCCAAGTCGTTCGGCTTCTGGCGCCACGACGTGGCGAAGGTCCAGGTGAGGGTCTGTCAGATCGGGCTGCACAGCCGCTTCCCGAGCAGCTGCGCCAGCTGGCGTGAGCTGTACAACGCCTACGACGAGGAGTACGGCTACCAGGCCTGATCGGCCGGCCGCCGCTCCTGCCGCAAACCGGCGCGGCCCTCGGGCCGCGCCGATTCCTTTCTCGTGTGCATGCGGTCGGAATATGTCCGGCGGCGTGACTACGCCGCCTCTACGAGGCCCAGCCGGGCGCGAAGACGCTCGCGCACGGCGGGCCACTCATGGCGCAAAATCGAGTAGTACGCCGTATCTCGGACCGTGTCGTCGGCGCCTCGGCTGTCCGCTCGTCGCACACCGTCCAGGTGCGCGCCGAGGGCCTCGATGGCGGCCCGGGATCGCGTGTTGCGTACGTCTGCCTTAAGGGTGATCCGGTGAACCTGCCAGGTCTCGAAGGCGAGGGAGAGCAGCAGGAACTTGCTCTCCCGGTTGACCCCGGTGCCCTGAGCCGACTTGGCCAGCCAGGTGTAACCGATGTCTGCCACGGACGGGACCTCGCCCACCACGCCTTTCGTCCCCGGCGGCCAGGGCATGGGGCCCTGCCAGTACTCCAGGTGCATCAGACGGGTGGCACCGACCACGCGGTCGGTGTGCAGCCACCGGATGGCGAAGGGCAAGGTGCGGCCCTCCGCCTGCTCAGCCATGGCGGCCTCCACATAGGAGGCCATCTCTTCCCGGCATCCGGGAACGCGGGTGAAGGCGTAACTGGAACGGTCTTCACTCGCCGCGGCGACAAGATCGTCAAGCGCCGCGAGGCTGAGCGGTTCCAGGCGCACGAGGCGCCCGGACAGGGTGACAAAAGCGGGCATGAGCAAATGATGAGGCCTGCGAAACCTCCCTGTGCGCACTGACGGGCGACATCTTGCGGCAGCCTGGGCCAACGTCCGGTTACGTGCGTGAAACCGCAGGTCACAGGTGCCGTGACGAGGTGCGGATCGGCTGGAGTTCAGGTGAATATTCCGCCGGAGATCCGTGGATCGGTCAGACGCGGCGCAGGGCCTCTTCCAGGCGTCCCAGGGAGGCCGCGATCCAGGGCAGTCCGAGCGGATCCTCCGCGTTGAGCGCGGCCGTGCGCTGCTCGTCGGACTCGCCGTACAACTGGCTTGTGGCGACGCGCACCCGTGGCGTTTCCGGGGCGTCCCCGAAGGCCGTTCCCGGCAGTACGGCGACGCCGTGCCGTTCGAGCAGCACGCTCGCGAACTCCGCCGACCCGGTGAAGACCGTCATTTCCGGATAGAGGTAGAAGCCCCCCTGAGGGTCGTCCACCCGCGCCCCCGCCTTCGCGAAGCGCTCGGCGACCGCGCGGGCCACGATGCCGTGCAACCTCCGGCTGTCGGCGATGTGCCGGACGAGCTCCGCCGGCTCGCCGAAGGCGTACGCCGCGGCGTGCTGCACCGGCGCCGCGGGGCTCGACCAGATCTCGCTCGCCACTCCCAGCAGCCGTTCGCGCAGGTCGGGTCCGTCCAGGCGGCCGCTCTCCCGCCGGTCCTGCTCGGGCAGTCGCGCGACGCCGATCCGCCAGCCGCCCAGGGCGAGGCTCTTGCTCAGCCCGGTCGTGATGACGGTGCGTTCTGGAGCGACGTCCGCCGGGCTGAGGAAGTCCGCCTCCGGATCGTGCACGAGGTCGCGGTAGATCTCGTCCGAGATGATGGTCAGATCC
>BCRI01000146.1 GCA_001552515.1 Sphaerimonospora mesophila NBRC 14179 = JCM 3151
TTAGTGGCCCTCCTTCCTGTTAATCAACGATCTGCGCCGAACCTTCACATTTGTGCGCGCCTGGCGGTCCTTGCCAGATGCGATGTCGCGGGGTTTCAACATCGGTGCTGCTCGCCAACCGCCACCTGTGGCGACGCCATCGCGGTCGCATCTGCCGAGCCGAGCACCCTCCAACGTCGATTACTGAGAACATCGGTCACCCATACGGCAGGGAGGTTCCACCGTTTGCCCGATTTGGACATTGGTGACTAAGTTCAATTAGCGCGCCGGTGCCCGCCGGTACGGGCTGCCAAAATTGGGGCGAACGCAACTCATGCGGCATTTAGTAGATAGCGCACGACCAGGTATTTACTTCTCGTAATTTCATTGAATTTCTTGGATGAGGCTATTGCCTTTGCCGAGTTGCCGGTGAAAGAATTGCGACAGGCGTTCGAAATAGTGGATGTCGAAGGGGAAGTGGATGTCGGAGGGGAGGGGATCGGTGAGTCCGGCGGCACGGGAGACGAAGCCTGCGGATCGACTCGATCCAGCCCTTCCGGTTTCCCATTCCGAGCCCTTGCTGGGTCCGCAGTGGTGGGCCGGCGTGAAGGCCGAGGCGCAGGCCCGTGCTGCCGCCCCTGGCAGGGGCGGGTCTGCGGGCCGCATGCCGTGGTCTGACCGGCCCGACTGGTCTGACCGGCCCGACTGGTCTGACTGGCCCGACTGGCTTGCCGCCGTCCCCGGTGCGTCCGCGAACGCCGCACTCCCGAACGCGGCGCTGCCGGGCGGTGTGGTTTCGAGCGGTGTGGATTCGAGCGGTGTGCGCCCAGGTGACCGTCGTGAAGGCGACGTGGGCAGCGGCAGCGTGAGTGTTCCCGCAGCCGACCCTGCGGCCGGTCATGATGTGTCCGGCCCCGCCGCTGACCATGGGACCGGGCACGCCGGTGATCACACACCTGGCGATGCGGATGCGGGTGACGCTTCGTCTGGCCGCGAGAGTGATCACGCGAGTGATGGAGCCACCCACCCCGCGGACGGGGGCGCCCAGGCCGGGGGTGGTGGTGAGGGGGCGTCGTGGCCGCTGGTGAGCCAGGTCCGGGAGGCTGCGCTGGCGTTGGCGGTGACGGCGGTCCCAGATGCGCCGCAGGTGTGTCTGGCGCAGGTGGAGGAGTTGGCGTTCGCGCGGGATCGGCTGGAGGCGGCGATCGCGGAGCGCGTCGCACGGGTACATGCCGCCGGGGCCGCCCGTGAACACGGGCATGCCTCGACCAAGACCTGGCTGCGGTCGGTGTGTGGGATGAGCCGCCGCAACGCCAACCGCACCGTCGCCCTGGGCATCGAGCTGGCGCGCCTGCCCGAAGTCCGCCGGCGGTACGCCGCCGGGAACCTGACCGAGGCCGTGGTGGCGGCGATCTGCGCGGCCACCACCGGGCTCAGCGATGAGGACGCGGCCAAGGCCGAGACGATCCTTGTGGAACTGGCCGATTCCGCCGGGCCGCAGGAGATCGCCAAAGCGGGGCGGTATCTGCGGGCGGTGCTGGACCCCGACGGAGAGATCAAGGACGCCGAGGTCGACTACGACGCCCGGTTCCTGCTGCTGCGAGAGACCGAAACGGGTGGTGTGGAGGGAGAGTTCCGCCTACCGCGAGAGGCCGCCGCCCGGCTACGGGCCCTGCTGGACGCCTACGCCAAACCGAAGACCCAGGGCGATGACCGGCCGCTACGGGTCCGCAACGCCGACGCACTGATCGCACTGCTGGAACAGCAGATCACCGCCGAACTACTGGTGATCGTCAACGCCGAGTCCCTGCCCGACGACCCCACCCACCACACCGCTCCCCCGGGGGACTCCGCCCCTGACGACAACACCACACCTGGCGATGCCACGCCCGAAGACACCGTGCCCGAAGACATCACGTCTGGTGGCGCCGTCCGGAACGACAGCCCGGAGTGTGAAACCGGCACGGGGAGCGGCCCGGGACCCCGCGAGGACGCCGACGCGGACCTCGGTCCTGACCCCACTCCCGAATCCGCTCCGGGATCCTTTCCTCGGTCTGGCCGCAGGGACGGCCAAGGGTGCGCCGATCCAGGCGAGGTTCTCACCCGCGGCCAGAGCCCCGAGAACTCCAGCGAAAGCCGCACCCCCGATCCCGTCACCGCCCCCGCCGCCGGTCAGGGAGAAGACAACCGGCAGAGCCCACCACGGGAGATCGAGCCAGACCCGAGTACTCCCAGCACCGCCCGTGGAGACGGCCCCAGCGGGGACGAACCCCGTAGGAGCGACCCCGATAGAAGCAATCTCGGCAGAGGTGATCCCAGCGGGAGCAATCCCGGTCAGGACGATCCAGGTCAGGGCGATCCCGGCGGGACCGCTCGCCCTGGTCGAGCCGATCAGCCCACCGACCACGGACACACAGACCACGAGGGTAGGGATCTCGGGGACAGGAACCGTGGGCGCGTGGACTTCGGGGACACGGACCTCGGAGGCACGGACTTCGGGGATACGGATCTCGGAGGCACGGACTTCGGGGATACGGATCTCGGAGGCACGGACCTCGGAGGCACGGACCTCGGAGGCACGGACCTCGGAGGCACGGACCTCGGAGGCACGGACCTCGGAGGCACGGACTTCGGGGATACGGACGTCGGAGGCATGAACCACCAGGACAAGGGCCTTGGGGGCGTGGACCTCGGGGGTACGGACGCCGGGAACGGCGGCTCCGGGATCGGGGACTGGCGGTGGCGGTCGGTGCTGCGCACCCTGCCCGGGCTGCTGCTGTCCACCGGACACCTGCTGCCCATCACCGACATCCACCGCCTGGCCCGCACCTCCACCCTCATCCGCCTGGTCATGAACGCCCAGGGGCAGGTCCTGGACATGGGCCGCAAGACCCGCCTGGCCACCCCCGCCCAACGCCGCGCCATCGCCGCCCGCTACGACACCTGCATGGTGAAAGGCTGCCCCCTCCCCGCGAGCATGTGCCAAGTCGACCACATCGACAACTGGAGCGAAGGTGGCCACACCGACCTGGCCAGACTCGGCCCCATGTGCCAGCACCACAACCGCGACCGCTACCGACACCCCGACCGATATGAACTCCGCCAGACCGGCCCCGACCGCTGGGAATTCACCTACACCGGCCCCTCTCGCGCCGGCACACGTGGCGTATGGCCTCTTGAGTCGGAGAGAACCGTCACCAACGCCAACGCCAAGACCCCCTCCCCGATAAAGAGAAGGGCAAGCACCCCCTGAAGAGGCAGGGCCTCCTGAGGGGCGAGGACTTCAGAGAGACACGGGGTCGGGGTCTGCCGCTGTGCCGCGGTCGGCATCTTCAGGGCATGCTCGACCGGGCGGCTCACTCGGCGATCTCGCCCACGGCAGAGGTTTCAGTCGGCGCAGTGGAAGGCTTTCCCACAGAGGTCGTACGTCCTGGTCATCGGTGACGAAGGTCCGATGCCCGGGAGGCGGCGGAATGCCAGCATCGAGGCGACCTGCCGTCCGAGGAAAGGACGCATCATGGCGCGGCCGAACCGAGCGAGCCTCCCCCTCGTCTACTCCTGCTCAGGCTGTTCCAGCGCCGCGCAGATGGCCAACGATCTGGCGCTGCGCCTCGACCGCATGGGACTGGCGGAGATGTCGTGCATCGCCGGGGTCGGCGGAGACGTGCCCTCCCTCGTGCGGGTGGCCACCTCGGGGCGGCCGATCCTGGCCCTGGACGGCTGTCCCCTGATGTGCGTGCGCGCCACGTTGAAACGCCACGATGTGGTTCCCGACGAGCACGTCCTGCTGAACACGTACGGCGTGGCCAAGCGCAAGCACCTCGACTACGACCCCGAGCAGGCCGAGACCGTGCTCGCATCGATCGTCGACGCGGCGCGCCGGCTGGCCGCGCCCGACCACGCCGACGACGAGCGCGACGCCGTACGCGGACATTCCGCTGCCCTGCGAGTTGCGCCCAGGTCTGGGTAGACAGGCAATTCGGTCATCCGCTCGATGCGGGCCGCCCGGACGGAGCCCCCTGATGGAGGTGGACATGACCGCTCAATCGCTACCGCTCGCCGCGTATGAGCGGTTCCACACGCAGGACCTCGATGAGGCCCGCGCGCATATCGGGGAGGCGTTCGCTCCCTACTGCCTGCGCCTGACGAACCGCGCTGCTCGTCTCAACGCTCGGATGAACGCGGTGACGTTCGACCGGACCGGCCTTTTCTCCATCGACTACGGGACGGAGGCGTCGATAACGCCTGGCGCGTGGGGGAGCTGTTTTCTCGTCGCGGTCTCGCTGGCCGGCGTTGTGGAGGTGTCCCTCAGCCGGGAGCAGATCGTGTCGACGCCAGAGATCGCCTCCGTGCTGTCGCCGACGGAGGATCTGTCCATGCGGTTCGCGGCCGGGAGTCCGCAGCTCATCGCACGGGTAGATCGTTCCGCCATGGAGACCCACCTGGGTCAGATGCTGGGGCGGCATCCGCACCGCCCCATCGTCTTCTCACTGGGCATGGATCTGGCCCAGCCCATGTCCCAGTCCTGGCTGTCGATCGTTGACCTGCTGCGGCGGGAGGCGGAGAGCGGTGGCGACATACTGACCCGGCCGCTGGCCCTCAAGCAGTTGGAGAGCCTGCTGATGACGCAGCTGCTGCTGGCCCAGCCCAACAACTACACCTCCGCCCTGCTCGGAGAGCAGCCGAGGATCGCGCCGCCCGCCGTGAAACGTGCCATGGAGCTGATCGAGGGACACGCCGCAGAACCGCTCACGGTGGAGGACATCGCCGAGGCCGTGGGCATCGGCGTGCGGGCACTGCAGGAGGGATTCCGCCGCCACCTGGAGACCACGCCGCTGGCCTACCTGCGGGACGTGCGCCTGGAACGCGTGCGCGCCGAGCTGACCATCGGCGCCCCGGGCGCCACCACGGTCACGGACATCGCCTTCCGCTGGGGATTCGTCCACCTCGGCCGGTTCTCCCTCGCCTACCGCCAACGCTTCGGCGAAACCCCCTCGGAAACGCTGCGCGGCTGACCCCGTCTCCGAAGGCTCCTGCAAGGATCTCCGCCGGAGACCGCGGTGCCGCCCCATAAAAGAATGGGCGATCGTTCTTCGCCAAGATTTGGAATTCATCCGGCGCGGCGCTGGGAGTCGGATGAACACCTCTGGGGCACAGCGGCATCATGGACAACAGCAGGTTCATCAGGGTCGGCGTCGGCTTACCGGCTCCGCCTATCATGCGAAATTGAAACCGCGTCCGGAGTGAACCCAACGGCCGCCGCCCCCGGGATGCAATGCCATCCGGGCCGCGCGATCCCTAAGGAGGTGGACGTGGCCGCTCAAACGCTCCCGCTCGCCGGTTATGAGCGGTTCCATACGTATGAGGTCGACGACGCCCGCACATTGGTCACGGGCACCCTCCCCGCATTCGGTCTGCGCTTGGCGGAGCGCGGGGCCAGGCTCGACGCCCGCATGAACGCGATGGACCTCGACCGGATCGGCCTGTGCGCCCTCGATTACGGAGCGGAGGTGTTGATCACCCCGAGCCCGTGGGAGAGCTGCTTTCTCGTCATGATCCCGCTGTCCGGGGCAGCGGAGGTGTCCCACGGCCGGGAGCGGATCGTCTCCACCGCCGATGTCGCCTCCGTGCTGTCACCGACCGAGCAGCTGACCCTGCGGTGGGCGGCCGGGACTCCGCAGCTCATCACGCGATTCGACCGCGCCGCCCTCGAATCCCACCTCAGCCGGATGATCGGCCGTGAGGTGCACGAGCCGCTCGACTTCTCCCTGGGCATGGACCTGAACCGGGCCGCCTGCCGGTCCTGGATGTCGGTCGTCGGCCTGCTGCGGCAGGAGGCGGAGTCGGACGGCGCCATGCTGAGCCAGCCGCTGGCCGTCAGCCAGCTCGAGGGGCTGCTGATGACGCAGCTGCTGCTGGCCCAGCCCAACAACTACACCACCGCCCTGCTCGGGGATCAGCCCCGGGTCGCGCCGCCCGCCGTGAAACGGGCCATGGAGCTGATCGAAGGGCACGCCGCCGAACCGCTCACGGTGGAGGACATCGCCGAGGCGGTGGGCGTGGGCGTGCGAGCACTGCAGGAGGGGTTCCGCCGCCATCTGGAGACCACGCCGATGGCCTACCTGCGGGACGTGCGCCTGGACCACGTGCGCGCCGAGCTGACCGCGGGCGCCCCGGGCACCACGACCGTCACCGACATCGCCTTCCGCTGGGGATTCGTCCACCTCGGCCGGTTCTCCCTCGCCTACCGGCAGCGCTTCGGCGAGACCCCCTCGCAGACGTTGCGCGACTGACCCTCCGGCGGTCAGAAGGCCGGCAGTTCCGCCCAGCGGGTGATCACTCCGGAACGGCTGTCGGTGCCGTAGCGAACGGCCAGTGCCTTGATCACGGCGCTGCCGCAGCCGAGCACGTCACGCCGGGAGATGACGCCCGGCCACACGGGCGCCGGCACCCTCTCGGTCTCGGCGACCTCGACGCGGACCACGGTCCGTACGCCGTCCCGGCGCAGGCAGAGCCGCAGCTCGGCCGGCGGCAGGCCGTTCGTGACGGAGTCGGTGACCAGGTCGGAGATCACCAGCACCGCCTCCCGGGCGGCAGCGGCGGGCATCCCCCAGGCCGTCAGCACGCCCTGCGCGCGGCGGCGTACGGCGCCGACTCCCTCGGGGAAGTGCGGCAGTTCACAGGTGTACATGTTCTTGAACGACGGTGCCGTGATGACGGCGGCCGAGCCGTCAATGGTCGGGCAGTTCATCATGCTGTGCTCCTCGGTCACCGGCGGGAGACCCCCTCGGTTTCCCTGCCGTGACCCTCCCGAGTACAGGGATTCACGCGTACGGAAAGACCTGTCTGCATTGGAGCGTAGGAGACGGCGTCACACCCCGCTATCCGCGAGACGAGGGACGCTATCCGGATAACGAACGCATCGGGAAACGGTTCCTCCCCCGTCCCCGGCCCGGCTCACCCCGCCGCGTCGGCGGGTCTCATCCGTGAGACGCTCGCGTCGCATGGGACGACTTCGCGACGGAAACTCAGGGGCATGAACGACATGGGTCACGAAACCAGGCCGCGGCACGGCGACGCCCGGCACTTCGACGTGGTCATCGTGGGCGCGGGCCTCTCCGGGATCGGTGCGGCGTACCGTCTGCAGACGGAGTGCCCGGGGAAGACGTACGCGATCCTCGAGGCCCGCGAGTCGATCGGCGGCACGTGGGACCTGTTCCGATATCCGGGTGTCCGTTCCGACTCCGACATGTTCACCCTCGGATACCCGTTCAAGCCGTGGCACGGGACGAAGGCGCTGGCCGACGGTGAGACGATCCTGTCCTACATCCGCGAGACGGCGGCCGAGTCCGGCATCGAGCGGAAGATCCGTTTCTCCAGCAGAGTGGTCGGCGCCGACTTCGACACCACCACCGCCACGTGGACCCTGACCGTCGAGCGGCGCGGCGCCGAGGGGGTCTCGCGGCACACGGTCACCTGCGGCTTCCTCTACTCGTGCACCGGCTACTACGACTACGACCGGGGATATGACCCCGGATTCCCCGGCGTCGAGGACTTCGCCGGGACCGTCGCGCATCCGCAGTTCTGGCCGCGCGACCTCGATCACACCGGCAAGCGGGTGATCGTCATCGGCTCCGGCGCCACCGCCGTGACGATCGTCCCGGCCATGGCGGAGCGGGCCGCCCACGTCACCATGCTGCAGCGCACCCCCACCTGGATCGCCTCGCTCCCCGGGCGGGACGGGTTCGCCGACTGGTGCCGCAGAAGGCTGCCTCAGCGGCTCGCCCATCGGCTCGTCCGTACGAAGAACATCGCCTTCAGCACCATCTCCTACCAGTGGTGCCGCCGCTTTCCCGGGGCGGCGCGCAGGCTCCTGACCGGGCGGGCGGCGCGGGCCCTCGCCGACCGGCGTCTGGTCGCCGACCACTTCACGCCGCCGTACGACGTCTGGGACCAGCGTGTGTGCGCCGTCCCCGACGGGGATCTGTTCCGGGCGGTGCGGTCGGGCCGCGTCGAGGTGGTCACCGACCACGTCGATCGCTTCGTCCCCGAGGGGATCCGCCTGAAATCCGGACGCGTGCTCGATGCCGATGTCATCGTGACCGCGACCGGACTGCGCCTGCAGGCATTCGGCGGCGTGGCGCCGACCGTCGACGGGGTCGAGGTGGCGCTGCCCGAGCAGTTCGTGTGGCGTGGCGCGATGCTGACGGGCATCCCGAACCTCGCGATCTGCGTCGGATACACCAACGCCTCCTGGACGCTGCGCGCCGACCTGACCTCGCGTCTGGTCTGCAAAGTGCTCAGGTGGATGGACCGGCACGATTACGCCGCGGTCGTGCCGCACCCCGACCGCGAACTCGAAGAGCGCCCGCTGCTGGACCTGACCTCGGGCTATATCAAGCGCTCCGTCGGCGACTTCCCCAGGCAGGGGCCGCGCGCGCCCTGGCGGGTGCGGCAGAACTACGTGCTCGACGCCGCGACCACGATGCGTACCGACCTGGGCCGCAGCCTCCGCCCCACCCCGCGTGACGCCGTACGTCCCCCTGCCGCGAGCCTCTCCGGGGAGGCGGGGAACAACGCGTGAGGGCGGTGGGTTTGGGGACTGGCAGGAAGAGAACGCCGCAGACACCGCAGACAGGAGTCGCACCATGCGTGCCATCGTCGTCAACACCCCCGGCGGATCCGCCGCGCTGGAGCCCGCCGAACTCCCCGACCCCGTGCCCGGACCGGGCGAGGTGCTGGTGGACGTGGCGGCGAGCGGGGTGAACTTCATCGACGTCTACCATCGCGAGGGCCGCTATCCGCTGCCGGTGCCGTTCGTCCCCGGCTCCGAGGGGGCCGGCACGGTCGCGGCCGTGGGCGAGGGCGTCACCGACGTCGTCGTCGGCGACCGCGTCGGCTGGGCCCAGGTGCTCGGCTCGTACGCCACCAAGATCGTGATCCCGGCCGAGAAGGCGATCGTGCTGCCCGCAGGGCTGTCGCCGGACCTCGCGGCCGCCGTACTGCTCCAGGGCCTCACCGCGCACTACCTGACCCACTCCACCTATGCCATTCGGCAGGGCGACCACGTGCTCGTCCACGCCGCGGCCGGCGGCATGGGGCTGCTGCTGACGCAGATCGCCAAGCTGCGCGGCGCCCGGGTGATCGGTACGGTCTCCACGTCCGAGAAGGAGAAGCTCGCCAGGCAGGCCGGCGCCGACGAGGTGATCGGCTACGAGAACTTCGCCGACGAGGTGAAGAAGATCACCGGCGCGGGCGTCGACGTGGTCTACGACGGGGTCGGCGCCGCCACCTTCGACGGCTCGCTCGCGTCGCTGCGCCCGCGCGGCATGCTCGCGTTGTACGGCGGGGCCAGCGGAGCGGTGCCGCCGCTCGACCCGCAGCGGCTGAACACCGCCGGTTCGGTCTTCCTGACCCGGCCCTCGCTCACCCACTACATCGCCGACCGTGACGAGTTGCTGTGGCGAGCGGGCGACGTGCTGGGCTGGGTGGCGTCGGGAGCGCTCAAGGTGCACGTCTCGCAGCGCTACCCGCTCGCCGAGGCGCGCCGCGCGCATGACGACCTGGAGGCCAGGCGCACCACCGGCAAGCTGCTGCTCATCCCCTGATCTTCAAGGGCGCCCTGATCTTCGGGGGACGCCTCGATCTTCGGGGACGTCAGTGCGGCGAGAGGGTGTGACGACCGGGGAGGTGGCGGCGGTAGCGGGACACCATCCGGTAGCCCGCCTCGGCCGCCCAGCTCAGCGGCGGGGCGAGCATGAGCCGGCCGGCCGCACGCCACCTCGTCAGCGGCTGCAGGGCCAGGATCAGCGCGACCGCACGCGCGCCGTGGGCGCGCAGCCCGTCCGGGCCGATGAGCTGTACGGACGCGGCGGCCTGCTCACGGGTGAGCCCGAACGCCGCGAGGTCGACGAACTGCCAGGCGCGCACCGCGGGCATGTACGGCAGCAGCCTCCGCCCGGTGTTCACGCACAACTGGCAGAAACCGCACTCCCCGTCGAACAGCAGCAGGACCCGATTGGAACTGCCCACGATGTCGAATCTATCAATCCGCCGGAGCCCGGCCGCGTCTCTCTCACCCCGCCCGAGCCCGCCCTCGGCGCTCATCGTCGCCTGCGGCCACGGGCGAGCAGGCTCGCCACCCCCAGGGTGCCCGCCGCCAGGGCGACGGCCGTGACCGACACGGCGCGGGCGAGCCGCACGGAGCGGCGGATGTCCGCCACACCCGGCGGCGGGCCGTCGCCGAGCTCTGGGCGGTGCTCCACCCTGCCGCCGTAGTCGTTCACGCCGCCGAGCCGTACGCCGAGTGCGCCGGCGAAGGCGGCCTCGCACCGGCCGGAGTTGGGGCTCGGATGGCGGTGGCCGTCGCGGCGGAGCACGGCGGCGGCCCGGCGCCGGGAGCCGGACACCGTGCCGCCCCTGGCCGCGACGCCGGCCAGGGCCACGGTCAGCAGGCCGGTCAGCCGGGCCGGCAGGAAGTTGGCCGCGTCGTCGAGCCGGGCCGACGCCCACCCGAACCTCTCATAGCGCGGCGACCGGTGGCCGACCATGGCGTCGAGCGTGTTGATCGCCCGGTAGGCCAGCAGGCCGGGCACGCCGAAGGCCGCGCCCCACAGCAGCGGGGCGACGACCGCGTCGGAGGTGTTCTCCGCGATCGACTCGATCGTCGCGCGGGCGATCTCCGCGGCGTCCAGCCTCGACGGGTCGCGGCCGCACAGGTGCGGCAGCCGCTCGCGGGCGGCACGCAGATCGCCCGCCTCCAGAGCGGTGGACAGGTGGACGCCCTCTCTGGCGAGGGTCGTGCCGCCGAGCACGGCCCAGGTCGCCGCTGCCGTCACGGCCGTACGGGCGGCGGGGCGCGACCGGGTCAGCCGCTCGGCGGCCAGTCCGATGCCCGCGGCGGCGCCCACGCATACGGTGGCGAAGGCGACCCCGGAGGCACGAGAGTCGCGATATATCCGCTTTTCGAGGGCGGCGACGCGGCCGCCGAAGACGGCGACGGGATGGCCGCGGCGGGGGTCTCCCACCACCATGTCGATCACTGCGCCGAGTGCGATGCCCGCCGCCGTCGCCCTGCTTCTGATCACGACTTCTCTGATCACGGCCGCAATTGTCCCCTACGTCGGCCGACGCCCGGCCGGGGGCTTCAGACGAGGTGGGCGCGCAGCGCCTCCTCGTTGGCGTCGAGCCAGTCGGCCGCCCGCCTGATCCGTTCGCCCGCGCCGTTGGACCACATCCGGGCCCAGCCGCCGCCCACCGTCCGCGCCTTCTGCCGCATGTGGCCGTACGACCGGTCGAACCGGACGCGGGCCAGCTCCAGCAGGCGCAGCCGGTCGCGCCGGGCCAGGCCGTACGTGTCGCTGAACAGTCGCAGCCGCGCCCCCACGTCCGCCGTCCGCAGCAGCGGATCACGGTCGATCGGGTCGTCGATGGGCGCCCAGTGCCGCAACGTGGTGAGCACGTCGAACAGCCGCGTCGTGGGCCGGGCCAGGTCGAAGTCGATCAGCGCGTACGGCACGGGCCGTACGGACGTTCCCGGCACGGCCCGCGGCTCGCGGAACACGACGTTGTCCGGGGTGACGTCGCAGTGGCCGATCAGCTCCGGCGCGTCGTCGGGGGCCGAGCCGATCTCCCAGAGCGCGCCCGGCGGCGGGGTGAACGACGCGGCCGCGTCGTGGAAGCGCCGCAGCAGCCGGGCGAGCTCGACGAGGGTCTCGTCGGTGGCGGCATAGTCGGGCAGCGGGCGCATCGGCACCTTGCCCTCGACGAACGTGAGGACCTCCCTGCCGAGGTCGTCGATGCCAAGCACCCGCGGGGCGCCGTCGAATCCGGCCGCCTCCAGGTGCCTCAGCAGCGCGTGCACCGACGGCGACGACGCCCGCATCGGCCGCCGGACGGTGTCCCCCACCCGTACGACTCCCTCGGTGACGTCGCCGCCGTGCAGGGGAATCTCCTGAGGATCCGTACGCGTGGACATGGCCACGCAGCTTAGTGAGCCGAATCACGTCCAGATGGCGGCTCCCGCTGGTTTTGGCAAGTCCTCACGCTGCTTTTGATGGGTGTTCGTGCCGTTTTGCCAGAACAGTCGATTAGATCGACCGGTCATCGGCTGTCGGTGCCGACTTCCGGGATGCCCGCACGGGCGGCGGTGCCGGGCGAGGGAGCAGGAAGCAGGCCAGCAGTGCCACGGCGAAGAGGGCGAGGCCGATGAGCAGGCTCGTCCGCATGGCTGCGGCGAAGTCACCATCGATGGTCAGACTGCTGAAGAAGGCGGTGCCGATGGTGGCCGGTCCCGCCGCCACGCCGAGTTGCACGACGGTGTTGACCACGCCGGAGGCCGCACCGCTGTCGGCCGCGCCCGCCCCGGTGAGTGTGATCAGCATCAGCGATGACGCGCCGAGGCCCAGGCCCGCACCGTAGAGGATGACGGGAACGGCCAGCTGCCAGGGGGTGAGGCCGGTTCCGTACCACGTCACCACGGCGATCATCGAGGCGGTGCCGACCAGCAGCAGCGTCAGGCCGATCATGGGCAGCCTGCGGCCCAGTCTCGGGGCCATCGGCATGCCGATGCCGTTGCCGGCCACGATCCCCACGGTCGCCGGCAGCATGGTCAGGGCCGCCTTCATCGGCGAGTAGTCCAGCCCGTTCTGCAGGTGCAGCGTCAGCACGAAGAACGCGCCCATCCCGCAGTAGAAGATCAGCATGATGAGGTTGCCAACCGACATGGCCCGGCTGCGGAACAGTCCGAGCCGGATCAGCGGCTCGCGGCCACGCCGCTCCCGCGCCCGCTGCCGCGCGGCGAACAGCGCGATGAGGGGCAGCGCGGCGATCATCAGCAGGAACGTCCAGGCCGGCCAGCCCAGCTCACGCCCCTGGACCAGCGGGTAGAGCACGGCGAGCAGCGCAGCGGCCAGCACCATCGCGCTCAACACGTCCGTGCCGCCGCGGCCGGTACCGTACCCGCGGCGCGGCGCGGGCATGACGAACGCGGCGCCGACGGCGGCGGCCAGGGCGATGGGCACGTTGATGAAGAAGATCGTGCGCCAGTGCCAGCCGAACAGGTCGGCCTCGGTGAGCAGGCCGCCCAGCAGCGGTCCGGCGAGGCCGCCGAGCGGGAAGGTCACGCCATAGAACCCCATCGCTTTGCCCTGCTCGGCCTCGGAGAACTCGGTGTGGATGAACGCCAGCACCTGCGGCACCATCAGACCGGCGAACACGCCCTGCCCGATGCGGGAGGCCAGCAGCACCGCGACGCCCGGCGCGGTGCCGGCCGCGAGCGAGGCGACGCCGAAGCCGGCCGTGCCCAGCACGAACAGCGCGCGGTGGCCGAAGCGGTCGCCGAGCCGGCCGCCGGTGATCAGAGTGAGGGCGAAGGCCAGCGTGTAGCCGGTGGCGGTCCACTGCAGCGCCGAGGGCTGGGCGCCCAGGTCGTGCTGGATGGTCGGCAGCGCGATGTTCACGATCTGGTTGTCCACCATGTCCATGAACACCGCGGTCAGCAGCAGGGCCAACGCCGCCCAGCGCCCCCGGTACTGCCCGGCCGGTCGCATCGGTTCTCGTGTCTTCTCGTCTGTCATCTCGTCGTCTCCCTCAGCGATCGGGGTACGGAACTGCATGCTTGATAAGCAGTGTCATTCGTCTGCATGACGTTGTCAACCAAACATATGATTAAGTCCGGCGGACGGATGGCAGAATGTTGACTATGACCACAGATCGCCAGGCAGAGAACGGGGCCACGAAGGGACGGCGGTCGGCGCGGCGGGCACCGGCCCCGCACGAGCGGCAGCGCGACCCCGAGCGCACCAAGGCGCGCATCCTGGACGCCGCCATCGAGGAGTTCTCCGCGAAGGGCTTCGCCGGGGCCCGGGTGTCCGAGATCGCCGCGCGCGCCGGCGTGAACCAGCAGCTCATCGCGTACTACTTCGACGGCAAGGAGGGCCTGTACCGGGAGCTCGGCCGGCGGTGGCGGCGCTACGAGGCGCAAACGGTCCCCGATGACATGGACTTCGCCGAGATGATCAAGCACTACGTACGGGTGAGCGTCGACCCCCGGCTCGGCGGGCGTCTCCTCGCCTGGGAAGGTCTCGCCGACGCCGGGGAGGACGACGAGGAGGCGCGGGAGCGCAACGCCCGGCTCCGGCACGAGGTGGAGCTGATCCGCGAACGCCAGCGTGCGGGCGAGCTCGACGACCGGTTCGACCCGGCCGCGTTGCTGCTCATCGGAATGAGCGCGGCGAACGCCCTGGTGGTCTACCCACAGCTGGCCCGCGGCCTGTTCGACGCCGACGGCAACTCACCTGAGCTGGTCGAGCACTACGCCGAGCAACTCGCCCAGGTGATCGGCCGCCTCGGTGGCGGCAGCCCCGGCCACTCCGACTGACGAACCGGTCCCCCGTTGACGGCGGTCCGGCGGCCATCGGGCCCAGTCGCCGTCCGCGCCTACCCCGTCTCCTAGCATCCGGGCACGCCGTGCGCCCTTTCTGGGGGTGCCGTGCAGACCGGCGGGTCTTCCTGTCACCCATGGTTGCTGCCGTTCTGATACTGACGCATCACGAAGATGGCCAAGAGCACCATGCCGAGCACGACAGGTGGCGCCCTTGTTGCTCAGCGCCAGGGCGGCGAGCAGACTCACGACGGGTGCTCCGCCTCGAGCCCGAGCGCGCCATGGTCAACACCATGCCCAGGTTCTCATTCGCCGGTTCGGCTCCCTTGAGGGAGAAGCCGTACGCGAAGCCCAGCCGTCCAAGCACCAGCGTGCCCAGCACCCACACCAACCCTTGGATGCGCTCGCGGCGTGACCTACACCTCACAGTAGGACCCCGAGACACCTCGGGGTCCTTTCGCTGTTCGCGAGACCGTAATCACCGCCCACCTGGGACAACGATCCTGTGAGCATTCCGCGTATGTTCCGCGGCCAGTGGCACAGGACTGGGTTCCTGGGATGCCGCGCCGTGGCAAGGGCCTTGAGGACATCTCGCGATTGCAGGCGGCGCTGCACGGTGGCATGCGCTTTGCCTGGCATGGCGATCGCGAAGCCGTAGGTGTCGATGACGCGTGATTCATACACAAAGCGCCACGACCGATGCACGAGTAGCAATAGTTGCACATTGTGGCAATGAGGTAGCGGATTGTGATGGAAGGTGCTGGGATATGGCCCGGCCACCCCGAACAGAAAGCACCTCGAATGACTCCACGAACCGTCCTGACAATGCTGCTCGCCGCTGCGCTCCTGTCTGGCTGCAGCGCAGCTGGGACCGCTCAAACAGCTCCGTCGGCTACCTTTTCACCTTCACCCGAAGAGCGGCCTGCGCACTCCACGCCGAACTGGTGGACTTCACCAACACCACTCGGCCTGCCCTCCACGCCCACGCCCACGTCCACACCTTCGCCCACGCTCGCGCCGCCGAAGACGGGGAAGGCTCGGGCGAAGGTGCAGCTCAAGCCTCTACACCGGAACAAGCCCACGCACAGCACCAAGCGTCCACCCCGGACGTCTGTGCAGTCTGGCGTCCGTCCCGGGGCTTTCTGCTCGCCGCAGGGGGCTCTGGGCCGTACCAGCTCGGGCACGTTGATGCGCTGCACCTCAAGGGGCGGAGATCGCGCCCGCTGGCGTAGCGCTTGATCCAGAGGT
>BCRI01000147.1 GCA_001552515.1 Sphaerimonospora mesophila NBRC 14179 = JCM 3151
ACGTGCGAGGTGCCGCCGTAGAAGCTCACGTCCACGACCGTCCCCGTCAGCACGCCCGCCTCCCCCTCCTCCGGGGCGGCCGGGGAGACCGGGGCGAGGCCGACCCGTTCCGGACGGATCGCGAGCAGTGCCCCGGCTCCCTCTTCGAGCCCGTCGACGGGCGCAGGCAGCACACCGAGCCCGCTCACCTCGAACCGCCCGCAGGTCACCCGGCCCTCGAAGAGGTTGTTGGCGCCGACGAAATCGGCCACGAACGGCGTGCGCGGCCGTTCGTAGAGGTCCACGGGGGCGTCGACCTGCTCGACCCGGCCGCCGCGCATCACCGCGATGCGGTCGGCGAGCGACATCGCCTCCTCCTGGTCGTGGGTGACCACGACGAACGTGATACCGACCTCGTTCTGCAGCCGCTTGAGCTCGAGCTGCATCTCCGCCCTGACCTTCTTGTCCAGGGCGGACAGCGGCTCGTCGAGCAGCAGCAGGCGGGGCCGCTTGACGATGGCCCGCGCCAGCGCGACCCGCTGGCGCTGGCCCCCCGACAGCTCGTGCGGCCTGCGGCGCGCCTGGGCGGCCAGGCCCACGGTCTCCAGCACCTCGCCGACCCGGGTGCGGATCTCCTGGCGGGGCAGCCCCTCCCGCTCCAGGCCGTACGCCACGTTCCTCTCCACGCTCATGTGCGGGAACAGGGCGTACGACTGGAACATGAGGTTGACCGGGCGGCGGTGCGGCGGGACGGCGAGCAGGTCGGCGCCGTCGAGGAGCACCGAGCCGCTGTCCGGCTGCTCGAACCCGGCCAGGATGCGCAGCAGCGTCGTCTTGCCGCAGCCGGACGGACCGAGCAGGGCGAAGAACTCACCCTGCCGGATGTCGAGGCCGACCGAGTCGAGCGCGGTCACCTGGCCGAACCGCCGGCTGACGCCGTCGATGGAGATGAGTGTCATTTCAGTGCCTCGGTCAGCCTGGTCATGCGCTGGGCGACGATGACGACGGTGAAGCTCACCGCGAGCAGCAGCGTCGCCAGCGCGTTGATCTCGGGAGTGACGCCGAACCGCACCATGGAGTAGATGACGATCGGCAGGGTCGGTTCTGACGGCGCGGCCGTGAAGAACGCGATCACGAACTCGTCGAGCGAGAGCGTGAACGCGAGCAGCGCGCCGGCGAGGATGCCCGGGGCGAGCGTGGGCAGCGTCACCGTGAAGAACGTGGTGAGCGGGGTCGCGCCGAGGTCCCGGGAGGCCTCTTCGAGCGAGGTGTCCATGTGGCTGAGCCGCGCGCGTACGACCGCCGACACGAACGCCATGCCGAAGACCGTGTGCGCGATCAGCACCGAGTGCAGGCCCAGCGTCATCTTGACCGAGGTGTAGAACACCAGCAGGCCGATCGCCAGGACCAGGTCGGGCAGGATCGCGGGCAGCGTCGAGAGCGCGTCGAGCAGCCGCGACCTCGTGTATCGCGCCAGGCCGACGGCGAGCAGCGTGCCGAGGACGGTCGACAGCGCCGTCGCCCCGAACGCCACGATCAGCGTGTTGGCCAGGCCGCCGCGGATCGCGTCGTTCTCCAGGAGCCTGCCGTACCAATCGAGGGAGAAGCCGTCCCACGTGTACGGCGTCTTCGCCCGGTTGAACGACATGATCACCAAAACGGCGATCGGCGCGTACAGGAACAGGTAGGTCAGCCAGAAGGGCAGCCGCAGCCAGCCGAGGCCGCCCGCCGCGCCGGATCGGTCACGCATCGCGCCCCGCCCTCCGTGCCGCCCAGGCCTGGGCGAACAGCAGCAGTACGAGCACGGCGATCACGGCCAGCGCCAGCACCGAGCCGAACGGCCAGTCGCGTGCCTTGAGGAACTGGTCGCGGATGAGGTTGCCGACCATGATCCGGCGGCCGCCGCCGAGCAGCTCGGGGATGACGAAGTTGCCCAGGCTCGGCACGAACACGAACACGCATCCGGTCAGCACGCCCGGCAGCGACAGCGGGAGCGTCACCGACCAGAACGTCCTGGCCGGTCGCGCGCCGAGGTTCGCCGACGCCTCGCGCAGGCTCGGGTCCAGCCGCTCGATCGCCGAGTAGAGCGGGAGGATCATCAGCGGCAGGTACGCGTACAGGAGCCCGGCGACGATCGCGCCGTCGGTGTAGAGCAGTTCTACCGGGCCGAGGCCGAGCGCCTTCAGCCCGGAGTTGACCAGCCCCTCCGAGTTGAGCAGCACGATCCAGGCGTACGTCCTGATCAGGAAGTTCGTCCAGAACGGCAGCACGACCGCCACCAGGGCGATGACCTTCCACTTCGCCGGCAGCTTGGCGATCATGTACGCCGTCGGATAGCCGAGCAGCAGCGCCAGCAGCGTCGTGAGCACCGCGAGCTTCACCGACCCGGCCACGACGTCGAGGTAGAGGGGGTCGGCCAGGCGGGCGAAGTTCTCCCCCGTCGGCTCGTAGACGACGCCGCCGAACCTGCCCCGCCGGAACACCGTGTAGCTCAGCACCAGCGCCAGCGGGAACAGCAGGAAGACGGTCAGGAAGCCGAACCCAGGGCCCAGCGTCGCGAGCCGGCCCGCCGCCCTGCGGACGGCGACGACGGACGGTCGGCCCGTCATTGCGCCGCCGAGACCTCGGTGGACAGCCGGGTGAACGCGGTCGACGCCTCGCCGAGGTCGATCAGGCTCTCACCCTTGAGCAGCTCGGCCGGCGGCTGCGCCAGCGCGGGGTAGCTCTCGAGCAGCTTGGGGTCGAGGGCGTCCATCGCCGCCTTGTTGGGGATCTTGTAGAGGATGTTCTCGGCCACCCAGCCGTGGACCTCGGGGTCGAGGATGTAGTTGATGAAGGCGTGCGCCGCCTCCTTGTTCTCGGAGCTCTTGAGGATCACCATGGTGTCCGCCCACAGGTCGCTGCCCTCGGACGGCACGACGAACTCGATGTTCTTCTCCTCGGTCGGGCACCACCCGTCCCAGGCCTCGACCAGCACGGCCTCGCCGGACTTGAGACGGTCGCCGAACGTCGTGTCGTCGTAGGCCAGCAGGTCGGGCTTGACCTTCAGCAGCATCTCCTTGGCCTTGTCGAGCACGGCCTGGTCGGTCGTGTTGACCGAGGCGCCGAGCACCTTGAGCGCAGGCAGCGCCAGCCACCGTTCGGTGGTCATCATGGTGATCTTCTTCTTCAGCTCGGCCGGCGGGTCGAGCAGGTCGTTCCAGCTCGTCGGCGGGGTCTTGACGAGATCGCTGCGGTAGCAGAGCCCGGTGGTGCCCCAGGTGTACGGGACCGAGAACGTGTTGCCCTTGTCGTAGGCGAGCTGGGCGGCCTCGGGGTAGAGGTTCTCGAGGTTCGGGATCAGGTCGGCGTGGAGCGGCTCCAGCAGGCCCTGGGCGTTCAGCGCCTGCGCGTACTGTCCGGACACGAACGCGACGTCGATGCCGCTGTCGCCGCCGGCGGTCAGCTTGGCGACGATGGTCTCGTTCGTGTCGTGGATGGCGACCTTGGTGTCGAACCCGAGCTTCGCCTTCACCCGCTCCGGCAGGTCCTTCGGGCTGTATCCGTCCCAGATCGAGATCGTCAGGCTCTGCTTCGACAGGTCCGCGTTCGCGTCGAGCGTCGCTGGCGCGGCCGCCGAGTCGGTGGTGGCGGCTCCGCCGCACGCGGTCAGAGCGAACGCCAGGCAGGCGGAGGCCACGGCGACGGGCACGCGGCGTGTCATGGGGGCTCCTTACGACGGGGGTGGCGGCAAGTGTTGCAGGACAGCTCAACGTAGACAAGACTTTGTCTGTCGACCGTGACCTTTATGTTTGTGATTCTTGTTGAACTGAAATTCAGGAGATCGCATGGACGCGCCCCGCTGGCCTCACGTCGCGGAGGCATCCGACGGGACGCTCACGCTGACGGCGGCGGAGGGCGTCACCTCGTCCGTCGTACGTGCCCTGGCGGATGACGCCGACCCGCCGCGGCCCTTCTCCGTGCGCTCGTTCGCGCCGCTGCCCGTCACGGCGCACGGGGAGCGGCCGATCACGGTCGACCAGACCAACCACTCGGTGATCGTGGGCGAGAGCGTGGTGGTCAAGTGGTTCCCCCGGCCCGGCCGCGGCCGGCATCCGGCCCTCGATCCGCTCGCCCATCTCGCCGGCTTCGCCCGTACGGCCAGGCCGTACGCCGCGATCTTCTGGGAGGACGCGCTGGTCGCCCTGGTGACCGCCTACCTGCCGGAGGCGCGGGACGGCTGGGAGTGGTGCGTGGACGAGGCGGCCGGCGGGGGCACGGACTTCGCCGCCGAGATCGGCCGCCTCGCCGCCGAGCTGCACCTGGCGATGGCGACGCCGTCGGAGATCTTCCCCGATCCCGTACGGCTCCCACCGCCCGGAGCCGACGCCGTACCGGCCTATGGCACGCGGGCCGAGGAGGCCCTGCGCGCGGCGCTCGCGCTGACCGACGGGGCGGACGGCGCGTGGCTGGCCGCGCGCGCCGAGGTGCTGCGCGGCGAGCTGGCCCGGCTCGCCCGGCCGGTCCGTACGCCCCTGATCCGCATACACGGCGACCTGCACGTGGGCCAGATCCTGCGGTGGCGGGACGGTTACGCCGTGGTCGACTTCGACGGCAACCCGACGGTCGCCGCGGACGACGGCGCGGCGTTCCAACCGGCGGCACGCGATCTGGCGCAGCTCGCGACGAGTCTCGATCACGTCGGCCAGGTGGCGATCAGGCGCAGGTCGGCGGACCCGGCGCGGGTGGCGGACTGGGTGGCGACCACCCGGGCCGAGCTGGTCGGCGCTTACATGGCCGCCCTCGACGGGGCAGGCCGGCCCGAGCTGCTGGACCGGTCGCTGCTGCGGCCGTTCGAGATCGAGCAGGAGTGCCGCGAGCTGATCTACGCCGCCCGGCACCTGCCGCGCTGGCGATACGCGCCCATGGGCGTGCTGCGCTCGTGGTTTTCCTGATCACCGCGCACGTCTGTGCAAGATCACGATAGGTGTCGGGCCAGGTCGAAGGGCCTGCCTGCGAGAAAAAGTAAGTTCACGGGAAGAGGGGAGAGGGTGGCGGTGGACGCCGGGCTTTATCGGGCCGACCTCGAGGCCAAGCCGGAGACGCTGGGGGCGCTGGCCGACCATCTCGAACGGCGTGACCCGTTCGACGGGTGGCCGGAGGACTTCGACCGGATCGTCTTCCTCGGCATGGGGAGTTCACGGTACGCGGCGGGCGTGGCGGCCCAGCGGCTCCGGGCGGCCGGGGTCGACGCGGTCGCGGAGTACGCCTCCGCCTCGCTCGGCACCCGGCCGGGGCCGCGGACCGTGGCCGTGGCGATCTCGGCGACCGGCGGCAGCCGGGAGACGCTCGACGCGCTGGCCCGCCACACCGGCGAGTCGTTCGTCGTGGCGATGACGAACGCGCCGGGCTCGCCGGTCACCGAGGGCGCCGACCTCGTGGTGCCGATGGTCGCGGGTGAGGAGCGCGGCGGGGTGGCCTGCCGCACGTTCCAGCACACGCTGGCCCTGCTGCTCACGCTCGCCGCCGGTTTGCCGCGCGGGATCTCGGCTTCGCCGGGCAAGGCGGTCGCCGGGCTCGTACGGCGGGCGGCCGAGGCGACGGCCGACCTGCTCGACCGGCGCGGCGAATGGCTGGCCGACGCCGCCGCGCTGCTCGACGGCCCGGACGGCGTCTACATGATCGCACCGGCCGGACGGCTGTCGTCGGCCGAGCAGTCCGCGCTCATGGTCCGCGAGGGGCCGCGTCGCCAGGCCGACGCCTGCGAGACCGGCGACTGGGCGCACGTCGACGTGTACCTCACCAAGACCCGCGACTACCGGGCCATCGTGTTCCCCGGCTCGCCCTACGACGAGCAGGCGATGGACTGGATCAGGCAGCGCGGCTCGACCGTGCTCACGGTCGGGGGCGAGCTGGCCGGTCAGGCGGGCTCGATCCGCTACCGGCACGACGACGACCCCGACGTGGCGCTGCTCACCGAGACCCTGGTCGCCGAGCTGATCGCCGCCGAATGGTGGGCACGCGCCTGACGGTCAGCCGGTCCGGTCGACACGGTCGACGAGCCAGCGGGCGGTCCGCCGGATCAGCTCCCGGTGCACGGGGTTCTCGTACGACCGGAGGTCGTGTCCCAGCGCGTCGTAGGCCACCCTGCCGTGCCGTACGGCTCGCGCCCACAGCATGGGCTGCCCGTGCGCGGTCGCGAGCGGCTCGACGCCCGGCACGACGTCGAGGTCGGTGTAGACCTCGTCGATCACCTCGAAGTCCGGCAGCCCGTCGACGATCGGATGCCCCGTGCCGATCTCGACGGCGGCCGGGCCGATCGGCGGGTGATAGGACCTCCCCCACCGCCAGGCGCCGCCGAGGATCTCGACCCACTCCGGCCAGTCGTCGAAGCAGAGCGACGCGGTGTGCACGCAGAGCAGGCCACCGCCCCGGTCGAGGTGATCGAGCAGCGCGGTCCTGGCCGCCGGCGGCGTCTCGAACCGCCACCTGTCCCGCTGGTCGGCGAAGTCATGGCCGTCCATCCGCCAGCGGAACGCGTTGACGGTGATCAGCTCCACCTCGGGGGGCTCGGCGAGGGCGCCCGCGACGTCCTCGGTGATCTCGGATCGGACGCCTACCTCGGCGAGGACCTCGGCGAGAGCCGCGGACGTGGCCGGGAAGTCGTGCGCCACGCCCCCCGACAGGATGAGGTTCCGTACCATGCGCAGCACTTCATCACATGCGGCCGGTTCATCACGGGGCGGCGGGGTGACCGGGAGGTGAGAAGTAAGGCCCCGAGGTGACAGTTATGGACCGGTGACAGGCGGCCTTACGGATGAGACCTTGGTTCAGGGGCTATCCGAGGGGGCGGGGACATGGACGCCTGGTCGGTTCCGGAATACCGGGAAGTGCGTGAGCTCGGGGCGGGCGGCACGGGCAGAGTGGTGCTCGCCACCTACAGCGAGACCGGAGCCTATGTCGCCGTCAAATATCTGCGCGACGAGCTGCGGCACGATCCCGTGTTCCTGGAGAGCTTCCGGCGCGAGGCCCGGGTCATGGTGGAGCTCGACGATCCCGCCATCGTGCGGCTCTACGAGTACGTCGAGTCCCGCGACGGCGCGGCGATCGTCATGGAGCTGATCGACGGGGTCTCGCTCCGCAGGATCCTCGCCGAGCACGGGTCGACCGGCCCGGAGGCGGCGCTGGCCGTGCTGAAGGGCTCGCTGCGGGGCCTGTCGGTCGCACACGCCGCGGGCATCGTGCACCGGGACTACAAACCGGAGAACGTGCTGGTCCAGGCCGACGGCACCAGCAAGCTCTCCGACTTCGGGATAGCCACGCCCAGCGGAGATCCCGCCGTGCCCGCCGGCACGCCGCCCTACATGGCGCCGGAGCAGTGGGACGCCGGGCCCTCCGGACCCGCCGCCGATGTCTACGCCGCCACCTGCGTGTTCTTCGAGTGCCTCACCGGGCGCAAGCCGTACCGCGCCGAGGATCTGACCGCGCTGCGGCACCAGCACAACAGCGCGCCCATCCCGGTGGTCGACGCGCCGATCCCGGTACGCCGTCTCATGGCGCGGGGACTGGCCAAGAACCCGGCGGACCGGCCGGCCACCGCCCTGGCCTTCCTGACCGAGTTGGAGACGGCGGCCGCCGGAGTGTACGGACCCGACTGGGAGCGGCGGGGCCGCCGTCGCCTGGCCGAGCTGGCCACCCTGCTGGCGCTGACGTTCCCGCTGGCCGCCCCGGCCGAACCGATCGAGGTGGGCACCTCGATCGCCCAGACGTCTCTCGGCGGCGCACGGCCGACGTCGGTCCCGCGCACCGGGGCCTCGTTCCGCCGGCGGCCGCCGCGTCGCGGGCCGCTCGCCGATCGGCGGCTCCATCCGGCACCCCGTTTCACGCTCGGCGCGGCGCTGCTGTCGGCCATGGTGATCGCGGCGATGGTCGCGGCCGACCGCGGCGTGCCCGTGGCCCGGATGCTCCCCCAGCAGAACGGCCTCACCCCGCCGTCCCAGGTCGCCCCGCCGCAGGACGCGGGCGCGTCCTCCCCGGGGAAGCCCGGGACGCCCGTCCCCTCTCCCGGGCCGTCCATCCCCTCCCCGGGATTCCCGGCGGCGCCGCCCGATGCGCATCCGGACGAGCCGGCCTCGGCCGATCCGGCCCCCGTGAGGGTCGCGCAGCGCGGCTCCCCGGTGACCGGTCCCACCACCGCACCGGCCCCCAGTCCCGTCGAACCGCCCGCCACCGGGCGGCCGGACCCCACCCCGGCCCCGGCGTCTCCCGGCCCCGCCACGCCCGCGCCGCTGAAGGTGACCGCGCTCGACATCGCCGAGTTCGACGGTGAGGCGGCGACGATCCGGGTGAAGACCACCGGCGACGCACGCGCCCTGCTCACGGTCCGGTTCGCCGAGGGCCCCTCCCCCGGCCGGCTGGTCTCCGGCCCGCGCCGGACGATTCCTCTGCGGGGTGCGACCTCCTACGAGCAGACCGTCGAGTACGGCTTCGCGCGGCCGGAGTGCGGCACCACCGTCTACCGGCGGGTGACGGCCACGACGAGGCCGGCCGCGACGGGCGGGAAGCAGTCCAGGCTGCTGAAGGTGCGCGGCCCGGCCTGCCCCGAGACCGCCGTCGACTCCTGGGACGGCACGGTGGCCGCCGTCCGGGTGACGGCGGCGGCCGCGTCGGATCCGGTGGATCTCACGGTCGCCTTCACCCAGCGGCTGACGTACGCCGGACGGACCGTCACGGTCCGGCGCGACGAGACGCGGACGTTGTCCGGCTCACGGGACTACACGGCGTCGTTCGAGATCGCCTTCAAGCGGCCGGAGTGCGGCTTCGCGGAGGTCAGGAGCGTCAGCGCCACCGTCTCGCCGGGCGGGGCGACGGCCTCGGCCCAGGTCGTGACGGAAGGTGACCCCTGCCCCGGCGACGCCCCCTCCCCGAGCCCGTCCCCTGAGCCGAGACGTGGCGCGGACGAGCCCGTGAAGAGTCCGGACGACGCTCCCGTCGACCAGACGGCGGGCGAGTCGTCCGCCCGCTGACCTGCCGGGTCAGGGCTTTCTGGCGAGCGCGCCGTACTGCGGCACCAGCGGCGGCTCCCCGCCGATGTCGACGGGCTCCGGCCGCCAGCGGGAACACGCGACCAGGCCTGGCTCCAGCAGTTCGAGGCCGTCGAAGAATCGGGCGATCTCAGCACCCGTGCGCGCGGTGATCGGCGGCTTGGCGTTCTCGTTCCAGAACCGCATGGCCGCCACGTTGACCTCGCCGCCCAGCTCCAGCGTGGGATGGGTGACGGCCAGATGGCTGCCGGGCGGGACCGCCGACATCAGCCGGCGCACGATCCGGCGCGCCTCGTCGCCGTCGAGCACGAAGTTCAGGACGCCGAGCATCATGAGCCCGATCGGCCGGGTGAAGTCCAGCGTCCGCGCCGCTGATCGCAGGATCTCGTCGGGATCGCGGGCGTCGGCGTCGATGTAGTCGGTGGCCCCCTCCGGGGAACTGGTGAGCAGGGCACGGGCGTGCACCAGCACGAGAGGGTCGTTGTCGACGTAGACGACCCGTGCCTCCGGCGCCGTCCGCTGCGCGATCTCATGGGTGTTGTCGACGGTCGGCAGGCCGGTGCCGATGTCCAGGAACTGCCGGATGCCCGCCTCTCCGGCCAGATATCGGACCACACGGCGCAGGAACGCCCGATCGTGCCGTGCCACGTCGGCGATATGCGGAAACATCCCGGAGATGTGATCCCCGACCTGGCGGTCGATCGCGTAGTTGTCCTTGCCGCCGAGCCAGTGGTTCCAGACGCGCGCGTTGTGCGCCACGCTGCCGTCCACCTGTTGTGCGCCGGACCCGCCGGAGGCCGACGACGTGTCTGTCACAGGTGATCCCTCTTCTCCCCGGCTTCGCCGGATCAGGTCACGGTAGTCCTCGATCTCCGTCTCTACCACGATTGACGGATCTTGCTCAATCCCCGCCGCTCCCGGCGGCGTACGGCAGGCCACCGAATCGTGGATAGCGGTTTCTGCCCTTTACGGTGGGTCGCCGTACGGTCACACTTGGAACGTTCGATTGCCAGGACATCGGAGCGGGAGGGAGAACGGCATGGTTCCGGGTTGCGGACAGTGCTCGTGCAGCTTGGAGGAACGACCTCCGCGATGGCAGACCACCATCGAGAAGTAGGAAAACGGCCCGGGACCCCCCGGGCCGTTCCACATCCCCTGAAGCGGAGCGCGGGATGGCAGGGAGCGGAGCGCGGGATCGCAGAGAGCGGAGCGCGGGATCGCAGGCAGCGGACCGGAGCTTCCTCCCGGCGCAGCGACCGCACCGATCAGGGACCTCCCCGGCGGTGTCCGTTCAACTCGGCCGATGCCCTAGAACAGGACGGACATGAAGGTGTCGACGTCCTGGAAGCCGACCTTCCGGTAGGCGGCCCGCGCGGGCAGGTTGTAGTCGTTCACATAGAGGGTGACGAGTGGGGCGAAGTATTTCAGTGCCTGCTCCACGACGGTCGCCATGCCGGCCACCGCGTGTCCTCGGCCCCTGAGCTCGGGATCCACCCACACGCCCTGGATCTGGCACGCCTGGGGGGTGACCGCGCCGATCTCCGCCTTGAACACCACCCGGCCGTCGTCGATCCTCGCGTAGGAGCGGCCGATGCGGATCAGCTCCGCCACCCTCGACCGGTAGAGCGCGCCGCCGTCCCCGCTGTCCGGCGGAACCCCGACCTCCTCTGTGAACATCGCCACGCAGGCCGGCAGCAGGACGCCGAACTGCTCGGGGTGGACCCTCCGTACGAGCGGGTCCGGTTCGACGGACGGCAGCGACCGGGTCGCCATGACCGGCTGCGACCTCCTGATCGCGCGGGCCGGACCCCAGTGCGGCTCCAGCCGCTCCCACAGCCGCTCGACCGCCTCGGCCGGACCGACGATCGACGAGCAGCGCCGGCCCTGCTTGCGCGCCCGGTCGGCGAACGCGTGCACGGCCTCACGGGTGGCGTTGACCGGGACCAGGTTGGCCCCGGCGTAACACAGGGATATGAGCCCGCCTCGCGGGCCGAATCCCCACATCTGGCCGCCGAGCCGCGAAGTGTTCAGCCCCACGGCCCTGACCCGGGAGGCGACGAACACGTTGGCGACCGGGTCCGTGTCGAGGAGCGCCAGCACCTCGTCGCGATCGCTGTCGTCGAGCACACGCGACGCCGATGTTCGCAGCATCACGGGCCCAGCCTACGCGACCTTGTTGTCTTTGGAACTCAGCCGGTGCCGGGCGAATGCGGGTCGTCCGTCGTTCCGGGCACGGTCTACCGTCCCGGCGTCCGGGTCCGGTCCCGGTGCCCTCGTTCGGCCCCCGGGGCCGATGCCCGCGCGGCCGGTTTCCGTACGGCCGGGCGGGGTCCGGGCTGGGCGGCGCAGGTCGCGTCGGGACCGCGCGCGGCCCCGCGCCGCGGCAGCCTCGTCGCGTCGCGCAGGTACGCGGCGAGCCGCTGGTCGACGCAGGCGTTCCCGGCCAGCGACACTCCGTGGTTGCCCCCGCGCACCTCGGTGAGCAGCCGGGCCGTCGGGAACCGGTCGCGCATGCGCAGCGCGCCGACGTACGGCGTGGCCGCGTCACGCTCCGCCTGGATCAGCAGCACGGGCGGCAGGCGATCGGATCCGATCTTCACGGGCTTGCCGCCGCGCACCGGCCAGAAGGCGCAGGGCGCGTTGTACACGGCGTTCTGCCAGGCCATGAACGGCGCCTTCGCGTGCATCTTCACGGTGTCGGCGTGCCAGCGGGACCAGTCACGCGGCCAGGCCGAGTCGCGGCACTCGATCCCGAGATAGACGGCGTAGGAGTTCTCCTCCTCGGCGTCCACCTCGGCCTGGCTGCGGAAGAGCTTGACCAGGCCGGTCGTCTCTCCCCTGTGGACATAGGCGGAGAACGCTTCGGCCAGCGCCGGCCACAGCAGGTTGGAGTAACCGCCCGAGGTGTAGATGTCGTCCAGCTCGCTGGGGCCGATGATGCCCCCGGCCGGCCGTTCCCGCAGCCGCGACCGCATCGAGGACCAGGCGAATGTCACGGCCTTCTCCGTACGGCCCAGCCGGTAGGCGTCGTCGTGCTCCGCGATCCAGGCGAGGAAGTCCCGCTGGCGGCGCTGGAAGCTGAGGTCCTGGGCGAGGTTCACCTCGTACCAGTCGCCGCCGGGGTCGACCACGCTGTCGAGCACCAGGCGGCGCACCCGCGTGGGGAACAGCGTGGCGTAGACGGCCCCCAGGTAGGTGCCGTACGAGTAGCCCAGATAGCTGATCTTCTCCTCGCCCAGGGCCGCACGGATCATGTCCATGTCCCGGGCCGTGTTCTCGGTCGTGAGGTACGGCAGGAACCACGACCACCGGTTTCCGCATGCCTCGGCGTACTGCCTCGCGCGTGCGACGAGCACGTCCTCCTCCGCCTTCCCCCGCGGAACGTTGTCCGGCCGCGGCGGGGCGAAGTAACGCTCGGGATCCACGCACGAGATGGCGGGGCGGCTGTCGCCCACCCCGCGCGGATCGAACCCGATCACGTCGAACCTCGCGGCGACGTCCCTGGGCAGCTGGGCCGCGACGAACCTGGCCAGGCCGAGCCCGGAACCGCCCGGCCCGCCGGGGTTGACCAGCAGCGACCCGAGGTGGTCGGCGTCCCGGGAGACCGTGCCCCTGATCCGGTTCAACGCGATCGTTATCTGCTGGCCGTACGGCTCGGCGTAGTCGAGCGGCACCCGGATCGACGCGCACTCCTCGCCCGGCGCCCGGGTCCGGCCCGACGCGGCGAGCCGGGGCAGCACGGCACCGAGCCCCGCCGACGAACCCGGCCGCTTACACGGCTCCCAGGAGATCTCCTGCCGCCCCGGCCGTCTCTGCCACGGCGCGGGGTGTGCGGCGTCCGGGACGGCCCGCGCCCCCGGAGCCGTGCCGTACGCACCCGTGCCGCCGCCGGCGGCGTCGAGAGCCCAGACGGGACCCGTGGGACCGACCGGCCCGACCAACCCGGTGACCAGCACCGTCACACCCGCGATCACTCCGACGACCCGCTTCACCGGCAACGCTCCCTCTGCTCTCATATGGCAGGGGACAGCATTACGGAGGTGATCGTACGGCCACCGCCGACACTACCCGATCATTACCAATATGTAGTCACTCCATTGCGGAGTGTAATCGCAGTCAGCGAACCACGACCTCGGGGCCGACGGCGTCGCCGAGGTCGTCGTCGTCGAGATCCACCTCGACGCCCATCTCCTCGGCGAGGCGCAGCGCCTCCTCGATGAGCGTCTCCACGATCTGCGACTCCGGCACGGTCTTGATGACCTCGCCCTTGACGAAGATCTGGCCCTTGCCGTTGCCGGAGGCGACGCCGAGGTCGGCCTCGCGCGCCTCGCCGGGACCGTTGACGACGCAGCCCATGACGGCGACGCGGAGCGGGACCTTCAGCCCCTCGAGCCCCGCCTGCACCTGGTCGGCGAGGGTGTAGACGTCCACCTGGGCCCGCCCGCAGGACGGGCAGGAGACGATCTCCAGACCACGCTCGCGCAGCCCCAGCGACTCGAGGATCTGGTTGCCGACCTTGACCTCCTCCACCGGAGGCGCGGACAGCGAGACGCGGATCGTGTCGCCGATACCCTCGGCCAGCAGCGCGCCGAACGCGACCGCCGACTTGATCGTGCCCTGGAACGCCGGGCCGGCCTCGGTCACGCCGAGGTGCAGCGGATAGTCGCAGCGCTGGGCGAGCAGGCGGTACGCCTGGATCATCACAACGGGGTCGTTGTGCTTCACCGAGATCTTGATGTCGCGGAAGTCGTGCTCCTCGAACAGCGAGCACTCCCACAGCGCCGACTCGACCAGGGCCTCCGGCGTGGCCTTGCCGTACTTCTTGAGCAGGCGCGGGTCGAGCGAGCCGGCGTTGACGCCGATGCGGATCGGGACCCCGGCGGCCGAGGCGGCCCTGGCGATCTCGCCGACCCTGTCGTCGAACTTCTTGATGTTGCCGGGGTTCACCCGTACGGCCGCGCATCCGGCTTCTATGGCCGCGAACACGTACTTCGGCTGGAAGTGGATGTCCGCGATCACCGGGATCTGGGACTTCTTCGCGATCGCCGGCAGCGCGTCGGCGTCGTCCTGCGACGGTACGGCGACCCGTACGATCTGACAGCCCGCCGCGGTGAGCTCGGCGATCTGCTGGAGCGTCGCGTTGACGTCGGCGGTGGGCGTGGTGGTCATCGACTGCACGGAAATCGGGGCGTCCCCGCCCACCGCGACCGGACCGACCATGATCTGGCGTGATACCCGCCGCTTGGCGATCGGCTGGGTCCTGACGGTGGGAATCCCGAGATCAACAGACATTTCAGCACCTTGTGTATTGGCGAGCCCCGTGGTTGGCGAGCCCCGTTGTTTTTCGAGACCAATGTGTCGGCGAACCGGCGTGTCGGCGCTCCCAGTCTAGGGACGTCCGAGGATGGCGGGATGCCCGGCGATTCACCGGCGTCGTGTCCGGACCGGCGCCGTCGACATCGCGTCAATGAAGCTTTCATAACGATCCACTTGCGTTACCGCATTGACCTGGGCCGACGCGGACGGGTCGGGGGCGGGCGGGCGGACCTGGTGGGCAGGGACCCCGATGCCGACCTACATTCCGAACAGCGTGAGCGCTCTCGCACAACTGGTCGGTAGTCAACGGCCGTCCCTCCACCGGCGTGTTCCACACGCCGGAGGTGCCGTGCTGCACCGCGGAGTGCGGCAGCCTTGACCACGCGAAAGGGTAAGCCGTGGGAAGCCCACGAAGAAGAGCAACGAAATCGACGATCGGCATCATCGTCGCGGCGATGTCCACCCTGGTCACCGCCGTGCTGTTCGCCTCCCCGGCGTCGGCGCACGGCGCCTTGATGACTCCGGGCAGCCGGACGTACCTGTGCTGGAAGGACGGCATGACCCAGAGCGGGGCCATGGTGCCGAAGAATCCGGCCTGTGCGGCGGCGGTGGCCCAGAGCGGGACGAACTCGCTCTACAACTGGTTCGCCCTGCTGCGGTCCGACGGTGCTGGGCGCATGTCGGGATTCATCCCGGACGGCAAGCTGTGCAGCGCCGCGGCGGTCGTCTACGACTTCAGCGGGTTCGACCTGGCCCGGAACGACTGGCCGGTCACCCATCTGACGTCCGGGGCGACCATTCAGATGAAGTACAACAAGTGGGCGGCCCACCCCGGCACGTTCCGGATGTACATCACCAAGGATTCCTGGAGCCCCAACCGGCCGCTCGCCTGGAGTGACCTGGAGTCCACGCCGTTCGACAGCGTCACCGACCCGCCGAGCGTCGGCTCCCCGGGCAACGAGAACGCCTACTACTACTGGAACGCCAAGCTGCCGTCCGGCAAGAGCGGCCGTCACATCATCTACTCGGTGTGGCAGCGTTCGGACAGCAACGAGACGTTCTACGGCTGCTCCGACGTCGTCTTCGACGGCGGCAACGGCGAGGTGACCGGCATCGGCGGCACCCCGACCCCGACCCCCACCCCGAACCCGACGCCCA
>BCRI01000148.1 GCA_001552515.1 Sphaerimonospora mesophila NBRC 14179 = JCM 3151
TCGCGGCCGTGACCATGCAACGGGTCGCCGAGCGGCTGGGCGTCACGAAGATGGCCCTGTATCGCTATGTGCCGGGTAAGACCGAGCTGGTCGCACTGATGGTCGAACTCGCTCTCGGTGAACCGCCGCCACTGACTGCGGTCGCCGACGGCTGGCGGCCGAAGCTCGACACGTGGGCTCGGCAGATGTTCGACCGGTTCTGGGCGCATCCGTGGGCACTGGAGGCCACCGTCGGAGCGCGTGCGATCGGGCCCAACGAACTCGGCTGGCTGGAGCAGGCCACGGCCGCGCTGACCGGTACCGGCCTGGCCGGCTCCGAGATGCTCGATGTGGCCGTCACCCTCATCGGGCACGTACGGACGATCGCGCAGCAGGCCGCGCCGGCGCCTGCTGACGCCCCCGAACAGGCGATGGGCAACACCATGGGTGCGCTGCTGACCGGCCGCGAACACCGGTTCCCCGCACTGGTCGCCGCCCTGGCCGACCCGGCCGGCAAGGACCAGGCACTCGGCTTCGGTCTGCAGTGCATCCTTGACGGCGTCGAGTCGCTGATCAACCGTCGGAACTGATGTGTCGGCCGGAGCCGGTCGGGCGACTTTGCACACGAGGACCGACCGCCACGAGAGCTCCGACCACCGTCGACGGCTCGCGGAGGGGCCGCAATCGTGCGTCAGGCTTCATGCTCTTCGTGGCCGGCTGCGGCACGTGGGATCTCACCCTGCCGGCGCCGGCGCTGCCGGGTCCCCGGCTTCGGCCGCGAGGTCAGGCCGCCGCCGGCGTGCATCTGGTGATCTCAGTGGACGCTGAAGCCGCCGTCCACGCAGATGGTCTGGCCGGTGATGTAGGCCGAGGCGTCGCCGGACAGGAAGACGGCGGCGCCGGCGAAGTCGGTGGGGACGCCGTTGCGGCCGATCATGGATCGCGCGGCGAGGGCCTCGACCCGCCCGGGTACGGCCTGGACCGATGCGGTCATCGGGGTGAGCACGAACCCGGGGATGATCGTGTTGCTGGTCACTCCGTACTGCGACCATGCCTCGGCCTGGGAACGGGTGAGCCCGCAGATGCCGGCTTTGGCCGCGCCGTAGACGCCGCTGTCGCCGAACGCGCTGATCGACTGCTGGGAGCCGATGTTGATGATGCGGCCCCAGCGGCGCTCGGCCATGCGCGGCCCGAAGTGCTGCCCGAGCAGGAACGGCGCGGTCAGGTTGACGGCGATGGTCTGGTCGTAGTCGTCGGGGGTGAGCTCGGCCATCGGCTTGCGTATGTTGTTGGCCGCGTCGTTGACCAGGATGTCGATCTCGCCGAACGCGCGTGGGGCCTCGGCGCACACGCGGGCCACGGCCGCGCGGTCGCCGAGGTCGGCGCTGATGGCGGCGGCGCGCACGCCCTGTCCCTGCAGGGCGCGTACGGCCTTGGCGAGATCTTCTGGACGCCGGGCCACCAGGATCACCGCGGCGCCGGCCCGGCCGATCGCCTCGGCCATCGCGTATCCGATGCCTGAGCTGGCACCGGTGACGAGTGCGACCCGTCCGTGGAGGGAGAAGAGAGTATCGAGGTAGCTTGACACAGCCGATCATCCTACATATCTCGGCGAAATGCCGGACGCGTTCGGTTCAGGCGCACTCCGGGGGGCGGTTCAGGGTGCGAGGCGGGTCTCCTCCGCGTACATCTCGGCGGCCGCGGTCTGGATCTTCAGCATCACCCGTTCCATCGACTGGAGCGTCTCGGTGTCCAGCCGGTCGAGCAGGCGCAGATAGCCGGCGGTGCTGGCGTCGAGGAGTTCTTCGGCGAGGACGCGTCCGCGCGGGGTGAGCTCGACCAGCCGGACACGGCGGTCGGCTGGGTCCTCTCTGCGACTGACGAGTCCCTGGGCCACCAGCCGGTCGACGATCCCGGTGACGGTGCCGAGCCCGGTGCCGAGGGCCCTGGCCAGCGTCTGCCCGGGGGTCGCCCCCTCCCGCACGAGCACGATGACGACCTTCAACTGCTGCATCGTCAGCGTCGAGACGAGCAGGGGGTTGGATCGGTCGTGGGTGAACAGGCGGGTAAGTTCACGTTGCAGTTCGAACAGTCGGCCGATGAGGGCGCGCCGCTCGCTCTGCTCCCGCCTGTCGCTCCCGCCGTGGTCGTCGTCCGCCTGCTGCCATGCTGTCGTCACGTTGTCGCTCACGTCCACCTCTCGCCGGGACGGCAGGCTATCAGTTGGTACGAATGGGAGAAATTGTTCGCCTCGCCCGAAGTGTTATTGTGGCTCGAATACTTTGCTTAGGAAGATCCATCGAAGATCGTCGATGACGAAGGGGCCGTAGATGACCTCCCTGGCTCGGCTGAGCCTCGGGAACCGCGCTCTCGTGATGATGGTGACCGTGGTGCTCAGTGCGCTCGGCGCCTTCGCGATTCCCTCCCTCAAACAACAGCTGTTCCCCTCCCTGGAGTTCCCCGGGGCGTTCGTGGTCGCCGCCTACCCCGGCGCGTCCCCTGAGATCGTCGAGGAGCAGGTCACCAAGCCGATCGAGAACAGTTTCCAGGGCATCGCGGGCACGACCGAGATCACCTCCTCCTCGAAGGAGGGCCTGGCGCAGATCCAGGTGGCCTTCGACTTCGGCACCGACATCGACGACGCGGTGGCCAAGATGCAGCAGGCCGTCTCCCGGATCCGCGGGCAGTTGCCGGCGGACGTGGATCCGCAGGTGGTGGCCGGTAGCACCGACGACATTCCGGTGCTCGTCATCGCGGTCGGCGATTCCGGTGACCAGCATGTGCTGTTCGACCGGCTGCAGCAGGTCATGGTGCCGAGGCTGCAGTCGATCGAGGGGGTGCGCGAGGCGGCCGTCACGGGCGCACGCGCCCGTGAGGTCGTGATCACTCCCGACCAGGGCAAGCTGGCCATGCGCGGCCTGTCGGCCGCGCAGATCCCCGAGCTGCTGCGCGCCAACGGCATGGCGATCCCCGCCGGCAGTCTCACCGAGGACGGCAGGACCCTGACCGTCCAGGTGGGCGACCGGATCGAGACCGTCGACGACCTCGAGAACCTCTACCTGACCCCGGCCGCGTCTGTCGGTGCGGGTGGCGCCATGACCGACCCGGCGGGCCGGTCGCAGGCCCGGACCGCCAGGCCGGGACCGGTCAAGCTCTCGGACGTCGCCGACGTCAAGGTCGAGGAGGCCGCGGCCAGCACGCTCACCCGCACCAACGGCCGGCCGAGCCTCGGCGTGTCGATCACCATGCGGCCCGACGGCAACGCGGTGCAGATCTCCCACGACGTGCGTGCCGCGCTGCCGGAGCTGACCCGCGCCCTCGGCGAAGCCGCCGAGGTGACCGTGGTGTTCGACCAGGCGCCCTACATCGAGCGGTCGATCGAGGACCTCACGACGGAAGGCCTGCTGGGCCTGGCCTTCGCCGTACTGATCATCCTGGTGTTCCTGCTGTCGGTGCGGTCGACGATCGTCACGGCCGTGTCCATCCCGCTTTCCGTGGTGATCGCGCTGATCGCGCTGTGGGCGGGTGACCATTCGCTCAACATGCTGACGCTGGGCGCGCTCACCATCGCCATCGGTCGTGTGGTGGACGACTCGATCGTGGTCCTGGAGAACATCAAGCGGCACCTCGGGTACGGGACCGAGAAGCGGCAGGCCATCCTGACGGCGGTGCGTGAGGTGGCGAGCGCGGTGACCGCCTCGACGCTGACGACGGTGGCCGTGTTCCTGCCGATCGCGTTCGTCGGCGGCATGGTGGGCGAGCTGTTCAGCCCGTTCGCGATCACGGTCACCGTGGCGCTGCTCGCCTCGCTGCTGGTGTCGCTGACGGTGATCCCGGTGCTGGCCTACTGGTTCCTCAAGACGCCCGATCTGAGCCGGGCCGAGGCCGAGGCCGTACGGGAGGAGGCGGAGCTGCGGGAGCTGCGCAGCCCGCTGCAGCGTGTCTACCTGCCCGTTCTGCGCTTCGCGACCAAGCGGCGGTTCGTCACCCTGCTGATCGGACTCGTGGTCTTCATGGGAACGATGGGGCTCGCGCCGAGCCTGAAGACGAACTTCCTCGACGACTCCGGCAACAACACGATTCAGGTGACGCAGCAGATGCCGGCCGGCACCGATCTGGCGAGCACGGACGCGGCCGCCAAGAAGATCGAGGCCGTGCTGGGGGAGTTCCGGGAGGTCGAGTCCTACCAGGTGACGGTGGGCGGAGGTAACCAGTTCATGGGCGGGCTCGGCGGCAGTTCCGACCGGGCGTCCTACTCGGTGACCCTCGACGAGGCGGCGGACGCCGTCGCACTGCAGGAGTCCCTGCGGACGCGGCTCGCCGACCTGACCGACGTGGGGGAGGTCACGATCGGCGGCGGCGGCACCGGTTTCAGCTCCGACCAGATCCAGGTCATCCTCAAGGGAGCCGACCCGGCCGCGCTCAAGTCGGCCGCGACCACCGTGCGCGACGCGCTCGGCGGGATCGACGGGCTGCGTGATGTGACGTCGAACCTGCAGGAGAGCGCGCCGCGCATCGAGGTGCACGTCGACCGTGAGAAGGCGGCTGCCAGGGGGCTGACCGAGACCGGCATCGGGCAGCTCGTCGCGCAGGCGTTCCGCGGCGCCCCGATCGGGTCGCTCAGCCTGGACGGCCAGTCCAGTGACATCGTCCTGCGGGGTGGCAGTGCTCCCGCCGACTTGGCCGAGGTCGAGAACATCACGCTGCCCACGGCCGCCGGCCTGGTCAAGCTCGGCTCGGTCGCCGAGGTGGTGCAGGCGGACGGCCCGATGCAGATCACTCGTCAGGACGGGGATCGCACCGCGACCGTGTCCGGCAAGGCCGACGCGGCGAACCTGGGCGCGGTCACCGCCGTGGTGACCGACAAGCTCGACGGTGTGACGCTCCCGGTCGGGATCTCCTACAAGATCGGCGGGGTGAGCGCCGACCAGGATGAGGCGTTCGCAGATCTCGGGCTGGCCATGCTGCTGGCCGTGGCGATCGTCTTCGTGATCATGGTTGCGACGTTCCGGAGTCTCGTGCAGCCGCTCATCCTGCTGGTGTCGATCCCGTTCGCGGCGACCGGCGCGATCGGGCTGCTGCTGGTCACCGACACGGCCCTGGGCGTGTCGGCGCTGATCGGCATGCTGATGCTGATCGGCATCGTGGTGACGAACGCGATCGTGCTGATCGACCTGATCAACCAGTATCGCGAGCAGGGAATGGGGGTGGTCGAGGCCGTGCTGGAAGGCGGACGGCGACGGCTGCGCCCGATCCTGATGACCGCGATCGCCACGATCTGCGCGCTGACCCCGATGGCGCTGGGCGTGACCGGTTCCGGTGGGTTCATCTCCCGGCCGCTGGCGATCGTCGTCATCGGTGGCCTGGTGTCCTCGACACTGCTCACGCTGGTCCTGGTGCCGACCCTCTACACGATGGTCGAACGGACCAAGGAGCGGCTGGGCGGGCGTCGCAGGCCGAAGAGCAGGGTGGAGGGTCCCGAGGTGAAGGTCTACGACGAGGAGTCCCTCACCCCGGCCGGGTGACCTCCGGTTCTGCCCGGGAAGCGGCCGGCGCCATCACGCGCGTCGGCCGCTTCCCGGGCCGTCTTCGCGATCTGTCCCCTGCCGCGTCCGCCTTCCGGCCTCGACCGGGACTCGGCGGTGTGGACGCGCTCATGCGGAAATAGACTGACCCAACGTGAGTGCCAAGCCGCGTATCCCGAATGTCCTGGCCGCCCGCTACGCCTCCCCGGAGCTGGCGCGCCTGTGGTCCCCGCAGCACAAGATCGTGCTGGAGCGCAGGCTCTGGCTGGCGGTGCTCAGGGCCCAGGCCGACCTCGGGATCGACGTGCCCGACCAGGTGATCGCCGACTACGAGAAGGTCGCCGACCACGTCGACCTGGCCTCGATCGCCGAACGCGAACGTGTGACCCGGCACGACGTGAAGGCCCGCATCGAGGAGTTCAACGCGCTCGCCGGTCACGAGCACGTGCACAAGGGCATGACCTCCCGCGACCTGACCGAGAACGTCGAGCAGCTGCAGATCCGCGACAGCCTGCTGCTGGTCCGCGACCGGGTCGTCGCGCTGCTCGCCCGGCTGGGGCGGCTGGCCGGCGAGCACGCCGCCACCGTCATGGCCGGCCGCTCCCACAACGTCGCCGCGCAGGCGACCACCCTCGGCAAACGTTTCGCGACCGCTGCCGACGAGCTGCTGGTGGCGTCGCGGCGGCTGGAGGAGCTGCTGGAGCGCTATCCGCTGCGCGGGATCAAGGGCCCGGTCGGCACCGCCCAGGACATGCTGGACCTGCTCGGCTCGCAGGACCGGCTGGCGGAGCTGGAGGACCGGGTCGCCGCCCATCTCGGTTTCGCCCGGCGCTTCACCAGTGTCGGACAGGTCTACCCGCGCTCCCTCGACTACGACGTGCTCACGCTGCTGGTGCAGCTGGCCGCTGCGCCGTCGTCGCTGGCCAAGACGATCCGTCTGATGGCCGGGCACGAGCTGGTCACCGAGGGCTTCGCCGAGGGCCAGGTGGGCTCGTCGGCGATGCCGCACAAGATGAACACCCGCTCCTGCGAACGCGTCAACGGCCTGACCGTCGTCCTGCGCGGGTACGCCTCGATGGCCGGGGAGCTCGCCGGGGATCAGTGGAACGAGGGCGACGTGTCCTGCTCGGTGGTCCGCCGGGTGGCCCTGCCCGACGCGTTCTTCGCCTTCGACGGCCTGATCGAGACCATGCTGACGGTGCTCGACGAGTTCGGCGCGTTCCCCGCCGTCGTCGAGGCCGAGCTGAACCGCTACCTGCCGTTCCTGGCCACCACCAAGATGCTGATGGCCGCGGTCCGGGCCGGCGTCGGCCGGGAGACCGCCCACGAGATCATCAAGGAGCATGCCGTGGGCTCGGCGCTGGCCATGCGGTCACGTGGCGCGGCCAACGAGCTGCTGGACCGGCTGGCGGCCGACTCCCGCTTCCCTCTCGGCCGCGACGAGCTGGACGCCCTGGTCGCCGACCGGATCTCCTTCACCGGCGCCGCGGCCGCCCAGGTGGCCGCGCTCACCGAGCAGATCGGTGAGATCGTCACCCGGCATCCGGAGGCCGCCGCCTACACCCCCGGCGCCATCCTCTGAGCCGGCGGTGCGGGAGCTGAAGGACGCCGCGGAGGTCGTGGCCGCCTGCGATGACGACGACCTGGTCGTGTGGGCCGCCCAGGGCATGCGACCCGGTGTGCGTGCGTGGACGTACGGCGATGCGATCGCCGTGGCCTCCCCGGGGATCGCCCGCGGCGATCGGCTCGTCGTCCGGGGCGGTCCCGTCCAGGCCATCAGGCTGGTACGGCACGCCCTGGCCGAGGCCGGCCCGTCGTTCCGGCCGTTCGGCGACGCCGTCCTCGTGCATGAGGTGGCGGCGGCCGTCGAGGGGCTGCGCGTCCCGTCCGGCTTCTCCTGGATGGCGACGCGTAAGCCGCCCGAGCCGTACGCCTCACAGGGACCGGGTGAGCCGGTGGACTGGCTGGCCACCGGTGACGAGCCCGGTGTGGCCGATCTGCTCGCGACGGCCAACCCCGACTCCTACGCCGTCCCGGGCCTGGCCGGGGTGCGCCGCTGGGCGGGCGTCCGCGACGGCGCGGGCGAACTGCTCGCCGTCGCCGCCGACGCCTGGTCGGCCCCGGCCGTGGGCCTGATCGCCGGGGTCGCGACCGCCGTACGGGCGCGCCGGCGTGGCCTGGGGGAGCGGGTCTGCCGCTTCGTCACCGAGGAGCTGCTGGCCGAACACGGCAGGGTGGCGCTGATGGTGGACGACTGGAACGACACCGCCCTGGGCGTCTATCACCGGCTCGGGTTCTCCCGCAGGCGCGTCGCCGCCACCAGGCTCGACATCTGAACGGTCATTCCGGCGACCGGCGTGCCTGTCGTACCTCGCGGTCGATCGCCCAGGCGTCCGCCACCGGGCCCACGTGCCGGAGCTTGTCCGGGTTGATCACGGAGCGGATCGTCTGGATCCGCCCGTCGAGAACGTCGAGCGCCATGGCGTACAGCACCTTGCCGTCCCGGTCACGGAAGATCGCCCCTGGCTGGCCGTTGACCTCGTGCCGTTCGAACGTCAGGCCGATCCGGGCCATCCGGGGGAAGGCGTGGGCGAGCAGCCGGGCCACCTTAGCGGCGCCGATGACGGCCCTGGTCAGCTGCGGGGCCTTGCCGCCGCCGTCGCCGACCACCGATACGTCGGCGGCGAGCAGTTCCCGCAGCCCCTCGATGTCGCCTTCGCGTAGGGCGTCGAAGAAGCGTTCGGCGAGCTCTTCCCGCTCCCGGCGATCCGCGTCGAATCGGGGCCGGCCCGCGGCCATGTGGCGGCGGGCCCGTACGGCGAGCTGGCGGCAGGCCGCCTCCGAGCGGCCCACGGCCGAGGCGACCTCGTCGAAGCCGAACCCGAACACCTCGCGCAGCACGAAGACGGCGCGTTCGAGCGGGCTGAGGCGCTCCAGCAGCAACAGGGCCGCCATCGACACCGAGTCGGCCAGCTCGGCCGACCGCTCCGGATCCGCGTAGGGGTCGGTGAGCAGCGGCTCGGGCAGCCACGGCCCGGCGTACTCCTCCCGCCGCACCCGTGCGGAACGCAGCACGTCGATCGAGATCCGGGTGATCGTGGTGGACAGGAACGCCTTGGCCGAACCGGGCTGGGGCGGGGAGGCCTCGTAGCGCAGCCAGGTCTCCTGGACCGCGTCCTCGGCCTCGCCCACACCGCCCAGGATCCGGTAGGCGATCGAGAACAGCAGTGGCCGCAGCTTTTCGAACTCCTCGGCTCGGGTCACGTCACCTCCTCCTTGTGGCCGTGGCGGTCAGCCGGTGAAGGGCTGGATGCCGAGGCGGCCCCAGGCGAGGAATGCCGCGAGCGCGAGATAGATCATGTTCAGCAGCACGTGCATGGGTTCGCCGCGGCGGCCATGGGTGATCGCCGCACCGACCATCAGCAAGATCCAGCAGACGGCGGTCACCGGCACGAGAACCGGGGCGATGCCGAGCGCGGCGGGCAGGATGAGGCCCGCGGCGGCCAGGATTTCAAGGACGCCGAGGGTCTTGACGAAGCCGGCGCCGACGTCCGCGGTCCATCCCCCACCGTGAACCGCGGCCAACTTCTCCCTGGGCACGAATGTCTTGGTAATGCCCCCGGTCAGGGCTACCGCGGCCAGTAGCCCGGCGGCGATCCACAAGGTGAGGTTCATCGTCTGCTCCTTAGCGAGGATTGTCGTGCACCTCGTAGACGAGATGGCGACCCCCGCCTGTGACATCGCGCCGGCCTGACCGCTCAGGAGGTGAGGCCGTCGATGACGCCGGGCAGTTCCGACAGGGAGGTGACGGTGACGACAGGAGCGGGCACGGGCCGGCCGGTGGCGTGCCGGTCCAGCCAGACGCCGTGCATGCCGACGTGTGTCGGGCCGACCGCGTCGAGTTCGAGGTTGTCGCCCACGAGCAGCACCTCATCCGGGCGCAGGCCCAGTTTGGCGGCCGCACGCAGGTAGCACTCCGGGTCCGGCTTGAAGCGGCCGCCGAGCGCGTCGGGCGTCAGCACCGGGTCGAGCCGGTCCAGCAGGCCGAGGCGGCGCAGCTTTGCCTCCTGCTGCAGGGGCACGCCGTTGGTCAGCACGCCCAGCGTCAGCCCCCGGCCGCTGTCGTCGAGGGCGTCCAGCACCGGCACGGCGTCGGGGAAGGCCGCCCAGGCGGTCTCGTAATGCGCCAGGAACCGCGCGAACGCCTCGTCGAGGTCCGGCGGCACCGGCAGGCCGAGCCGTACGCAGAACTCCCGCAGCCGTCTGCGCCGCTGCTCCTCGAAGGAGCACTCTCCCGAATGCCAGGCCGGCAGGTGCTTGTCCTCCAGTTCCCGCCACAGTGAGGGCGTCTCCGGCAGCAGCGCGTGGCCGGGGGCGACCGACTCGGTCCAGCGGGTCACCCCGTGGGCGACCGCGCCGCGGTGGTCGAAAAGGGTCTCGTCGAGATCGAACAGAATGGACCTGATCACAACCAGTGATTCTGTCAGGCCGGGAGGAGCCGTTCGGCCAGTTCGGGCAGGGCCCGGCTGATCGGTTCGCGGATCACCTCGTCGGCCAGGTGGTCGTACGGCGTCGCCTCGCCGTTGACGATCACCAGCCGTGCGCCGGCGTCGGCGGCAAGCCGTACGAGGGAGGCGGCGGGCTGCACCCGCAGCGACGTGCCGACCGCGACGAACACCTCGCACTCGTGCGCCGCGTCGACCGCGCCCTCCAGGACGTCGGGGTCGAGTCCCTGGCCGAACATCACGGTCGCCGTCTTCAGGATGCCGCCGCACGCGAGGCACGACGGGTCATGCTCCCCGGCGAGCACCCGGTCGATCGCCTCCCGGGTCGTGGAGCGGGTTCCGCAGCCCGTGCAGACCGCGCCGAACATGTTGCCGTGCAGCTCCAGCACCCGCTCGGGCGGTGATCCGGCCCGCTGGTGCAGTCCGTCGACGTTCTGGGTGACGATCCAGACGTCGGCGCCGGCGGCGGCCAGCTCCACCAGCGCGCGGTGACCCGCGTTGGGTTCGGCCCGCCAGGCCGGGCTTTCGTGGCGGAACAGCCACGAACGACGCCGAATGTCGGGATCGGCCATGTAGTAGTCGTAGGTGACGAGTTTCTCGTAGTCGGGGTCGCGGTGCCACAAGCCGTCCGGCCCCCGGTAGTCGGGAATGCCCGACTCGGTGGAGATCCCTGCCCCGGTCAGTACGGTCACCTTCATAGCCGAGATCGTAGGGCCCTCCGCGAACCCGATGCAGCGGGCTGAAGTTCTCCGAGGTGGAGGGCCCGCTCCGCGTGTCAGCCCCGCTTGTTGTAGAGATACAGGGCGAGCGGCGCGCACACTCCGGTGATGGCAGCGGTCGCGATGAGCGACCAGGCGACAGATCCGCCGGTGCCGCCGACGTCGTTCATCAAGCCCCGGGCCGCGGTCGTGACGTGGCTGAGCGGGTTGACCTCGACGAAGGCTTGGAGCCAGCCGGGCATGGTGCCGGGCTGGACGAAGATGTTGCTGGCGAAGGAGAGGGGCATCAGCACGAGGTTGGCGATGCTGATGACGACGGCCGGGTCGGGAATGAGCAGGGCGACCGTGGCCCACAGCAAGGACAGGGAGAGCCCGAAGGCGACGATCAGGGCTGTCGCGGCGAGCACGCCCGGTGCGCCGCCATCGGGCCGATAGCCCATGATCAGTCCGAGGACCACCACGATGGCGGAAGCGGAAAGGTAACGGGCGGCATCGCTGAGCAGGCCACCGAGCACGAAGGCGCCGCGCCAGACGGGCAGGGAACGGAAGCGGTCGAAGGCTCCGGTCGTCACGTCCTTGGCGAGACGGGCACCGCCGTACATGGTGACGATGGCGATGCTCATGCTCAGCGTGCCGGGCAGGAGGAACGTGAGGTAGTCGCCGGGCGAGCCGCTGATAGCCCCGCCGAAGAGGTAGGTGAACAGCACGGTGATCAGCATGGGGATGGCGACCGAGTCCACAAGCTGTTTGGGGTCATGCTTGATCTTGAGTATGGCTCGCCGGCCGAAGGTCGCGGAGGCGGCGAGTGCCCCGGCACGGCGGCGTGCGGGGCTTGTGATGAGCAGGACGTCGATGCGGTCGACCTCCGCCGAGGCGGTGCGCGGGGTGGCGGCCGGGGTGCTCATGCGTCCGCGTCCTCCTGGTCGTCGGCGGCTGGGTGGCCGGTCAGGGCGAGGAACGCCTCGTCCAGACTGGGCTGGCCGAGAGCGATCTCGGCGACGCCCACCCGTGCCTCGGCGAGCCGGGTCAGGGCGTGCCCGACCAGTCGGCCCACGTCTGCCGCGTCAGCCGGAGTGGCAAGCAGCACGGACAGGGTGAGCGGATCGGCGGCGGGTCGGACCGTCCCTGCCGGGACACCGGCGAGGATCTGTTGCGCTTGCCGACGCTGCTCGCCGTCGACGAGCCGGACATGCAGGGTGCCCGAGCCGACTCGGGATTTGAGCTGCGCACTGGTGCCTTCGGCCACGATCCGGCCGTTGTCCATGACCGCGATCTGCTCGGCGAGCTGGTCGGCCTCCTCGAGGTATTGGGTGGTGAGCAGCACCGTGGTGCCGGCTGCGGCGATCCGGCGGACCAGCTCCCACACCCGGCTGCGACTTCGCGGGTCGAGCCCGGTGGTCGGCTCGTCGAGGAACAGCAGGTCGGGGGTCACGATCAGGCTGGCCGCGATGTCCAACCTGCGGCGCATCCCGCCCGAGTATCCGCCTACCGGGCGGCCGGCTGCGGGGGTCAGATCGAAGGCGGCGAGCAGGTCATCGGCTCGATGTTCGCAGACGGCGCGGGACAGGCCGTGGAGGCGGCCGAGGATGATCAGGTTCTCATGTCCGGTCAGGTCCTCGTCCAGGGCGGCGAACTGGCCGGTCACGGCCACGCGGGCCCGGATCGCGTTCCGCTCGCTGATCACGTCGTGGCCGAGGACGCGGGCGGTGCCGCCGTCCGGCCGGGTCAAGGTGGTCAGGATGCGGATCATGGTGGTCTTGCCCGCCCCGTTGGGGCCGAGGAACCCGAACACCTGATCGCGCCGGACCGTGAGGTCGATCCCGTCCAGTGCTCGGTTCTCGCCGTAAACCTTGACCAGGCCGCGCACCTCGATCGCCGCCTGGCCCGAATCCATGCTGTTCTTCGACATGCCGTAAGAGTCGTCTGCCTGTTGCGACATGTCTTGAAAAAATGTTCCACTCGAGTGGTCAGCGCGGCGGGCATCGGGACACGGCGCAGCGCTCGTCCGAGTCAGCTGTCAGATGTGTGACTGGGAGGCCACGCGACATCGTCGATCGCGAGAAACGGCGAGCCCGCAACCGCAGTCGGCGTCATCCCGGCGAAGGCCATGACGTCTCTGTGCAGGTGGGACTGGTCGGCGAAGCCGCTTTCCGCTGCTACCAGGGCGGCGCCATGGCCGGCGGCGAGACGGTGGGCCGCGTGGTCGAAGCGGATGAGCCGGGCGACACGCTTGGGGGTGAGGCCGACCTGGGCGCGGAACCGGGACCAGAGACGTTTACGGCTCCATCCGATCTCGGCCACCAGTCGTTCGATCCGCACCCGCCCTCGACTGGCCACCAGTTGCCTCCAGGAGAAGGCGACTTCCGGGTCGACGGCTCGGCCTGCATCGTTTCGCCGAGCCAGTACGGCCTCCGCGATCGCGAATCGGTCCTCCCACGACCTGGCGGCACGCAGGCGCTCTTGGATACGCACGGCCTCCCGTCCCCAAAGGTCGTCGAGGGCGACCACCGTCCCGGACAATTCGGAGGAGGCGCCCAGGACCGCGTGCGCGACCATCGGCGAAAGCCGCAACTGGAGGCACTCGGAACTTCTGGCCAACCCCCGTCCCCTGGCCCTGTTGGGCGCGAGCCCGGCGATGACGCGTTCTCGCTGCTGCGAGCCACAGTCGTCTTCGACGACGAACGGCTGGTCGCCGAGGTCGAAGATCACCGTAACCGCGGGGTGGGGGACCAACGCGATGTCGGGGAACTCATTCGCTTGATCGCTGAAACCTGCCATCACGATCCCCGGCAGCCGACCAGGACGGGATGGGACCGTGATCTCCCATCGAGGTGCGCCGGCGCGAGCCGGTCGGCCTGATCGCATGCCGATATGGTAAAAGCCGCCTCGAGGCGACCACAACGCGACGATTCTCAAGACACGGCTCGGGGGCGCGACAACCGTCGCCCCCGCTGCCCGGTACGGATCCTCCTGCCGGGCGGCGGCCTGGCAGCGGGTGGGGCGGCGGCTTCGAGCCACAGGGGCGGCGCCGAACGGCAACTCCCGATCAGAGGCGGCCGACCCAGATCTCGCGCTCGGCACCATCGGGGTCGCCGACGACGGTGATCTCCTCGTCGATCAGCCCGGTGGATCGGTCGGCCAGGCTGTATCGGGGCCAGCCCGGGTCGCCGTCGGTGACGAAGCGGACCCAGGCGCCGTGGGTCGTATCGGCGACGACCTGTGGTGGTTCGCCGCCGATCAGGGCGTGGCTGGACTCCTCGTCGAGGAGGTCGAAGACGTACGGGATCTCCACCGCGTGGGCGGCACCGAGGCGGCCGCCGAAGCTCGGCGACTCGTGGTCGAAGCGGTACATCCAGGTGTCGGCCTCGCCGGCCTCGAGGTGTGCCTCGGCGACCCGGATCGCCGGAATTCGAATGAAGCAGTCGGTCGTCACGGCAGCGAGCAGGTCCCCGTTGCTCGCTCCCGGTCGGGCCGCCCGGTAGCGCTCGACCGTCCCGTCGGGTGCGCCGTAGGCGTTCACCACTGCGGAGAGCAGGGACTCATCGACGACGTCGATCATGCCGGTGGGGACGAGGCCGATGCGGGTGTCGTCCCGGTTCCACCCGGCCAGGAGCCGTACGCCACCGCCTGCGCCCATTCTCAACGCGTCGAGCGGGTGGTCGGGGAGGATGTCGCCGTCGACGGCGGGGGCGAAGGGGAGACTATCCCACTTGGCCGGATCCGAGGCGGTCTGGACCTCCCGGAGAAGGGCGGACGACGCCCGCGCGAGCCGTTCGACCGGCACTTCGCTGAACGCCTCGCGGGTCGGAACGATCCCGAGAGACTCAGCCAGCCTTGAAGCGACGCCTGCGGCGGACTCAGCGGTCAGCGTCTGGGCGGCCGACCCGCTTTGGGTGATCGCCTGGCGGAACAAGCCTTGGGCGCGGGGCATGGCCATAAGGGTGACGATGCTCATGGCCCCGGCGGACTGGCCCGCGATGGTCACCCTCGCCGGATCACCGCCGAAAGCGGCGATGTTGCCCTGGACCCACTCCAGCGCGGCGATCTGGTCCAGCGACCCCAGGTTGGCCGTGCCGTCGTCGAGGTGGAGAAAGCCCTCGGCGCCGAGCCGGTAGTTGATCGTGACGCACACGACTCCGTCGCGGGCGAAGGAGATGCCACGGTAGCCGGCGACCGATCCGGACCCCTTCGTGAACATGCCGCCATGAATCCAGACCAGCACCGGCAGTCCGGACCCCCCGGGGTCGGGGGTCCACACGTTGAGGTTGAGGCATTCCTCGCCGGGGATCACGACGTCCGGGAACAGCGCGGCACTTTCCTGATCGTCGTTTTCTTTCGGGCAGGTCGGCCCGTAATCGATGGCGCTACGCTCGCCCTCCCACCGCACGGGTGGCTCGGGAGGCCGCATGCGGTGCGCTCCGAAGGGTGCAGCGGCGTACGGGATCCCGAGGAACGCCGCCACTCCCCGGTCCATCCGCCCCCGCAGCCGCCCACTCGCCACCTGAACCTCTGGCGCGCTGTCCACGGTCGTCGTCTCACCTCTCCTGTCGCCTGGAGCTCTGGAGATCGACCATCGCAGGCTCAGGGCCGAGGGGTCTTGAACGAATGTTCCGCTGTGTCGTCGGCACCGTGAGCGCCGGCGTCGTGTCGAGACCGTGACCTATCCGGCGACGACGGCGAACGACAGCAGAGCCGGAGAAGTGCTCATGCCGGGTCATCCTCCCGGCGGGGCGGGCGCGCCTCCAGGG
>BCRI01000149.1 GCA_001552515.1 Sphaerimonospora mesophila NBRC 14179 = JCM 3151
AGAAGAAGACTCCAGGGGGCTACCGCAGCCGGGCCGAGTGGCATGCCAAGTCCCGCCGCCTGCACGCCCTGAAGGTCCGGTTGGAGCGGGTGCGGGCCGATCAGGCGGCCGGGGTGGTGCATGTGGTGCGCGGCGGCGCTCGCCTGGCGCGGGCGCGGCACAACCTGGATGCCGCACGGCTGACCGAGCGGGAGTGGCGGGAGCGGTGGGAGGCCGGGCGGTGGTTCTTGAGCGCGGATGGGGAGTCGGGAAAGCGGTACGGCAATGAGACGATCCGCGTCACGCCGGATGGCCAGGTGTCGATCAAGTTGCCGGCTGCGCTGGCTCACCTGGCGAACGCGCCGCACGGCCGGTACGTCCTTACGGGCCGGGTGCGGTTCGTGCACCGGGGCAGTGAGTGGGCCGACCGGGTGGCGGCCGATCGGGCGGTCGCGTACCGCATCCACTTCGATGTGGCGCGGGAGCGGTGGTACCTGACCGCTTCCTGGCAGTACGCCCCTGCCCCGGCGATCCCGCTGGAGGCCGCGCTGGCGGAGGGGGTGATCGGGGTGGACACCAACGCCGACCATCTGGCCGCCTGGCGGCTGGACCGGCACGGCAACCCGATCGGAGCACCGCGTCGCTTCGGCTACGACCTGACGGGAGATGCCCAGCATCGGGATGCGCAGGTCCGGCACGCACTCACCCGGCTGCTGAACTGGGCGAGCGCCTGCGGGGTGCGGGCGATCGCGATCGAGGACCTGGACTTCACCGACGGCAAGAGCCGGGAGAAGTACGGCCGGCGCAAACGGTTCCGCAAGCTGATCTCCGGGATGCCGACCGGCCGGCTCCGCGCCCGGCTGACCGCCATGGCCGATCAGGCAGGTATCGCGGTCATCGCGGTGGATCCGGCCTACACCAGCAAGTGGGGGGCCGAGCACTGGCAGAGGCCTCTCACCTCGAAGGACCGTAAGACCAGTCGCCATGAGGCTGCGGCCGTGGCGATCGGACGACGCGCTCAGGGGCATCCGATCCGGCGTCGGACGGCACCGCCCCCTGCTCACCGGAGTGATGGGCAGGGGCATCGGACCGTCCAGGCCCGACCGGACGCTCCCGGGCGCCAGGGACCCCGCCCCCGCAGCCCCGGACCGGGCACACGATGCCCCGGGACCGGCTACGGAGCGAACGCGGGCGACCAGCGTGGCCACCACCGTTCGGAGCACGCGGCTGTGAATGTCACTCATGCACAGTCTTGAGGAACGGTTCAGCGGAGCAAGGTAAGAGAGGTATACAACGATGACTGAGAGCACGACGGACAAGACGCGCCGTGCTGTGATCTTCGGAGCCGGGGGAGCGGGACTGGCGGCGGCACTCGCCGCGTGCGGTGGCAGTGGCGACGCGGGGGCTCCCGCGGCCAAGCCCACCGGCCCGATCGCGCAGACCTCGGACATCCCCGAGGGCGGCGGAAAGATCTTCGAGGATCTGAAGGTCGTCGTGACCCAGCCCGTCAAGGGGGAGTTCAAGGCGTTCAGCGCGGTCTGCACGCACCAGAGCTGCCTGGTCGGCACCATCTCCAACGGCACGATCAACTGTCACTGCCACGGCAGCAAGTTCGACGTCGCCGACGGATCGGTCAAGGACGGCCCGGCCGGCGCGCCTCTGCCCGAACAGAAGATCAACGTTACGGGAGACGCCATCAGCCTCGCCTGACATGCGCGGACCTGCGTAACCGTGACCGGGGCGGCCGGAGTGATCTACTTCATGCCGCCCCGGCATGCCGACCCGGGCATGGTGCGTATCGCGGCCCGCAGCGAGGCCGCCCATCAAACGCCAACGCGGAATTATTCAGCGCCGAAAGACAAACGATCAGACGGCATAGCAGGACGGCATAGTGCGAAGAGCATAGAAACCTTCGGTCAGGCCACCCTGACCACCATGACTGCTTCATCCGCGTAACCCTCTAGATCGTCGATCCTTGCCCAAGGGCGCTCGCCTTCATGAACCTTATGGATATGGATGTTGGCCCCCGGTTTTCCGGCATAGCCAATGCCGACATTCAGATAGGCGATGAACTGCCTAGGATCCGCAACTTTATCGATTCTTTCGAGCAACTCCTGGACGAGCCTGTACCCCCGCCTGGCAAGGGCGGCTTGAGCATCATCCGCGGTGACATCAATTCCTTCATCTGGAACATAGATCTGATTTACGCTTGCCTCGTATGCAGTAAGGTCAAAGTAGTCAGATTCCTGGTGATTGAAATTGCGAGCGATATAATTCAGGACCATGGCTCTGGATGGCCGCTCCACCCAACCCTCTTCGAGGGCGTTGCTCACTTCAGCTGGCCATTCGGGCTGCTGGAGATGGTCGGGCTCGCCCTCCGATCGCTGGATCAGGGCCGCCATGGCCGAATTTGTCTTTGTTGTGAACTTCATTTTATCTTAATGGGCCTCTCTCCCAGGGCTCTCAGCGCATTATTCAAGGCATTTGCCCAATTTTGATAGTCCTTCCTGAGTGCCTTGACTACAAAGTCCGGAAGATTTTCAAACCGCCTGGTCTCGAAATTCCATTGATATTTTCCCTTCATGCCCCGGACTTGGATATGGATTTGGCCGGCTCGGCCACCAGGGTCGGGATTCTCGGAATCCAGGCGAATTCTGCCGCGCTCGTAATGGGTCTTGCTGACATGCCGTGCTCCGAGGGCACCTGGCATGCATGGTGTTGCATTGTGTACAAGGACGTTAGCGTCCCCAACTGTCACGTGGTAGGTGTGGGTGCCGTCGATGGTGAGGTTGTGGACGCGCTGGCTGCTTCGATGGTAGGTGCTAGCGCTTAGGACCGCGAGCCCGTCGCCACCATCGGAGGTGAGCACCCGCATCCCGGGTCGCAAGTCCTTGGCGTTGAACCAGTGGCCCTGGTCTTCCGACCAGAAGGGGTGCTGATCTGTGGTGGTGACGGTGCCGGTCTTGTCTCCATGAGGGCCGTCGGTGTCGATGGTGATTTGGACGAGGTTCTTGTCGCCCTCGCTTGTGATCAGAGCGACGACGGGGCGGGCCTCGGTCTGCCCTGTGACTGGGTCGGTGGCGAGGACCATGTCACCGACTTCGACATCCTCGATCGGCTTACGCGTGCCGTCGGCCATCATCACCTGCGTACCAGGAACGAAGCTGCTGCATCGCTTCCGATATTTGGCGAAAGAGTTTCTGGCCTTGTCGATTGCCTTGCCTAATTTGCCGAAGATCTTGCCGAGTGACTTGGCAACCTTCCCGCCAGGAATGGCATCGGTGGCCGCAAGAGCACAGGAGGCGATGCTTCCGTCGAGGCATCCGCCCATATCTCCAGCAAAGAAATCGATCAGCTGATATAGATCCGAATCCTTTAAACTTTCTTTGGTAAGCTCCTGCCAATCTGGAGTCGTTACTCCGATCAAGGCTGAGGTAGAAGTGCACTCATCAAGCAGTGATTTCTGTCCGTCGCCGAAGCCGTTGGTACAGTTGGCGATGAACCATTCCGTCTTCGCCGCAAGCACTTGAGCTTTCTTTAGATCGTTGCAGGCCTGCTTGCCGAATTGCTCAACACAGGCGACGTCTTTGCATATTTGTGTTGCCTTTTCTTCTTTGATTTCGCAGTTTCCTAGCGGCTTTAGTCCTGTTGGGTCGGACAGGCCGATGGGGTTGTTGCCGGCGTAGGCGTAGGGGTTGGCCCATTGGGGTTGGCGTAGATCCAGCAGTGGATCAGTGGTGATGAATTTGGCGATGATGGGGTCGTAATAACGCGCGGACAGGTAGTCCAGGCCGGTGGAGTCGTCTTCGACCTTGCCGAGGAAGCCCAGGTCGGTGAAGGGCAGGTCGTCGGTGCCGCGGCGCTGGCCGAAGGGCAGGTAGCGTTCGCGGGAGACGGTGCCGGTGTTGTCGTTGACGGCGAGCTGGGTGGAGCCGTGCAGGCCGGAGGCGAGCCAGGTGACGCCGTCTCCGCCGATGCGCATGGCGACGGTGGCGCCGTCGGGGGTGGTGTAGTAGCGCTTGCCCGTGATGGTGTCCCCGTCCACCTCGATTTCCATCGAGCCCAAGTACAGGGTGGTCTTGCCGCCGGGGTCGCGGCGGATGAGGCGTTCGCCGTCGGCGTCGTAGACCATCGTGGTGTCCTGGCCGTCGATGGTGGCCTTCTCCAGTTGGCCGAGTTCGTTCCAGGCGAGGGTGCCGTTCTTGCCATCGACCGTGCGGGAGACCAGTTGTCCGGCGTTGTCGTAGGTGTAGGTGTCGGTGCGGTCAGGACGAGTGATGGTAGACACCGCGTTGGGGCGTGTCGCGTTCGCGCCGGGCTGGGGGTAGGTGTAGGTGGCGGTCTGTTCGCCGTCGGTGATGCTGGTGATGTTGCCGACGGCGTCGTAGGCGTAGGAATGGGCGTAGGGGTCGATGCCCTGGTTGTCGGCCGCGCCGGTGCCCGTGCCGCAATCAGTGGCGGTGGTGGTCCAGGCCTGGGTCAGCCGGTGCAGGTCATCGTAGGTGAAGCACTCCGCCTGTCCCGCGCTGGTGCCGATGGCGGAAGCGGCGTCCAGGATGCGGGTGATCTCGCCGGAGATGTCGTAGGTGTAGCGGTCGTCCTGGGTGGTCACCGGGTTGAGGGTGTCGGCCTTGGTCGTCGTGGTGACCGATTTCAGCCATCCGGTCGTGTTGTCCCAGGCCAGAGTGCGTTTGATCTTCCCGCCCGCGCCGTAGGAGCGTTCGGTCAGCCGGGCGGTGGGCGAGTAGGCGGTGGCGTGGACGTAGGTGAACCCGCCGCCGAGACCGGAGGTCATCCCTTGGGGGAGGCCGAGGTCGGTGTAGGTGGAGGTGACCGTCTCCGCTGGGAGGCCGCCGGCGGCGGGCATGGTGTAGGTCGCGGTGGCTCCGGCGGTGTTGTAGGTGGTGGCGAAGGCGTAGGTACCGGCCAGCAACCCCTCCGAGGACGGGACCGTCAGGGTGGAGCCGGTGGGACGGCCCATGCTGTCGTAGCCGGTCACCGTGTCGACGTAGGCGTTGCCGCCGGAATACCGGGTGGCGGAGGTCAGCTGGCCCTTGGCGACCGTGTCGTACGTCCATTCGGCGAGCTTGGTCCCGCTTCCGGGCTCGCCGGACCAGACGGCGGTGGTGCGGCCGAGGTCGTCGTAGGTGTGGGAGACCTTTTGGCCCTTGCCGTCGGTGGACCACAGCAGCCGTCCGGCCGGGTCGTAGGCCTGCTCGGAGTCGCCTGCGTCGGGGTCGTGGGCGGCGGTGCGGCGGCCGAGCAGGTCGTAGGTGAAGGTGCGGACGTTGCCGTTCGCATCAGTCTGCTTGATCAGCTGGCCGTTGCGGTCGTACTCGAAGGTGGTGGTGTGGAAGTCGGGGACGGTGACGGTGACCGTCTGCCAGGAGGTCCAGTCCGAGTGGAGGGCGCCCTTGACGGCGCGGGCTCGCCAGCGGATCTTCCAGCCGTCGTTCAGTGTTCCGGCGGGGATGGTGACGGCGGCGTCGGCTCCGGAGGTCACGTTGTCGGCTGTGCCGGTCCAGATGCTTCCGGTGCCGTGGGCGGTGTCGGACGGGTCGTGTTCGACGTCGAATTCGGCGCCGAGTTGTCCGCCCTGGGCGGAGGTGACCGTGACCAGCAGGGCCGGGGTCAGCGTGGTGATGGTCTGCCCGGTGGCGGGTTGGATGCGCGGGTCACTGACCGTGGGGACTTGTGAGGCGTCTGTCGCGGTGAACGGCTGCCAGTCCGACCAGGCCGAGGTTCCCCCGGGGGTGACCGCGCGGGCGCGCCAGCGGACCTTCCATCCATCGGAAAGCTTCCCCTCGGGCACGGTGAGCGCCGCCTGGGTGCCGGAGTCGACGTTATCGACAGCATCGGACCAGATCGAGCCCGTCCCGTGCTCGGTGTCGGCGGGGTCATGCTCAAGCTCGAATTCGGCCCGTACCTTGCCTCCGGCGGGGTCGGTGACCTGCGCCAGGAGCTGCGGTGTCAGGGTGGAGGCGACGGTGGTGCCGCCGACCACCTCCGACGGGACGACCTGCAGGGAGCCGAGGACCGGGTCGGGTTGATCCACGCGGAAGGTCTGCCACTCCGACCAGGCCGAGGCGGCCTCGCCGGCGACGGCGCGGGCCCGCCAGCGCACCAGCCAGCCCTCACTCAGCGTCTGCTCGGGGATGGTCACCGATGCCTGGGTCCCGGCGGGGATGTTGTCGGCGGCGCCGGTCCAGATCTGACCGGTTCCCTGTCCTGCCGGGGCGGCCGGGTCGTGTTCGAGTTCGAATTCGGCCCGCAGTGTGCCGCCGGCGGGGTCGGTGACCTGCGCCAGCAATTGCGGGGTCAGCGAACCGGTGACCGTGGTGCCGTCCACGACCTGGGCGGGGGTGACCTGCAGTGCGGTCACCCCGGGGTTGGAGGGGATGGTGCCGGTGTTGACGGTGGATGTCTGCCAGTCCGACCATGGCGAGGCGACCTGTGTGGTGGTGTTGACCGCCCGGACGCGCCAGCGTACACCCCAGCCGTCGGCGAGTTTCCCGGACGGAATCGTCACTGTGGCCTGGGTTCCGGACGCCACGTCATCGACGGCGCCGGTCCAGATTGGCCCGGTGCCGTGTGCGGTGTCGGCCGGATCATGTTCCAGTTCGAACTCCGCCCGCAGCGCCGCCCCGTAGGAGTCGGTGACGGTCGCCAGGAGTTGCGGGGTCAGCGAGGTGATCACCGTGGTGCCGTCGGCGGTCTGGGACGGGGTGACCTGCAGCTGCCCGACCGTGGCGACTGGGACCTGCACCTTCAGCGCCTGCCACCCGCTCCAGGCCGAGGTGTTGGACCCGGCGCCGACCGCGCGGGCGCGCCAGCGGACCTTCCACCCGTCGCCCAGCGCGCCGGATGGAACGGTGACCGTCGCTTGGGCGCCGGAGGCGACATCATCCACCCCGGTAGCCCAGATCTGGCCAGTGCCGTGCGCGGTGTCGGCCGGGTCGTGCTCCAGTTCGAACTCCACCCGGGCGGCGGCGCCGTCGGGTGTGGTGACCCGGGCGGCGAAGGCCGGGGTGAGCGTGGAGGTGACCTGCACCCCTGATACGTCCTGCGATGGCGTGGACTGCAGCTGGTCCACCACCGGATCGGTCACGGTGACCGTGGCGGTCTGCCAGGCCGACCACGCCGAGGAGATGGAGGTTGCGGTGTTGGTGGCCCGGGCCCGCCAGCGGATGTGCCACCCGTCGGTCAACTTCCCGCCTGGTACGGCGGCCGGCGCGTCGCTGGCGGAGGCGACCGCAGCCGAACTGCCTGCCCAGATCACACCCGTGCCCTCGGCCGGGTAGGCCGGGTCGTGCTCGATCTCGTAATCAGCCCGCAGGCTTCCCCCGGCCGGGTCGGCGACTGTCGCGTGCAGGGTCGGCGTCACCGAGGTGACCGTGGTGCCGGTCGACGGGGTGATCGAAAGATCGGCGGCCGAGGGCGAGGAGGCGACGGTGTAGGTGACTACAAGCTGCGGCGGGTGCGCCCCTCCGGTCTTCTCCGCGGAGTGGAACTCCATGTTGACGAAATCGAGAGTCTCATTGGCGGCGCGAACCTCCACACCGTAGTTCGCGGTGCCGGACGCCCATGCCTGCACGATCGACGTAACTGTCCAGGACAAGGCTTCGGCAACACCGTTATGGACGGCTGAAGCCGGGATTGAGGCTTGGCCGGACGTCGTGATGGAAGGCCGGCCTGCCCATGTCAACGTCGACTGGTTCCAGTTGCTGGTGATCCGCTGAACCTTAGGACCACTCCCGTCGAATACGTTGTCTTCCTCCACGCCGGTTTTGTACAGCCGCAAGATGGCATCGCTGACCTGGACACCCGCGAGTGCGGAGGTGTCGAACTTGAGGTAAGCACGGGCGGCCACCCACCCAGCGGTAAGCAATAGGCTGGAGTCGGTGTAGAAGGAGTTCTCCATGCCGCAGCAGCTGCCGACCCATGTGTCCGCCTGCGGCGACAAAGTGATCGTCGGATCCATAACCACGGGAAACCTCACCGTGGGATCGGCGAGGAACGACGCGTCTGGAGTCAACTCCAGCACCTGGTTTCCACCGTCTCCGGTCAACCGGCTGACGATCCGGCCGATCCGCCTGCCCTTCCCGGCAGCCGCGCCGGAGGCACTATCCTTGCCGTCCTTCGTCGAGGAGCTGGACGCGGCGAACATAACAGGTTCCGCGACAGGCGTGACCAGCTTGCCCGCACCATCGGTAAGCCGCAGATGACCCCTGGCGTCCTGCTCCAGCCGCCACCCCGCGGTCTTGATTCCGATCTTGAAATGCGGCTGTCCGGAAGGACGCTGACGAAGCACCACATCATGCCGCACTCCGCCGGGCAGCACGGTGACCACCAGGTCCGCGCCCGTGCCAGCGGCGTCGGCGTACCTCGCGACATTCCCGTCCACCATAGGGCGTGGCAACGACGTGGGCCAGGTCAGCTCGATCGAGTTGCCCGCCCCATCGGCCATCGTGGCGAACGGCCCGTCGCCTCCCATTGACACCTCGACCTCAGGACCGGCCTTCGGAACGAGGGAGCCGTTCTTCTCCACCAACGTGACATCGATAGACGCCCACTTACCGGCACGCTTGACCCTGGTCGGCTGCGTACTGATCGTCGTGGTGAACGATCCGTCCGGGTTGGCCACTGTGGAACTGACAGCCGAAGTCAACGCCGCCACATTGACCGGCCTGTCGGACCGCTTCGCCTCTGCCGAGGCCCGGGTGCGGGCGGTCTCCGTCTGGATGGTCAACTCCTCATCGGTGACCCCCGCCTGTCCGGCGGCGCCACGCGGGGTGCTAGACGGAAGGGCGGACGGCATCGGCCCCACAGCAGTTGCCCGCTGTTGCCCGCTGTTGCCCGCTGAGGTTAACCATTCCTCGATCTTGGTGACCTGGTCGGCCGCATCGGTGTAGTAGACCGTCTTACCGCCCGTCGGCGGCGTCACCTCATACTTGTCCGCGCCCAGGTAGTTCGTCGTGGTACGGCGAAACTCGCTCGATCCGGTCATGTCGAGCTGCGCCGTCGCGCGCCCCAAACCGTCATAAATCGGCTTGGACCACTGCGGCAGCGACGTCAGCACCGGGTTGAGCAGCCCCGAGCCCGGATCGGCGGTGTTATGGACCGGGGCGGAGGCCGCGGCCGTCAACCCCCGGGCATCATAGGTGGCGACCTGGACGATCCGACCGCCCGCCGGGGAGGCCGTCTGGGTCTCCCGGGCACGGCCCAGCCCGTCGATGTAGGTGTGCGTGGACACCCACTTGGCGGAGCTGCCGCTGCCCGACTGCAGTCTCGAAACGGTGGTCTTGGCCGGGCCGGTCACCGTGCCGTTGGCATCGGCCGGGATGGTGTAGGCGACCTTGGCCGCCGGCGTCCCACCGGATTTCGGCGCGACCGGGGTCCACAACTGCAATGTCCGGCCGAGCACGTCGTAGTCGATGTTCACATCGTTGTTGTTCGCATCCCGCAGCCCGACAGGCAGGCCGTTGTACGGCGAGGACCAGGTGGTCACCGTATGCCCTAACGGGTTGGTGACCGTGACCCCGCCCGAGGGCCAGCCCACCGCCGGACTGTAGGCCGTGGTCGTCGTCTTGCCCAGCGGATCGGTCGCAGTCAGCGGGCGGCCGTAGTCGTCGAACGTGCTCTTGGTCGCCGTGTAGTCGGAGGCCGTGGAGTAAGCGCGAGTTTCGGTGACGTTCCCCTTCGTCGGGGTGTTCGCGCTCGGGCTGGTCGCCCCGTCATACAGGGTGACCGTCCGCCCCAGCAGTGTCCCGGTCGTGCAGTCGTCCCCGGCGCGCCGCTCCTCGCGGGCCGGGTAGGAGATCATCCACGCGCCGTTCGCGGTGTTGCGGGCGTAGGTGGTCGCGGTGCAGGTGTTGTCGGCGCCGTCGCCGCGTTCACCGTAGTCGTTGACCGTGACCGGCAGCCCGTCGGCGTTGTAGGCGGTCTTGGTCTCGGTGTATCGCCAGCCGGAGGTGGTCTTCTCCCGGGTGACCTCGCGGGTCTGGTTGACCCGATGGGGGTCGTAGTCGATCGGTCCGCTGCCGGTGACCACGTTGGCGTACTCGTACCGGGTCGAGGCCTCCTCGCTGAAGGCATCGGGAACCGGCGTGGTGCCGGACACGCCGGTGACACGCAGGGTCTGCTCCTGCAACGTCATGCCCGATAGGGCACGGAGGTCGTCGTGGGTGGTGCCGTCGAAGTCGGTCACCGTGGTGTGCCGGGCGCTGCCGTCGGCGAGGGTGTCCTCGTACAACCCCCGGTAGAAGGTGGTGGAGGTGACGCTGTAGGCGGGCAGGTCCCCGCTCCCACTGGGTGTTCCCTTGATCACCCGGACCGTCGGATAGCCGCGGAACTCCGTCCAGTTGCCCGCCCAGTCATAGCAGGTGGGCAGCCACGGGTAATACTCCTCCAGAATGTAGGAGTCGCCCACGCACTCCCGGAAAATGGGCTCGGTATCCAGCAGCGGCACCGGCTTGGCCCACCCCGGACTGCCCAGATACTCATACCGGGTCACCTGGTCGGGAGAGCCGGCCACCAGATCCCGCTCCATGGTCGTCATGACCAGCCACTTGTTGTAGATCGCGCCATGGCGATACAGCGACGACTCTCCCAGGGTGTAGTTGTACAGCTCCCAGCCGTAGCAGTCCTGGCCGCTGTCGTCCCACCCCGTCATTCCGTGGTCATCACACGGGCTGGCCTGCCCATAGGTGATCTCGGTCACGCCACCCAGGCCGGTGGTCACCGCCGACATCCGCGGTAGCTGAAACCGTGGATGGTCGTCGCTGTACTCGACATAATCCGCCCGGTTGTCCAGCAGCGTGGCGCTGAAGTCGATCGGCGGTGCGGCGATCTCCGGCCCACCCCCTGCCATGCCCACGGCCCGGATCCGGTCCAGCCACAGCACCGATTTGCCGATGCAGAAGGGGGTCCCATCGGGGCAGTCGGTCTCGATCCACCGATAGGTCAAATCCAGCCGCGTCACATCCTCCCAACCGGAGGAGGCGGCATTCCACGACTGGGAGGTGATCGCATCCAACCGCTTGCTCGTGAAGAACGTCGGCGTGCCGTTGTCGCAGTCCGAACCGCTGCTCAGGCACAGCAGGTCGGTCGGCGTGTCATCGGACCAGTTCCCGATCCCCGGCGGCGGCGTGCCCCGATCGGCGACGGTGAAGGTGATCCTGGCCGTCGGCGTCGACCCCGCCACATTCAGGTTGTGGCCATAACCGATCTCGGTCAGATACCCGCCGCGGTCGTAATCCAGGGCGTATTCGGGGAGCCAGCCGCACTCATACCCACCCGCCCGGCAGTAGAAGTTGGTCTCCCGCGCCCAGGTGTAATCGATCACATTGCCCTTGGGGTCGATCTCCCGGTCCAGCTGCCACCGCCACGTCGCATCACAGAACGCAGACGTCGTCGGATACGAGGTGCCCGACGCCAGGAACTGCGCATGGCACGGCTCACCCGGCCAGTCCCCCAGCACGGGCACCTGCCAGGAAGAGTTCCGGTGGTATCCGAACCGGTAGACCGTCCCATCCTGGGTGGTCACCTGCCAGTACGGCTGCCCGCTCTGGCTGCCCGAGGCGACATAGTCGATCTTCCAGCCGAAATCATCGGCGGTCTTGTACGTACCCGACAGATCGTCCTTAACGATCTTCGAAGAGCGGCCCCCCACCGACAGCGTCAACGCCGAACTTTCCGGATCGGAATCGGGAGACTCCCAGCACAGGTGCCCCTGCAGGCGGTCCTCCCACAACCCGCACGGCTGGAACTGCCGCTCGATGAACCCCGCGTTCAACTCCCAGCCCATCCCCACCAGCGGCGCCTGGTTGTTGGTGTAGGAGGTCAGCGAGTCCACCGACGACGAGGAATACTCCAACGCCAGCGCCGGAGCCGACCCACCCGGTGGCGGCACCGCCGGGACCGGGTAACTGTAGGAGAACCCGCCGCCCGACAGCCCCACCTGCCAGGTCCCCGACGGCTTGAGATCGGTAGCCGCGAACGACCCGGCCGCATCCGAGCCCGTCGAAGCCGCCGAACTCGCCAGCACATACACGAACGCATCCGCCGACGCCGTCCCCGAAGTAGGGGCGGCCTCCACGACCGCGGTCAGCCTGCCATGCGCCACGTCGTTGACCACCGGCAGCGCCCGCGTCTCGGCCTTGGCCTGCTCCAGGCAGTCCCTCGACGGCTTTGCCTCCAGCATGCACACCGGCACCTTCAGCACCGTCAACCGGGACGCGAAACCCCCCGGATGGGCGTTACCGAAAGAGGAGTAATCCACCGTCACCTTCGCCGGCGCCACCTCCGCACCGCCATCATCGCGCGTCAGCCGTACCGCCAACCCGACCCCGCCCAACCGCCGGGCCACCGTGGTGTCGAACGTCTCCACCCGCACCGAAGACGGCGACCGCTGCGACAACAGGGGCGTGGAAGCCGACGATCGTGACCGCGACGCCCTCGTGTCCCTGGCCTTGCCGCTCGGCGAGGCCGACGGCTTCGCAGTGGGTGACGGCTTCGCGGTCGGGGACGGCGTGGCAGTAGGGGACGGCTTCGTAGTCGGGAGGACCACGGGAGCCACCGACACCGGCAACCCCGCAACCGCCACCGCTCCTGAACCCTTGGAAAGATCGGCACGGCCCGAACCCGCCTTCGGCCACCGAGGCGCCGCACGCCTGGCCGGCACAAGTTCGTCCTCAGCCCCCTTGGGTACCGGCTTCGCCGCGACCGCGCGGCCCTCGACGCTGCGCTCACCACCCGATGAAGACGAATCCGCAGCGGCCTTCCGCACCAGCCCATCCGGAACGCCGATCCCGGCGACGAACACCGCCAAACCAACGACCGCGCCGGTCAAGGCATGAGCGAGCCTGCGACGTGACCACCCGAATCGTTCCACCCGAGCACGTGAAACCGGCACGCCGCACCCTCCCGCATCACCAGCGGGCGCACGGCCACGCTCTCAGACCGCCCGCCTCACAAGACCCGCATAAAGCCCAGATAAATAAACGAAACGGATCATGCGCCGCTGACAGTGACCAGTCAAGATCAGAACTGCGGCGAGAGCATTACGCAAAGTCACCGGGATGGATATTCGGCAGCTCATATGCCGCCAGGTAGCAACGTGTGATCTGCATCACATAGATTGATTCGGCATACCGTAAGATCCTCCACGAGAGTTCCGGAACGGGAATCGGCGCGCTCCTACGTCGGGAATGCGCAGAATCGCGCGTTCCCGACCAACTGCGGGCAACGTCGCGGGTCGTGAGTGTGGGACGGGTGCGCAAGTCGCCCACCACAGCCAGGCGAGCATGGCGACTGCGATGCCCCGGGGCCACTCGCTAGCACGGCTGACCACTGGGCATTCTGGAGGTGATCTGCTCGATCTTTGGTTGTCGGTAGGGACAAGTAGGCTTTGCGGTGTGGCGGATCCGGCAACCTATCGACCGGCGCCCGGCTCGATCCCCGAATCGCCCGGCGTCTATCGTTTCCGCGACCCCGGCGGTGGGGTGATCTACGTCGGCAAGGCGAAGATCCTGCGGCAGCGGCTCAATTCCTACTTCGCCGACTTCGCCGGGCTGCACCCCCGCACCCAGACGATGCTGACCACCGCGGCCTCCGTCGACTGGACGGTGGTCGGCACCGAGGTCGAGGCGCTCCAGCTCGAATACTCCTGGATCAAGGAGTACGACCCCAGGTTCAACGTGAAGTACCGCGACGACAAGTCGTATCCGTACCTCGCGGTGACCATGGGAGAGGAGTTCCCGCGCGTTCAGGTGCTGCGCGGGGCCAAGCGGAAGGGCACGCGGTATTTCGGCCCCTACTCGCACGCCTGGGCGATCAGGGAGACCGTCGACCTGCTGCTGCGGGTGTTCCCGGTGCGCACCTGCTCGGCCGGGGTGTTCAAGCGGGCCGGGCAGATCGGCCGGCCCTGCCTGCTGGGATACATCGACAAGTGCTCGGCCCCCTGCGTCGGGCGGGTCACGCCCGAGGAGCACCGGGCCATCGCCGAGGACTTCTGCGACTTCATGGCCGGCAACAGCGGCCGGTTCATCAAGCGGCTGGAGCGCGAGATGCGCGAGGCCGCCGCGGCCGAGGAGTTCGAGCGGGCCGCCAGGCTCCGCGACGACGTGCAGGCCCTGCAGCGGGCGCTGGAAAAGCAGGCGGTCGTGCTCGGCGACAGCGTCGACTGCGACGTGATCGCCCTGGCGGAGGACGCGCTGGAGGCCGCCGTCCAGGTCTTCTACGTGCGCGGCGGGCGCATCCGCGGTCGCCGCGGCTGGGTGGTCGACAAGGTCGAGGACACCACGACGGGCGAACTCGTCGAGCAGTTCCTGCTGCAGATCTACGGCGAGGCGGCCGTCCCCAGGGAGATCCTCGTCCCGGCGGCGCCCCCGGAGGGCGAGGCGGTGGCCGAACTGCTGAGCGAGCAGCGCGGCGCCCGCGTCGACGTGCGCGTCCCCCAGCGGGGCGACAAGAAGAGCCTGATGGAGACCGTCGAGCGCAACGCCAAGGAGGCGCTGGCCCAGCACAAGCTCCGGCGCGCGAGCGACCTCACCACGCGCAGCCTGGCCCTGCAGGAGATCGCCGACGCGCTCGGCCTCGACCAGGCGCCGCTGCGCATCGAGTGCTACGACGTGTCGCATCTGCAGGGCTCCGACGTGGTCGCCTCCATGGTGGTCTTCGAGGACGGCCTGGCGCGCAAGAGCGAATATCGGCGGTTCTCGGTCAGGAGCACCGACGGCGACGTCGCCTCGATCCACGAGGTCATCCGCCGCCGGTTCCGGCGCTACCTGGAGGAGCGGTCGGCCACCGGAGAGCTGGACGCGGCGGACGGCGAGGGCGGCGACCAAAACGGCGGCGACCAAACCAGCGCCGACCAAACCAGCGCCGACCAAAACGGTGTCGACCAAAACGGTGTCGACCAAAACGGTGTCGACCAGGGCGGGGGCGAGCCGGGCGCGGGCGCGGGCACGCCGATCGACCCGGAGACCGGCCGCCCGCGCAAGTTCGCCTACCCGCCGAACCTCGTCGTGGTGGACGGCGGCCCGGCGCAGGCGGCGGCGGCCCAGCGCGCCCTCGACGAGCTCGGCATCGACGACGTGGCGGTCTGCGGCCTGGCCAAGCGGCTGGAGGAGGTGTGGCTTCCCGGCGACGATCAGCCGGTGATCCTGCCCCGCTCCAGTGAGGGCCTCTACCTGCTCCAGCGGGTCCGCGACGAGGCCCACCGGTTCGCCATCACCTACCACCGCTCGAAACGGTCCAAGGGCCTGAAGGAGAGCGCGCTCGACGGCGTCCCCGGCCTGGGGCCGGCGCGCAGGCAGGCGCTGCTGCGCCACTTCGGCTCGGTCAAGCGGTTACGTGAGGCCGACGCCGCCGAGATCCGCGAGGTGCC
>BCRI01000150.1 GCA_001552515.1 Sphaerimonospora mesophila NBRC 14179 = JCM 3151
TCCTCCTCCGCCGCGGCCGACACCAGCGCCGCCAACCAGCCCGGCCGGGGCACGATGTCGGGATCGGTCACCACGATGTAGCGGCCTCGCGCCGCTCTCATCCCACGGTTACGCCCCCGGCTCGCGCCCGCTCGCCTCTCGCGGAGGACTCGGACAGGGAACGGCCACACGCCGCCCCGGATCACCGAGCCGACCCTGTGCCGTCCACGTGGGCCGTTGTCCACGAGGACCACTTCCAGGTCGGTCAGCCCCTGTCCGGCCAGGGCGTCCAGCAGGGCCCGCACCGCTGGCGCGTTTCCACGCACGGAGACCACAACCGACACCAGCGCGGTCTCATCGCCCACAACCCGTCTCCCTCATATTCCGGAGGCGAACAAGCAGCTGAAGCATGAGCGGCAACTGACGCGTTGACCGTGAGAAGGATGGCGCTTCACTCATAGGTGGCTCTCCCTCAGGGACGCAGGGTCTTGAGATAGCGAGGGCCGGTGCCCACGGGAAGGCGTGGGAAGGCGGGCACCGGCCCCCTCCGGCAGTCCGACGTCCGGCACGGGGGAACACGGACGCGGACTGGTCTCGGGGAGAAGCGCGAAGGCAACGGCCTTTCCGGGCACGCCGGACAGACAGGTCCGGGTCGGATAGGCCAGACAACGGCCCTTCGACAGCAGGTGCACCAGGAGTAACCCGCGCCCGTGCTCCTCAAACACGTCAAGATCGAAATCACCCCCGTCGGCGCGCAGCCGGTCGAGCATGCCGGGGATGCCGTTGAGGTCTGGATCGCCGTCGACGACCTCGCACCAGACCGGCCTGTCGTCCACGAAGGCGACGCGCAGTTCGTAAGGGCCGCACGCGTACGCTTCTGCGTTGGCAGCCAGCTCGGCCACCGCGCTTTCCGCGTCCCCGGCGCTCTCGTCGTCGGCTCCGGCCTGCAGCAGCACGTCACGGAGCACCGCTCGAGCGCGGTGTGCAACCGTACCCGGCGTGAGCAGCCGCACCAGGACGCGATACCTGCCGACCAGACCTCCGCCATCCGCTCGGGTGACGAGGTCGAGCGTCTGCTGCGAGGCCAAGCCGTACCTCCTGATGATCCGCGGACGGGTGTCGCGCTGTTCCCCATCGGGAACGATCTCGTTGATATGGCGTAAGCAAACCGCGACCATCCGGCGCCGAGTATCAGCCAGAACACGTCCAGTCACGACCAGTAGCTGACGTGTGGGAGGGGTTGTCCGTACTGTCGAGTTGTCACGCGACGCCCATCAGCGGGGGTGTGAGTTGCCTGCAACCCGTCGTCATCCACCGAACCGGCGGCTCTCCTGGGAGCGGCTACAGCGGGGCTGGTCCTATGAGGAACTCGCCGAACGGATCCGCGTCTCCATGGAGCGCGGTGGGGAGACCTTCACCGGCCTGACGGCCAACACGGTGCGGCGGTGGGAGACAGGCGAGCGGTGGCCGGAGCCGCGTTACCGTAAGCACCTCGTGATGATCTTCAACAAGCCTGCCAGCGAACTGGGACTGCTCACCCCCGAGGAACTGGCCATGCGGCCGGTCTCCGAGGTCGTGGGAGAAATACGGAGGTTGCTCAGCATGATCGGGGATGAGGGCATCGACCGCGGCACGTTCCTGCGCGGCCTGCTCGGGGTCGGCCTGTTCGGCTCACTGTTCGCCGAAGGCCCCTACGCACAGACACAGACGCGTCTGGAGTCCGTGCTGGACGGCCGGGAAACTCTGAACGCTGACTCGGTCAACGCCTACGCGGATGTCGTCACCAGGCAGAGCGCGCTCTACTGGACCACTCCGGCCGCGGAACTCTTCGAGGCCTCCGCGGCTCACACCCAACTCGGCGTACGGCTGCTGCGTACGACACTGAGCACCGATCTGAGAGAACACCTGGCCGGCGCCGCGGCGCGGTCCGCCCTGTTGACCGGCCGGATCGCCTTCTTCGACCTGCAGCAGCCCGTAACCGCCCAACGGCTGTTCCAGATGGCGATCAGCGCCACGCGCGAGTGCGGCGACCACGCCTTGGCGGCTGCCGTGCTGGCGCATGCGGCCTTCGTGCCGGGTTTCGCCAGGGATGAGGCGGCGGCGCAGGGCTTGCTCGACGCAGCGTTCGCCCACGCGTGGCACGGCGTCGGCCCGCTCACGCGGGCATGGCTGCACTGCGTGGCTTCAGAGTTAAGGGCACGCTGCGGGGACGCCAAGGGCTGCCTGCGGCATATCGATCGAGCCGATCGCGCGATCGACGGGACGGGCGAGGACCCCGCATGGCTCGACTTCTTCGGACGGGCGCGGCTGGACGGCTTCGCCGGGTACAGCGCGCTGACCGCCGGCGAGACCACTGAGGCGGCACGTCGCTTGGATCGCGCCCTCAGCGAACTCGACGACAGCGGGGGCAAACAGCGCTCGGTGCTGCTCGCTGATCTGGCTGCCGCCCACGCGGGGAGCGACACCGACCTCGCGATCGCCCGGCTCGACGAGGCCGTGGACGCCCTGACGAGCACGTGGTACGCCACCGGCTACGAGCGGATCGACCGTGTCCGCCGGGCTCTTCCGGACGGGCGCGAAGTCCAGACGGTCAGGGAACGGCTACACGCGCTGGATCGGCTGCACCGCCCCGAGCTGTCGGCCTAACCCTCGTTGTGCTTACGGATCAACTCCGGGAGCTCGGCGAGGGAGTCGATCCGGAACAGGCACCGCTCGGCTGCCTTCGGCTCGTCGAGAATGTATCCCCAGGGGCCTCGGCGGATGAGCGCCGTGGCTACTCCCGAATCCTGGGCGGGCTTGACGTCGTTGTCCAGCCGGTCTCCCACGTACAGTACGGCCCCGGCGGGGCAGCCGGCCTCCTGGACGATCCGCTCGAAGAAGGCGGTGGAAGGCTTCTCGACGCCCCAGCTGTCCGAGGTCCCGATCAGGTCGACCGGGAGATCCAGGGCACGCAGGATCTTCTCCGCGCGAGCGGTTTGGTTGCCGGCCAGACCCACCAGGAGTCCCTGCTCACGCAGAGCGGCAAGGCAGGGGCGGGCATCCTCGTAGAGGTTCTCCTCGGAGAAGCTCTCGGGCTGCCCGGCCTCGGCCCGCCGCTCCCGCTCCACATGCAGATCGAATCCCGGGCGGAAGTGCTGAAAGGTCTCGCGGTAGTCACCGCCCCGGGCGATGACGGCGCCGAAGACCGCGGAAAAGGTGTGCCGGGGAACGCCGAGCCAGTCGGCCCACGTGCCGTATTCGCGGGTCTCGTCGACGATCGTCTCCCCGACGTCGAAGAAGACGGCCTGAATCTTCACGTGCACCTCCGACAGAAGTAGTGGCCTTGCTCAGCCTAGAAGCCGTGCACTCTCGCCTGTCGATCACAACCTCGGTCCTCAGGTTGGATCGCTCGGGTCACGTGGAGGTCGGCGCCTCCGACGGGTCGGCCGGCTGCTCCGGCCACTTGTCGCTCTGGGAGACGTAGGTTCCACGCTGGGGCAGGGTGAAGACCCATCCCTGCGTCCGCAGATAGTCGACCGCCTGGCGAGCGGTGTCCCTCGCCACGCCGTACTCCTTGACCATTTGGGATTCCGACGGAATCCGGTCGTGGGGCTGCAGCTGGCCATCCCGGATCATCCCGATCACGATTGCGGCCACCTGCCGGTAGATGGGGGTCGGATCGAATCGGTCCACGCTCATGATCCGGGACGTTAGCCATGTAGCCTACGGCGCTCATATAGGCGACGTCGCCGACGAGGTAGACAAGAGCAACGTATTATCAGGAGCATGAGCTTGCAGGATCTCCGCCGGCAGTATGGGAACAACTGGGTCGCCTGGAGCGACTCCCACTGGTCAACGACCCGACGGTGCCGGTTTCCAGCGGACGTACTGAACAAGACCGACCTGGCCATAACCGTTAACGCGTCCACTCTCACCGATGTGGCCGTCCGGATCGAGGAGCAGACCCGGCTCGCGACCGAGCACCTGGAGCAGGCATGATTCCTGAGCCCTACCACGGAATTCACGCCGCGATCGCGCAGGCCGACGCGGTGATGGTCCGGTGGCTGGAGCCGCAGCGCCGCTGCGCTCGGGTCAGGGTCCGAGAGCACACCTGCGAGTGCAGGGCCCGGATCTACGAGCTATGCCAAGCCGGCGGTCTTTCTTTCGTACGGCGGACCGACCGGACCCCGAAGGGGCCGCAGGTAATGGAGACAGAGTGGCTGCCCGCCACCCGGGTGCGAGAGCTCTGGCACAAGATCATCACAGGTCACGCCCTCTGAACCGGGGTCAGCTCCCGCCTACCCCCTCCCGCCGAAAGGGGTCAAGGTGTGGCCCACCAATCCGACGAAAGCCCTGATCACCGTACGACTATCAAAGGAGGAGTCCACTTGGAAGGGCAACCCATCGAGACACTCAGCGTGGGCGTCTACAGCGGGCTGGAAGCCGAGTACCAGGTTCGTAGCGGCGTCGTCTATGTCCGTGACCCTGAGGACCCCGAGCGGCGATGCACCCAGGTGAGCCTGGCCCGGTGGAGCAGATTCCTCACCTCTGTCAAAGCCGGGGAGTTCACGCCGCAGCAGGAAGGCGACCTGATCACCGTCATGATCGGCGACCAGTCGCATGCCGATGTGAGCCCTCTTCCGAGCTTCGTGATGACCAACCGGCACACCTGGCGGCTCTTCGTCAAAGGTGTGAAGCGCGGCGAGTTCGATCACCTGAGTGATCAGCGAGCCGAGAACTGAGCCAGCTGCCCCCTCTCCAGCATCACGGGCAGCGTGACCGCCCTGCAGGACTGGCATTCGATGCGACGAGCACTTCCCCCTCAGCACGCAGGTTTTCCTACCGGGCCGTCCAGTCCGACAAAGATGGCTCGGCAAACGCCCACGTGATCAGCGGGGACACCGCCGACACCGTACAGCGTACGGTAGGCGGTCAGCTTATTCCCTTCTGCCTGAGAAGCGGAAGCTTGCAGGTCAGGCGTCGTGGCCGCCGTGGTGTTGGCCGCGTTCGAGGCGGGCGGCGCTGATGATGAAGTTGGCGACGATCTGGCGTCCGCCGTCGGACATCTCGGCCAGGGCGCGCAGGGCCTCGCGGTTGAGGCCGAATTCGCCGATTAAGGAGGACGCGGTCACCTGATCGGCGGTGGCTTCGGCTCCCTCGTCGTCGCCGAAGTAGCCGATCGGCACGCCGAAGAACTTCGCCAACGCCTTCAGCGTCTTGAGCTGAGGGTTGTCCGACCTCCCCGTCCGCAGCTTCCAGATCGTGGTCGACGACAGATCTTCGCCCGTCGCCTCGGAGATCACCGCTGCGGCTTCGAGATTGTTCTTGGGCGGCCTGCTGCCCGCCGGCCAGCGGTTCTGGATCAACCACTCGATCTTTTCGGCGAGGGATCGGGTGGTGTTCGCCGTGCTCGCATCGTCAGCCACTGCTCACCACATCAACTTCGAGCGACACGCGCCCTGCTTCATCACTTTTAGTTGACAGACGGTGACGCAGAGTGCCTATTCTGCTCTCGTCATCAACTTCAGTTGATGGAGTCCGCCTCTCCACGCCCGAAGGTTACCGATGCCAGCCACACCAATGCGAGCACCCGACGAGAGCGCAGCGCGCCACCAAAGGCTCGTTCGACTCGGCCTGGAGGTCAGCCGCCACCGACCGGCCCGGCTGATCCGCCGCCCCAACGGCCAGTGGGCACTCACGGTCGGCGCCGAAACCGTGTACTGCGCCGGAGCCGAAGGCGTCTACGCCTATGTCACCCACCACGGCCTGATCCTCTCCCCCGCCAACGACGAGGGCATCCTCCGCGCCGCCACTCACCTGGCCGGAGGTTGCACCCGGTGACCCGCAGCCTGTCTCATGCAGTTGCTCTGGCCGCCTGCGTCGTGGCCCCGCTCGTGGTCGCCTTGGCCGTACTGGGCGGGATCGGCTCGTTCGCCACGCTCCGCTCCCTGGCCGAGCCGTGGTTCGGGTCGCATGCCTGGATCGTGCCAATCGGGATCGACGTCGGCATCCTGGCCCTGCTCGCCTGGGACCTGCTGATGGAGTTCGCCGACATGCCCTGGCCCGTCCTGCGCTGGGTCGCCTGGGCGTTCATCACCGCCACGGTCGTCCTCAACATCGCCGCCGCTCACGGCGACCCCGTCGCCGGTCTCATGCACGCCGCGATGCCCGTCCTGTTCGTCACCGTCATCGAGGGCATCCGTCACCTCATCCGCCGTCTGGTCGGCCTGGCCACCGGCACCCGCCGCGAACGTGTCCCGCTGTCGCGCTGGATCCTGGCCCCGGCGTCCAGCTTCCTGCTGTGGCGGCGCATGGTGCTGTGGAACATCACCAGCTACCCTCGCGGTCTCCAGCTCGAATACCTCCACCTGCAGGCGATCTCCGACCTCCACCAGACCCATGGCCGGTGGCTGTGGCGCTGGAAGGCACCCCTGTCCGAGCGCATCGACGTACGGCTTCAGCTCGCCGGCGCCGCCTTCCCCGCCGCAGTGCCCGCACAGGCCGAGCAGCCAGACGGCGACGAGCAGCTCATTCGGGCCGCCCAAGCGATCGTCTCGGAGGCCGAACAGCGCGGTGTACGGCTCAGCCAGATGGACCTGGCCGCCCAGCTCCGCGCCCAGGGCCATCGCATCGCCAACGAACGGCTGCGCTGGCTCGCCACCACCATCGGGCTCCGCCGCGAACCCGTCTGAGGACACGCCGTCATGCTCACCGCCATCCACCGGCACGCCGAGCGCTTCTACCAGGCTCACCTCGGCGGCAGCTGGGTCCCGGACTACCTGCGCAAGCGCGGCTTCGACGACGACGTCCAGCGCCAGTGGCGCATCGGCTACGCCCCCAATGAATGGCGCGCGCTCACCCGACACCTGCGCCGCCTCGGCTACACCGACACCGCCATTGAAGCCTCCGGCCTGTCCCGGCGAAGCACCCGCGGCATGCTCATCGACTTCTTCCGCGACCGGGCCATGTTCCCGATCACCAAACGAGACGCGACCACGATCGCTTTCATCGGCCGCAGCCGCGACAAGGAGCCGAAATACCTCAACAGCCCGAACACCCCCATCTACACCAAGGGGCGGACGATGTTCGGTCTGCACGCACTCACCCCCGGCACAACGCCCGTGATCACCGAAGGTCCACTGGACGCCCTCGCCATCACCGTCGCCGGCCGCGGCCACCTGGCCGGGCTCGCCCTGTGCGGCACCAGCCTGACCCCCGACCAGGTCAAGACACTGGACATGGCCCACGACCTGCGTACCAGCGGTGTCCTGGTCGCCTTCGACGGCGACCGGGCCGGACGATACGCCGCCGCACGCGCCTACCCGCTGCTTAAAGACGCCGGTGCGGCTGCGGCCCTCGTCCTCTCGACCGGCTGGGATCCGGCCTCCGTGCTCGGCGACGCCGGAGCGAACACACTCTCAACGCTGCTGCGCGAGCAGGTACGTCCGCTGGCCGACCTGGTGATCGACGCCGCCATCGAGCCCTGGCAGCGATCTCTCCAGTACCCCGAAGGCCGCATCGGCGCGCTCCGTGCAGCCGGCGCGGCGATCGCCGCCATGGCACCCCATGACGTGGCTCGGCAGGTGGCCCGAGTCGCGGCCTGGCTCAACTTCGACCACTCGACCGTCACCGAGACCACGGCCGACTCGGTCACCTCCCGCCTGGTCATCACCGACTTCCCGGTGGCGCCCACATCCGGCGGCACGGCCGCGAGATCCATGGAAAGGAGATCAGATGGAAGACCACTACGCGGACCCACTCCCTGAGGCGGCGGCCTACGGGTTCCAACGCGCCCTGCAAATAGCCCCGGCGGCTGTGACGACGGCGCAGGTCCTGCTGCAGATGAAGACCCAACGCCTCCGCGAGCAGGCCGAACGGCAACGTCAGGCGGCCGAGACGCTGCGCGCTCAGGAGCGGGCCGAACATCACGCGGCACGGCTGCAATGGTCGCCCGCCAACAACCCCGCCTGGCTGCGCAGCGCCGACCTCCTGCAGGTGAGCCGCGCCTGGGGAGCCGCCATGCCGTACGCGGCGCATGACCCAGGGGCCGAACGGGCTCGGCTGAAGTGCGAGGAACGGCTCCGGCAGCTCCATGCTTACGGCATGAACCGATACGACCGGCTCCGGGCAGACGGCCTCAACCCTGCCGACGCCATGCGGCAAGCCGCGCCGTTCTTCGCCCGCGAGCCGCACCCTCGGATCGGCCGCCCGGCACCTATACGCAAAGAGCTCCCCGCAGCCGTGAAACTCGCCCAGCAGGACTTCCCCCACCCGATCAACGACGTCGTGCGGGCGAACCGGTCCGAGACGACGACGGCTGCAGCGACAGCCGTACCCGCCTCGACTCAGAAACAGCGACCTGCACTGAATCGCAAACAGTGACGACTCGATAACGGAATGATGCGAGCATGGACGCTCTGGCGAACAGCATCGTCTTCTGGATCGGACTGATGCTGCTGCTCGTGGTGGTGTTCCTCCTACCGACCATCATTGGTGTTTTACGTGGAGTTGAGAACTTCGCCCTACTTTTCGCCCTCAACTGCCTCGGCGGACTGACCTGCATCGGCTGGCCGGCCGCGCTGATCGCGGCATTCTTGCTCCCCAGGCGCCAAGACCGATGATGACCGCCGCTAACGAGCCGATGTATCCCTCACAGTCGCGGTCTCACATCCGCACCCAGGGGTGACCAGAAGCTGCAGGCGCCCCAACGACGTCATTCCGATCACGAGCCCACAGTGAAGCGCTGGGCGGCGTCCGGTCGACCACAAATCGACAGCTGGCGTCCGGTCCATGCCGGTGCCGAGTGGCCTTCTATTCTGGTGATCACGCCGATGTGGTCGACCGTACACGTGATGCCGTACGGCCAGTCACCCAGGAACACGCCGAGAATGAGGTCCTCCATGCCGCCGGTGACGATGCGGTGCAGCCGCTCGGCCGCAGCGCCGGGGGTGGCGATGACGTACAACCACGGCAGGTCCTCGGGGACACCGGAGGTGGTCCGTTGCCCCGACCGCCGGACGATCTCCACCTCCGACTCGGTCACCACATCCGGCAAGGTGTCCAGCACCACCAGCCTCGAGCTCGTCTCCTCCAGCGTTTCCTCGCCGAGCAGGCGTACGGCGTCATCGCGCGGCATGAGCACCCGGACTGGGATGTCGAGCATGAACAACAGCTCCAGCAGCAGTGCACGCGTCACGTCATCGGCACCGGGCCCGGTCAGCCCCATCCCGCCCAACGCCGCCATCGCCAGCGTGTAGCCGTAGTTCGACGGCTTCTTGTCCCCCATAGGACTGAGTTCGAGGTCGCCGACGACGGCCTGCTGCTCCAGAGTGGTGTCTTCCACCTCGTGGACGATGGCGGGCATCTCCTGGGTGGCCATGCTGGCGCGGATCAGCCGGTCTCCTTCTCGGGTCAGGCGTGCACGCCGCCACCGCACCACCGTGTCGGCCACCAGCTGGCGCCGTCGGCGATAGGCGATCACGAGCCCGAAAGCGGCGGCAAGACCCACAGGAATCGTCAGCGGCGACACCGGCCACCAGGAAGCCTCTCGATCGAGGGCGATAACCGTCGATTGTTGTTCGGGTACGGCTGCCGCCGACGCCTGCGGCACTTCCACTTCCTGGGGCGGCAGCCTGCTTTCCACGTGCGCCCGTCCCCGCGGCGGTTCGACAACGACCGCCGACCGCGCAACCTGCTTGCCGTTCCTGGCGACGACCTCCCGGATCGGCACCGAGGCCAGCGTAGGCGTGGGTGACTCGCTCACCCGCGAGACCAGTGTGAGGTCCTTCGCAGGTCGCTCACGATGGTGCTCTCGATCGCGTCGAACCGGCTGCGTCCGCTCCACCTGCACCTTACGGTCAGAAACGCCGGCGGGCGCCGCGCTCGGCGGCGTGCTGCCAGGCGTCGGCGTGGTCACGACTTCGGGTGGCGGCTGGCTCACCGAGGCTCGCGGCATCGGCTGCGCCGGTTTCGCGGGACGGGGAAGCTGCTCCTGGCGTTGCGGCTCGGGCACCGCCTGCGGCTGCTGCCCTCTCACCGAATTCCGCACCGCCTGGCCCAGATCGAACCGCTGACCGGTGACCAGCCAGTTGCGCACCTGCCCCGCATCTCGTCGCACAGCTTCGCCTCATCGACGTACCGGCCCGCCGTCTCACCCAGATGTGGGCATCCGGCATCGCCGTACGCGCGTACGCTCCCTGAAATCCCCGGGGCCGCCACCGCGGCGCATGACAGCAGCCCGACGACCGTCCAACGGCCTACCTGGGCAAAGCGACCACGGCCCAGCAGACGAAGCTCCGCGGCTGTCACGACGCACCCCCGTTGATCGCGAAGCGACGATGATCCGTCACCTTACGCAAACAGCGGCGCCGACTCGGAGAAGATCGAAGCGCGTCGCGTAGATCAAAGAATGATTTTCCCCCTCGCTCCCCCTATCAAGAAGGGGCAGCGCCACGAGGAGTGCCTACCGGCGCGGACGCCTCGGCCCAGAAGGCCTCGGAGGACCGGCGGAACGACCGGAAGAGCTCGGCAGCGTGCCGGGATTCGGCCGATTCGACTGCGGGAAGTCCGCCGCGGCCAGCCGTACCGGGGCCCTCGCCGGGAGCGCGGTCGTCACGGTTCCGCCGAGGCAGCGGGCCGCCGCCCGCGCCGCAGTCGCCTGAGCCGTCCGCCCTTGTGCGGCACGCAGCTCGGCGACCGCATTGACCAGCCGTACGACGTCGGCGATGAGTGAGCTCCCCGACGGCGTCGACCTCGTCCTGGCCAGCATCCGCACTGTCCGACGCAGCCGCACCCCCGAGGGCGTGCCCAGAGGAATCCGGGCGTACGGCTCCCGCGCCGCCCGGTCGAACGCCTCGGCCGCGTCCCTCAGCCGCCGATCCTTCAGCACATCGGCGGCCACATGCAGCAGATCAGAGGTGGCGCCGGCCAGGTCGCCCGCAGTTCCCGGGTCGCGGGTGGCGGCATCACGCAGACGTGCGGCGGCCTGCCCGGCCGCCGCCGACACCTCCTCCCACAACTCCCAGCGCGGATTCGCCCTGACGCCCTCGGCCGGGCTGTTCCCCTCGCTCCTGGTGGCCGTTCCGCCGTTCCACCGGGCGCGGAGTTTCGGAAGAGTGAGGTCGGCCGCCAGCCGACCTCCGCCGAACCAGACCGGCTCCCCGCTGCGGTTGCGGTGGGACGGCAGCGCGACCGCGTACCCGGTCACCTCGCCTGGGCTCCGCCGGCTCATCCGCCTGCGTACCAGCACCCCGGAATCCTCCAGCGCGCGGAAGAACTCCTCTTCCGAGCCCGCCCCGGCCGCGGCGGTGACCACATGCCGGCGCAGGGCCACGCGCGGGACCTCGGTCCACTGCTTCCTTCTGGTCTGTTCGGTCTCGCTCCGGGTCGGTCGCCGGGCCGCCGTACGGTCCCCCGGCGCTGTCACTCTCAGCCCATATCGCCGCTCGACCGCCTGGCAGGCCTCCCGCACCCGATAGAAGTCGTTCCAGGTCCTCGGCTTGGTGCCGTCCTGGCGGGCGAGCGTGGCCACGATGTGGATGTGGTCGTCGGCGTGCCGTACCGCCACCCAGCGCACCCCGTCGTCATCCCCGGCCGGAGCGAGCCCGGTCCGGTTCATGATCTCGTGGTCGACCTGAGCCCACTCGTCGTCGTCCAGGACACGGTCCTCACGAGCGGCCCGGGCGACGCAGTGCCACACCGGCTCGGCATAGCCTTGGTCGCCGAGCGCGGCCAGCGGTTGGTTGAGCAATCCGATCAGATTCCGGAAATCCCGCCCGCCATCCGGCCGGAGAGGCGGTTCCAGTTCGGCCGGATGCCGCCACCCCGCCACGATGTGCGGGTTCACGTGCTCGTTGGCCCGGCCCGGGCCGTACAGGTAGTACAGCAGTCCGCCGGCCCGCCGTCCGCGCATCACCTTCCCGATCATCCGATCGCCTTCCGAACCGCTTCCGCGATTCCGTCCAAACGCTGTACGGCCCGCAGGCAGGCGGCGGCGTACGGAACAAGGTTGCCGGGATCGACCCCGATGGCGTTCAGTCCGGCGACCGCCTGGTTGAGGTTCACACCGATGCGGCGCACCTGGCCCGAAGCACGCATCAGTTCGACCAGCGCCTCACGCAGCGGGTCCGGCATCGGCGGGTTGGCCATCCGCGCCGCCGCCAGCGTCGCCTGTGCCGCGTACGCCCCCTGCGCCAGCCCCAGCCGCTCGGCGGCCTGGCGGAAGTCGGCGTACTCCTGTTCGGTCAGCGCGAACTTCACCACCCGCGACCGCGGCACGGCCTGCCGCTCCCGCCGCCGCAGCCTTTTCGCTGCGGCTGGTGGCCCTACCTCTTCTCCCCCGCCCGCCATGCCCCTTGCCCCGCTCCCGGACCGCGCTCGGTCCACAAAATGATCAGAACCCACCCCCGCAGCACCAGCGAGAGTGGGTGGGTCTGATCATGAATGTCCCCCTCGACATCCCGCTGGATGCGCAGGTAAGGGGACATTACGAATATCTTGCTCCGCGGAGCGGGACTTCAGGTGATCGGTGCGGTCCCTTGTGTCGACTGTCGCCATTCCAACGCCTCGGGCACGTCGCGGTACTCCAGCAGGTGCTGGCCGGCGATCTGCTCCAGCAGGCCCCGGACATCGGCGGGAGTGGCGTAGAAGAACTCCCTGCGCAGGTTGACCCGGTTGACGCGCCGGTCGGCGAGCTCATCGTGGAGCCGCCCCTCCAACGCGACGGCGTCCTCACTGAAGATCAACGCGTGGGTGTCGAACCGGAACGGCACAGAAGCGTCCCCCAGCTCCCGCACCCGGTCCTCCGGCTCCAGCCGCCGGGTCATACCGATCTTCACCACGTTCTCCCCGAACGCCCCGATATTGGAGATCACATACACGTAGCCCGCCCGGACGTTGGCCTGGCGCGCCTCCACATCGGCGACCGCCGCGCCGATCTCCTCCAGCTTCGTCTTCAGCTCCTCCGCTCCCGCCGTGTCGCCCTTGTTGATCAGCTTGGCCAGCGCGGTGCGGTAGTGGGTCTCCTCCTTGCGCAGGCGGGCCTTCTCACGTTCGAACTCCCGGCGTGCGGCCTCCTCCTCACGCTGCCGCTCCCGCTGGGCCCGGACCTGTTCCTTCTCCTCCTCGACCTTGGCCAGGTGGTCCGCGGTCAGCTGGAGTTCGTACACCCGCAGGCGGTGGTAGTCGTCGCTCACACGGATGTCCATCGTCTTGCCGAGCTTGACGATCGCATCACCGGCCTTGGTCAGCCGGTCGATCGCCGACTGCAGCTTGTACGGACGCATCGTCCGCACGCAGTTGTCGGCCTCGGCGTTGTAGGCCCGCAGCATCAGCTTGGAGAAATCCCGGACCATCCGGCGTCCCTCGGCGGCCGACCCGTTGACCGTCCAGTTCGTCGCCCCGAGCACGGCCTGGCTGTTGCGGGCCATGCTCTTGATCTGGTCCTTGATCTCGGCCAGCTTCGCCTTGTACGCCACCGCATCACCCAGCGGATGCTGGTACTCGTAGACGCCGACCTCCTGCAGCAGCGCGACGTCCTCGGTCTGCACGACCTGGGCCTCGATCTCCCGCAACCGCCGGTTCGCGTCCTCGATCGCCCCCTGCAACCGGCTCTGCTCGACACGCAGATCCTCGGTAGCCGCCGAGATCTGCATCGCGTCCATCACACCGAACCGCTCGACCCACTCACGCAGCCCCGCGTTCTCCGCCTCCAACCGAGCCTTCCCCGCCCCCAACCGAATCTTTTCCGCATCCAGCTCCGCGTTCTGCTCCTCCAACCGGGTCTTCTGCGCCACCAGACCCGCGTTCTGCTCCTCCAACCGGGTCTTCTGCGCCTCCAGCCGGGTCTTCTCTGCCTCCAGCTCCGCGTTCTGCGCTTTCAGGCGTTTCTTACCGCTGAACAGCCCACCACCACTGGAGCGTTCCGGTACGGAAGCCTTCGCGAACGGTGCGGCATGACGACCACGCGCGGCAGCCGAAGCGGGGGCGGGAGCATCTGTCTCGGCGACCCAGAATTGCCAACCCGCCGGAGCAGGCGGCCACGACGGATCCGGCTGCCACTCCTGCGGAGGGCGCCATCCTCGCGGCGGGACCGGCCAGCCCGGCGGCACATTGAACCGATACTCCCTCATCGGCGCCCTCCCTCGCCTCGCCCCGGCGGCTCATACCGGGTCGACAACAAGGACGGCTACCGGATCACGGCGGTGCACACGAATCCCACGCTGCTTCTCCATCGTGACCGAAATGAGAAACGCCGCTCTTCAGTGCAGTGTCACGGCGGACCTAAAGACGGCCGTCAACCGGGAGACGGGAGCATTCCGCACCAACTGTCATATAAGTGCTCGATTCACGGAAATTGTCAGTCCGAGGAATCAGAGTAGGCGGTAACTCTCCCCAGCTTCTCGGAGGCATGCGATGGCACGACGACGTCCCCCCGTCCGTCGACGCTCCCGGCGACGGAGGAACGACCCGGCCTGGTTCTTATGGCCGATCGCCGCAATCCTCCTGATCGTGATGGTCAAACGGCTCATTGAGTTCATCACCGCCAACTGGCCGCTCGTCATCGTCATCACGATCGTGACAGTGATCGGCATCATAGGGGCCCTGCTCCTGCGAGCCCGGGTGATCGAGGCACGACGACAGGAATGGCTGAGAGACAACGCCCGTCTGGAGAAAGCCGACCGGATGACCGGCAGTCAGTTCGAAGCCCTCATCGAAGCCCTACTCCAGCGTGACGGCTTCCACAAGGTGCACCGGATCGGCGGCAGCGGCGACGGAGGCGTCGACATCGTCGCAGTCGCATCCACCGGAGAGCGGTTCGTCGTCCAGTGCAAGAGGTGGGCGAAATCAGTTGGCTCTCCGGAGATACGCAACCTTCTCGGCGCACTGCACGCCTACCCCGGTCACCGTGGCGTCCTGGTCACCACAGCCGACTTCACCGGCCCCGCCAGACAGTCCGCAGCGAGCACCGAACTAATCTTGATCAACCGCGTGCAACTCGCCGCATGGCTGGCAGGCTCCTCCGTCCTGGCCTTGCCCTCCCGCGCACGCCACGGTTATCGGTCTTCACACCGTCCCGGTGGTACCGCCATTCCAGAGTGACCCCTCACCCTCGGCGGAGCACTCGATCAGCAGACCTCAACCGCTGCCCCTGAATGGCGCGCGCACTGCGGACGGTGCGCTCCGAAGGAGCATCGAATGGAGTTCCAGGTTCTCGGCTCGTTCACCCACGCC
>BCRI01000151.1 GCA_001552515.1 Sphaerimonospora mesophila NBRC 14179 = JCM 3151
CGACCGTTACGCGGGCGATGAGCTCGTCAAGCCGCTGCGCGCCTACGAGCAGGCCTACAGGCGCCACAGGCAGGTCGGGGAGCTGCTCGGCGAGCTGACCGCCAGGGCCAGGGAACGGGCCCAGGAGGCCGACGTGCTGCGGTTCGGCCTGACGGAGATCGAGAAGGCCGAGCCGAGGGAAGGGGAGGACGTCGAGCTGAGGGAGGAGGCCGATCGGCTCTCCCACGCGGACGCGCTGCGCACCGCGGCCGTCACCGCCCACGGCGCTCTTCTCGGCGATCCGATGTCCGGCGAGCAGGGCGTGTACGACGCGGTGTCGCTGGTGGGCCAGGCCCGTTCGGCGGTCGAGGCGGTCCGGGCCTTCGACCCCGTGCTCGCCGGCCTCGCCGACCGGCTGGCCGAGGCGGGCTACCTGCTCTCGGACATCGCGACCGAGCTGGCCGCCTACGCCGAGTCCGTCGAGGCCGACCCCGCGCGGCTGGCCGCCGTACAGGAGCGCAGGTCGCTGCTGACCGGGCTGACCCGCAAGTACGGCGAGGACGCGTCGGCGGTGCTGGCCTGGGCCCGGCAGGCCGCCGCCAGGCTCGCCGAGCTCGACGGGGACGACGAGCGGATCGACGAGCTGAAGCGGGAGCACACGGCGCTCACCGAACGGCTCGGCGAGCTGGCCGCCGAGCTCACGGCCATCCGCGGCGGCGCGGCGGAGCGCTTCGGCGCCGCGGTGACCGAGGAACTGGCCGCGCTGGCCATGCCGCACGCCCGGGTGAGCGTGGCGATCACCGAGAGCGGCGGGTTCGGCCCGCACGGCGTGGACGAGGTGGAGATCCGCCTGGCTCCGCATCCGGGGGCGCCCGCGCTGCCGCTGACCAAGGGGGCGTCGGGGGGTGAGCTGAGCCGCGTCATGCTCGCCATCGAGGTGGTCTTCGCCGGCGCCGACCCGGTGCCGACGTTCGTCTTCGACGAGGTCGACGCGGGCGTCGGCGGCAAGGCCGCCGTCGAGATCGGCAGACGGCTGGCCAAGCTGGCCAGGACCGCCCAGGTCATCGTGGTCACGCACCTGCCGCAGGTCGCGGCCTTCGCCGACCAGCACCTCGTGGTGGAGAAGGCGGGGGACGGCCGGGTGGTGCGCAGCGGCGTCGTGGCGCTCGACCCGGAGGGCCGCGCGCGGGAACTGTCGCGGATGCTCGCCGGGCTGGAGGACTCCGAGCTCGGCCGGGCGCACGCCGCGGAGCTGCTGTCCATCGCCGCCGCCGACAAGGCGGCATGGGAGAAGGCCGCCGGCGGCCGACAGAATTCTTAACAACTTGTGGCGAAAATGACACGCTCCGGGGTGAGCCGCCATGCCCACCGCCGTCATCTGGCAGGATGGTTGATGATGAAGGTCCCGAGCTTGAACGTTCCGGGCCTCCGCCGCAGGAAGGCAGACGGCCTTCCCGGGGTGACGGCAGTGGCGAGAATCGACAGGCGGACCAAGAGGCTGACCAAGCGCCTCCAGGCCGGCGAGATCGCGATCATCGACCACGTCGACATCGACCGGGTCAGCGGGGAGGCGCTCGCGGCATGCGCTCCGGCAGCCGTGATCAACATCGCGGCGAGCATCAGCGGGCGCTACCCCAACATGGGGCCGCGGATCCTCGTGGAGGCCGACATCCCGCTGGTCGACAACGCCTCTCCCGAACTGCTGGAGCGGGTCGCGGAGGGCGAGGTCATCCGCCTGCACGACGGGATGGTCTACCTCGGCGACGAGCTGGTCGGCAAGGGCCAGGAGCAGACCGTCGAGACGATCGACGCCGCGATGACCGAGGCCAGGGCCGGCCTCGCGGTGCAGATCGAGGCATTCGCGGCCAACACCATGGAGTACGTCAGACGCGAGCGTGACCTGCTCATCGACGGTGTGGGCGTCCCCGATGTCCGTACGGTCATGGAGGACCGGCACGTCCTCATCGTGGTGCGGGGCTACCACTACCGGGAGGACATCGCGACGCTGCGGCCGTACATCAGGGAGTACCGCCCGGTTCTGATCGGCGTCGACGGGGGCGCCGACGCGCTGCTCGACGCGGGCTATCTGCCCGATATGATCATCGGGGACTTCGACTCGGTCTCGGAGAAGGCGCTGTGCTGCGGCGCGGAACTGGTCGTCCACGCCTATTCCGACGGCCGGGCCCCCGGCCTGGAGCGCGTGCACCGGCTGGGGCAGAACGCCGTCCTTTTCCCCGCCACCGGTACGAGTGAGGACATCGCGATGCTGCTCGCCGACGACAAGGGCGCCTCGCTCATCGTCGCGGTCGGCACGCACTGGACCCTCGACGAGTTCCTCGACAAGGGGAGATCCGGCATGGCGAGCACGTTCCTCACCCGGTTGCGGGTGGGCAGCAAGCTCGTCGACGCCAAGGGCGTCAGCAGGCTCTACCGGAGCCGGATCTCCACGTCCTCGCTGCTGCTGCTGGTCGCCACGACATTGGTCACCATCGGCGTCGTACTGTCGGTCTCGCCGATCGGGCAGGTGTGGCTGAACGCACTGCGGGTCGCCTGGAACGGCTTCGTCTTCTGGTTGGTCGGACTCTTCTCGTGATCGATTTCCGCTATCACCTCGTCTCCATCGTGGCCATTTTCCTGGCGCTCACGGTCGGGATCGTGCTGGGCAGCACGGTTCTCGAGCCCACGTTCTACAAATCCACGGAGGAGCTGACCGCGACGCTGCGGCAGAACAACGAGAAATACCTCGCGCAGATCTCGGATCTGCAGGCTCGGGAGGAGGGCAACGACGCGCTCGTCACCGCGCACACCGAGGAACTCGTCCGCGCCGCGCTCGCCGGAGAGCACGTCGTGCTCGTCGAGGCCCCGGGCGCTCCGGCCGCCCTGCGCGACCCCCTCCAGCAGCTCCTCGCCGACGCCGGAGCCGTCTTCACCGGCCGGATCAGCCTGACCGACAAGTTCACCGCCAAGGACCAGACGGGTGTCGTCGACGGCCTGGCCACCTCGCTCACCGCCCCGGGCGCCGGCTTCCCTGAGGGCGCCACGCCGTACGACAAGGCGGCGGCGCTGCTCGCGGGCGCGATCGTGACCACCGACCCGGCCGAGGCGGGGCAGCCCAACCCGGCGGCGGCCGGCGTGCTGGAGGCGTTCGAGAAGGGCGACTTCCTGATCAAGAGCGGAAACCCCGCGCAGCGGGCCACGCTGGCGATCGTGCTCGCGCCGGCTCAGCCGTACGAGGGCGAGAGCGCCGAACAGGAGACGGCGGCCATCGTCTCGGTGGCCGCGGGGCTCGACGCCGCCGCCCTGGGCACGGTGCTCGCCGGAGACGTGAGCGCCTCCAGCGCGGGCGGCGTGATCGCGGCGCTGCACGACAACGGAGAGGCCGCGTCGAACGTGTCGACGGTCGACACCGCCGATCTCGCCGCGGGCCGGGTCGTGGTGGTCTACGCTCTGCGGGAGCAACTCGTCGGCCGGTCCGGGGCGTACGGCATCGGCCCCGGCGTCGCGGCGTTCGAGCCCGCCCCCGGCTCAGGCCCCGCCGGCGGCGAGACTCCGGCCGCCAGCCCGAGTCCCGGTCCGGAGCCGAGCCCGGCGGGCACGCGCGGTTGACCAGGTAGCGGGCGTGTCCCCGTAACGACCCGTGACAACCCCTGAGAAGAGGAAGAAGTCGTGGCGAACCGTTCCTCATCGGGCGCCCGCGCAGGCGGCGCCGCGGGTGCGGTGCTGGGCGCGGCCGTCGGCGCCGCGCTGGGCGCCGTGGCCGCCCGCATCGCCTATGCCGCCTTCAGACGGAGGCCGCCCCTGCCGGCGCGGCGTGACGAGAAGACCGCCGAGCGGTACTGGACCCGCACCAACCACCGCGGGGAGCCGGTCACCCTGCTCGAGGGGCCGGCCCTGGTGGCGGGCGCCGGCGCGGCGGTCGCGCTCGCTCCGGGGCTGCCGGGCCGCGTCCGGGCCGCCGCCCTGCTGGCCGGGACGGGCAGCGGGATCCTCGGCGCGTACGACGACGTGTTCGGCACGGCGACCACCAAGGGTTTCAAGGGACACCTGAGCGCGCTGAGGCGCGGCGAGGTCACGAGCGGCGCTGTGAAGATCATCGGCATCGGCGTCACCGGCCTGGCCGCGGCCGCTCTCTCCCCGGGCCGGACGGAGGTCGGCTGCCCCGCCGTGCGCACGCTCGACACGCTCGCCGACGGCGCACTGATCGCGGGCAGCGCGAATCTGGCCAACCTGTTCGACCTGCGGCCGGGGCGGGCCGTCAAGGCCGGCCTGCTCGCCGGGGTCCCGCTGCTGGCCGCCTCGCTGACGTCGCGCCGCCGCGGCGCGGCCGTGCTCGCCGCCATCCCGCTGGGCGCGGCGGCGGCGCTGCTGCCCGAGGACCTGGGGGAGCGGGCCATGCTCGGCGACGCCGGGGCGAACGCGCTCGGCGCGCTGCTCGGCCTCGCCGCCACCGCCCGGCTCGGCCGGGCCGGACGGCTCACGGCCCTCGGCGCTGTCGCCGCCCTGACGCTCGCCTCGGAGAAGATCAGCTTCACCAAGGTGATCGCGGGCAACCGGGTGCTGAACCGCCTCGACATGCTGGGCCGCCGTCCCGTCGAGAGCTGATGGCCGTACGCGCCGGCATGACCGGACGGGTGGGCAGGGGCATCGCCGGGGCGGCCGTCCTGATCGGCGCCATCACGATCCTCGCCCGCGTCACCGGCTTCGCCAAGCAGCTCGCGCTCGCCCGTGCCGTGGGCACCAACTGCCTGGGCACGGCCTACGCCACGGCCAACATGGTGCCGAACGTCGTGTTCGAGGTCGTGGCCGGCGGCGCGCTGGCCGGGATGGTGGTCCCGGTGCTCGCCGCGGTCGCGGCCCGGGAGACGGCCGAGGCGCGCGTGGAGGCGGGGCGGATCTCCTCGGCGCTGCTGACCTGGGTCGTGCTGCTGCTGGTCCCCGTCGGCGTGCTGACCGCGCTGGTGGCCGGGCCGGTCACCCGGCTGCTGGTCGGCGACCAGGTCGACAAGTGCGTGTCGGGCGAGGTGGTCGCCGTCGCCACCCGCATGCTGGTGGTCTTCGCCCCCCAGATCCCGTTGTACGGCGTGGCGGTCGTGCTCTACGGGGTGCTGCAGGCCCACCGCCGGTTCACCGGGCCGGCGCTCGCTCCGCTGGTGTCGAGCATCGTGGTCATCGGCGCCTACCTGGCCTTCGACCCGCTCAGCGGGGGCGACCGCGACCCGGCCACGGTGCCCGGCGTGGCGGAGTACGCCCTCTCGATCGGGACGACGCTGGGCGTGCTGTCCCTGGCCGTCACCGTGATCGGCCCCACCTCGCGGCTGGGTCTGCGGTGGCGGCCCACGCTCCGCTTTCCGGCCGGCGTGGCCGTACAGGTGCGCCGGCTGGCGCTGGCCGGGCTCAGCGCGCTGGTCGCCCAGCAGGCCGCGACCGCCGTCGTGATCCCGCTGGCCAACCGGGAGATCGGCAGCGGCGGGCTGCTCGTCTACACGTACGCGTGGGCCGTCTACCAGGTGCCGTACGCCGTGCTCGCGGTGCCGATCGCCACCAGCGCGTTCCCCGTGCTGTCCGCCCGGGCCGAGGACGGCGACCGGGCGGGTTTCGCCGCGCTGTCCGCCCAGGCCTCCCGCGCCATCGTGCTGATCTCCGGGCTGGCCGCCGGGGTGCTCGCCGCCGTCGCCGGGCCGGTCGCGTCCGTCTTCCTCGCGGGGACCGCCAGCGACATCCCGACGGCCGAGTTCGCCCGCGCGATCGCGCTGTTCGCGCCCGGGCTCGTGGGCTATGGACTGATCGCCCACCTGAGCCGCGTCCTGTACGCCTCCGGAGAGGGCAGGGCGGCGGCCAGGGGCATGGTGATCGGCTGGCTCGCCGTCCTCGTCGCCCAGGCGGTGTTCGTCGTGACCTTCCCCGGCGACTGGAAGCTGGGCGGTCTGGCCCTCGGTCAGGTGGCCGGCATGACGGTGGGCGGGGTGCTGCTCGCGGCATCGGTCCTGCGGGCGCGGGGCGCGGAGGCGCTGAAGGGGCTGCCCCGGGCGGTCGTCGCGGCCGCGGCGGGCGGCGGCTGCGCCTTCCTGGCGGGTTCTCAGGCGGTGGGCGGCGGGCCGTGGAGCGGGGTCGCCGGGGCGGTCTTCGCCTGCGTGGGCGGGGTCGTGGCCCTCGCGGCGGGCGCCCTGGCCGTGGCGGCGGTGGACCACAGGGACCTCGGCGCCGTGCTCGCGCGTTTCAAGCGGCGGGGAGACCGGGTGACCGCTCCGGCGGAGGGCGAGGAGGAGCCATGACAGAGCCCAGAAGGCGGATCCTGCTCGTGCTCGGGACGAGCGCGGGCGGCGTGGGCGCACACGTGCGCATGCTGGCGGCCGGACTGGCCGGGCGCGGCCACACGGTGATCGTCGCCGGGCCGCGCAGCACCGAGGAGGCGTTCGGCTTCACCGCCTCGGGCGCGCGGTTCGCCGAGGTGCCGATCGCCGACCGGCCGAATCCCCGACATGATCTCGCCTCCGCCGCCCGGTTGCGCGCCCTCGTCCGCGACGCGGACGCCGTACACGCGCACGGGCTGCGGGCGGGGGCCCTCACCGCCCTGGCCGGCATCGGGGCCGGGCGCCGTCCCCGGCTCGTGGTCACCCTCCACAACGCCGTCACCGCCGGCGGCGCCGTCGGCGCCGTCTACCGGGCCCTGGAGGTGATCGTCGCGCGGCGGGCCGACCACGTGCTCGTCGTCTCACCCGACCTCGGCGACCGCATGCGTTCTCGGGGGGCCCGGCGGGTGGAGGCCGCCGTCGTGCCGGCGCCGCCCCTGGCCGAGGCGACCAGGTCCGCCGACGAGGTCAGGGCGGAGCTCGCGCACCGGGTCGGCGGACCCGTGGCCGACCGGCCCGTCCTCCTCACCGTCGCCAGGCTGGCCCAGCAGAAGGGGCTGGAGACGCTGCTCGACGCGGCGGCCGGGCCCTACCCCGGCGATCCGCTGTTCGTGGTCGCCGGTGAGGGTCCGCTCCGGCCGGAGCTCCAGGCACGGATCGACGCCGAGGGCCTGCCCGTGCTCCTGTACGGCTGGGCGGCCCCGGCGGATCTGCTCCAGGTGGCGGCGGCGGTGGTCGTGCCGAGCCGGTGGGAGGGGCAGCCGCTGAGCGTCCAGGAGGCGCTGCGGGCGGGCAGAGCGATCATCGCCACCCGGGTGGGCGGCATTCCGGACATGGTGCGGGACGCGGCGGTTCTGGTGCCCGTGGGCGACCCCGCCGCGCTGCGCGGGGCGATCGCCGGGCTCCTCGGCGACCCCGGGTCGGCCGCCCGTCTGGCCCGTGCGTCCGCCCGCCGCGGCCGGGAGCTGCCCGGTGAGGCCGAGGCGCTCCACTCCGTTCTGGAGGCTTACGGCCCAGGTCAGGGGTGGGCCGGTGAAGGGAGGACCGACTGGATTAGGTCAGAGTAACCCTGATCCCTATACTGAACGCGTTGGGGGGGAGTATCCCTTCGCGACAGTTCCGTCATCACGGCGTATGCGCCCGGGGCTGTCGGTCCGCGCGCTGCGGGCGGGAGAGACCTCCGGCAGTGTGTTCAGCGCGCGCCGGAGGTTGAGTGTTGTGAGTGTCCCGCTGTGGGTTTGGGCCGCCGTCATCGTCGGACTGCTGGTCGTGGTCGCGGTCGACCTGTGGATCGTCGATCGCGGCGAACCACGGGAGTTCTCCGTACGGCAGGCCGGAATCTGGGTGGGTTTCTATGTCTTCCTGGCCGTACTGTTCGGAATCGGCTTAACGGTCTGGGGCGGGGCACAGGCCGGGGGAGAGTTCTTCGCCGGCTACGTCACCGAGTACAGCCTCAGCGTCGACAACCTGTTCATCTTCTATCTGATCATGTCGCGGTTCGCGGTGCCGCGGCCGTACCAGCACAAGGTGCTGCTGGTCGGCATCATGCTCGCACTCGTCATGCGCGGGATCTTCATCGCGATCGGCGCGGTGGCGCTCGCCAAGTTCAGCTGGCTGTTCTACGTTTTCGGGATCTACCTCGTCTGGACGGCGTACACCCTCGTCCGCGACCACAACAAGGTGGACGAGGAGGTCAAGGAGAACGCCCTCCTGCGCTGGGCGCGCCGCGTCTTCCCGACCACGCCCGGTTTCGTCGGCGCCCGCGTCACCGTGCGGGTGGACGGCAAGCGGATGGTCACCCCGATGCTCATCGTGATGATCGCGATCGGCAGCACCGACCTGATGTTCGCGCTCGACTCGATCCCGGCGATCTTCGGGCTGACCGAGGACGCCTTCATCGTCTTCTCCGCCAACGCCTTCGCCCTGATGGGGCTGCGCCAGCTCTACTTCCTGCTGGGCGGTCTGCTGCAGCGGCTGGTCTATCTCAGCTACGGTCTCGCATTCATCCTCGGGTTCATCGGAATCAAGCTCATCCTGGAAGCGTTGCACGGAAGCGGGGTCCCCTGGGCGCCAGAGGTCCCCATCTGGGTGTCATTGACGGTGATCGGGGTCACGATGTCCGTGACGACCGTCGCGAGCCTGATCAAGGCGAGGAAGGGCAAGGCGGTCGCTCCCGCGGAAGCGCCGCAAGGGTAGGGGAATGTATTTAACGGACATCCCCGAGCAAAACGGGCAACGACGATGTTTTGCTTCTCTCGTTGTGCCGTGCGATGACGGCCGGATCGGTACTATCGCTCGTTAACCCGCAGACCGGTCCATGTCGTGAAAAGAGTTCAAAGGTTCCCTGTGTCCAACGAATCGTTGCCCAGCTCCCGGGGTCGAGTCCGGCTCGCGCGAGGGGTGTCCCCCTGGCTCGCGCCGACCGCCGCGGCCGCGGCCGCCACCACCCTGCTCACCCGCAGGTCGCCCAAATGGGCCCTGGCGGCCGTACCGCTCACCGCGCTCACCGGCGGGATGCTGTGGTTCTTCCGCGATCCTGAACGCGTGCCGGGGGTGGGGCGGCTCATCTCGCCCGCCGACGGCGTCGTGCAGAGCATCGACCCCTGGCCCGACGGCCGCACCAGGGTGGCGATCTTCATGAGCCCGCTGAACGTCCACGTCAACCGGGCGCCCGCCGCCGGCGCCGTCACCTCCGTCGAGCACGTTCCCGGCGGATTCGTCCCGGCCTTCAACAAGGACAGCGACAAGAACGAGCGGGTGGTCTGGCACTTCGACACCGCGCTCGGCGACCTCGAGATCGTGCAGATCGCGGGGGCCGTCGCCCGCCGCATCGTGCCGTACCTCGCGGCCGGCGCGAAGGTGGCCCAGGGCGAGCGCATCGGGCTGATCCGCTTCGGCTCCCGGGTGGACGTCTATCTTCCCGAGGGAGTGACGCCCGCGGTCACCGTCGGGCAGAAGACCACGGCGGGGGTGACACGCCTTGACCACACCTGATCTCGGCGCCGGCGCGAACTGGCCGGTGGAGGGGCTGACCGACGAGGCGGCGGCCGACGAACCGCGGGGTCCCGTAGGCAAGGCATTCCGCCTGTCGGCGGCCGACTCCCTCTCGCTCGGCAACGCGCTCAGCGGTTTCCTCGCGGTATGCGTGCTCGCCTGGTCGGCGATAAGCGATCTGATGCAGTCCAGCGGCAAGTTCGAGCCCGACCCCCGGTTCTTCGGCACCGCCGTGGTCCTGCTGCTCATCGGGGCGACCTGCGACCTGTTCGACGGCCTCGTCGCCCGGAGGTTCCGCGCCTCCGCCATGGGCGCCGAGCTGGACAACCTCGCCGACGTGATCAGCTTCGGGTTCGCGCCCGCGTTCATGGTGGTGATCTGGGCGGGCTTCTCCGGCCGTCTCCCGCTGTGGCTCGTGCTGTGTGCGGCCGCCTCCGTCCTGCTCGCCGGTGTCGTACGGCTGGCCAGGTTCGCCTGCGTCAAGACGAAGAGCGGCGACTTCATGGGGCTGCCGATCCCCATGGGCGCGATGACGGTGGTCTCGATCGTGCTGCTCTTCCAGCCCAGCTACTTCACGATCGCGGGCATCGTCGCGGTGGCCTGGCTGATGGTCAGCCGGATCGAATACCCCAAGCCGAAGGGCAATCTCGCGGCCGTCGTCCTCGGCTGGATGATGATCAATGTGGCGTGCCTGACGATCTGGGCGTCCGGCCTGGACGGCGGCGACCGGCTGATCACGGTGGGCGCGACCATGCAGATCGCGATCGTCTCCGCCATTCCGCTGCGGGTCCTGATGTTCAAACAGCAGCAGCGCAGGGAACGACGCTCGGAGAACGCGGGCTGACTGAAGCCGTCACACGGACAGGGGCCCCGGCCAATCAGCCATGAGGGCCCCTTTTCCATGGGTCCCGGCAGCACATCCATATGATTGTCTAGCCCGATGGAGCCCTGGTCGCCATGCCTCGCGAGCACACCCTGACGTACTTCCTCGGCAAGCTGGCGCGGGAACTGGAACTCCGCGGGCTGGAGGCGTCGTTGCGCCCCGATCCGCCGTCGCTGAAGGTCCGCGACCCGGACGCGGCGATCTTCAGCGAGACGGTCGACTGCGTGGCGATGTCCGACGGCTGCTTCTACCGCTGGTCCTGGGGCGACGTGGTCGAGAGCGCGGACGAGCCGGCCGCCGCCGCCGACCGGATCGTCCGGGTCTTCACGACCGGCGATCCCCGCCCCCATCCCGGCCTGGAGGGCGTCTGAGCGCCGCCCTCCGGCCGGGTGCGGCTCACCAGCCGCGTGCCTTCCACTCCGCCAGGTGCGGCCGCTCCGCCCCGAGCGTCGTGTCCTTGCCGTGGCCGGGGTAGACCCACGTCTCGTCGGGCAGCCGGTCGAACAGCCGCTCCACCACGTCCGTGTAGAGCCGCTCGAACCTCGCCGGGTCCTTGTCGGTGTTGCCGACGCCCCCGGGGAAGAGCGAGTCGCCGGTGAACAGGTGCCCCGGGTAGTGCAGCGCGATCGAGCCGGGCGTGTGGCCGCGCAGATGGATGACCTCCAGGGTGATCACCCCGACGGTCACCCGGTCCCCGTGCTCGACCTCCTGGGTGACCCGTACGGGCAGCTCTGGCGCGTCGAGCGGGTGGGCCACGATCTGGGCGCCGGTGGCCCCGGCCACCTCCTCCAGCGCCATCCAGTGGTCCATGTGCCGGTGGGTGGTCACGATGGAGCTGATCGGGTGGTCGCCGATGAGCCCGAGCAGCCGGTCGGGCTCGGCCGCGGCGTCGATCAGCAGGCCGTCACCCGTGTCCGTGCACCGCAGCAGGTAGGCGTTGTTGCCGAAGTCGCCCACCTCGATCTTCGAGATGGTCAGCGCGGGCAGCTCCCGCACGTCCGCCGGCCCGTTCTTGACGACGTCGCCCGTGTAGGTCATCTGTCTCCCCTTCGTGCTTCCGTACGGCTCACGCTAGCGCGGTGACCCCGACAGCGGCGGGGCCGGTCACCGCGCCGGGAGGAAGCTCCGGTCCGCTCCCTCGATCCCCGGAATGGGGGCGCGGGTTCGCCGGGACGCATACCCTGGACTGAGAGGTCGCCGGAAATTGTCGGTGGCGCCGGATAGCCTCCCCGGGCACCTCTGTTGACTTCTTCGACCTATCGGGACCGCCGTGGCTGACCGCCTGATCGTGCGTGGCGCACGTGAGCACAACTTGAAGGACGTCTCGCTGGACCTGCCGCGAGACGCTCTGATCGTCTTCACCGGGCTTTCCGGATCCGGAAAGTCCAGCCTGGCCTTCGACACCATCTTCGCCGAGGGCCAGCGCCGCTATGTCGAGTCGCTGTCCGCCTATGCCCGGCAGTTCCTGGGGCAGATGGACAAGCCCGACGTCGACTTCATCGAGGGGCTGTCCCCGGCCGTGTCGATCGACCAGAAGTCGACCAGCCGCAACCCCCGTTCGACCGTCGGCACCATCACCGAGGTCTACGACTACCTCCGTCTGCTCTGGGCGCGCATCGGCAAGCCGCACTGCCCGCGGTGCGAGCGGCCGATCGCCAGGCAGACGCCGCAGCAGATCGTCGACCGGGTGCTGGAACTGCCCGAGGGCACCCGATTCCAGGTGCTCGCGCCGGTCGTGCGCGGCCGCAAGGGAGAGTACGGCGAGCTGTTCCGCGAGCTGCAGACCAAGGGCTACGCGCGCGCCCGGGTCGACGGCACGGTGGTCAGACTGGAGGAGCCGCCGACGCTCAAGAAGTACGAGAAGCACGACATCGAGGTGATCGTCGACCGGCTCGCCGTAAAGGACGGCGCGCGGCGGCGGCTGACCGACTCGGTGGAGACCGCGCTGCGCCTGTCCGGCGGCACGATCACCCTCGACTTCGTCGACCTGCCCGAGAGCGACCCCAACCGGGAGCGGTTCTACTCCGAGCACCTCTACTGCCCCTACGACGACCTGTCGTTCGAGGAGCTGGAGCCCCGGTCGTTCTCGTTCAACTCGCCGTTCGGGGCCTGCCCCGAGTGCACCGGCCTCGGCACCCGCATGGAGGTCGACCCGGACCTGGTCGTCCCCGACCCGGAGCGCACCCTCGGTGACGGCGCCGTCAGCCCCTGGTCGAACGGTCACACCAGCGACTACTTCGTCCGGCTGCTCGAAGGGCTCGGCAACATGCTGGGCTTCGACCTGGACACCCCGTGGGAGCGTTTGCCCAAGAAGGCGCAGAAGTCGATCCTGCACGGCCACGACGAGCAGGTCCACATCCGCTACACCAACCGGTTCGGCAGGCAGCGGTCCTACTACACGACGTTCGAGGGCGTCATCCCCTGGGTGCAGCGCAGGCACGCCGAGTCGGAGAGCGACACGGGCCGGGAGCGGTTCGAGGGCTACATGCGCGAGATCCCCTGCCCGGCCTGCCGGGGCCGCCGCCTCAAGCCGGTGTCCCTGGCCGTCACCGTCGGCGACGCCTCGATCGCCGAGGTCGCCGCGATGTCGATCGGCGAGTGCGCCGCGTTCCTGTCGGGGCTGTCGCTGTCCGAGCGCGACCGGCACATCGCCGAGCGGGTGGTCAAGGAGATCAACGCCCGGCTCGGCTTCCTGCTGGACGTCGGCCTCGACTACCTCACGCTGGACCGCGCCGCCGGGACGCTCGCGGGTGGCGAGGCGCAGCGGATCCGGCTGGCCACCCAGATCGGGTCCGGCCTGGTCGGCGTGCTGTACGTCCTGGACGAGCCGTCGATCGGCCTGCACCAGCGCGACAACCACCGGCTGCTGGAGACGCTGATCCGGCTGCGCGACATGGGCAACACGCTGATCGTGGTCGAGCACGACGAGGACACCATCGCCGCCGCCGACTGGGTGGTGGACATCGGCCCCGGTGCGGGCGAGCACGGCGGCCAGGTCGTCGTGTCCGGCACCGTCCCGGAGCTGCTGGCCTGCGAGCAGTCGCTCACCGGGGCCTACCTTTCCGGCCGCAGGGCGATCGCCGTACCGGCGCAGCGGCGCAAGCGGGAAAGGAAGCGGCAGCTCGTCGTGAAGGGCGCCCGCGAGAACAACCTGACCGGCGTCGACGTGGAGTTTCCGCTGGGCGTCTTCACGGCCGTGACCGGTGTGTCGGGGTCGGGCAAGTCCACGCTGGTCAACGACATCCTCTACGCCGCGCTGGCCAAGGAGCTGCACGGCGCGCGCACCGTGCCCGGCCGGCACTCGCGGGTGACCGGCACGGACCTGCTCGACAAGGTGGTGCACGTCGACCAGTCGCCGATCGGGCGTACGCCCAGGTCCAACCCGGCGACCTACACCGGCGTCTTCGACCACGTGCGCAAGCTGTTCGCCTCGACGACGGAGGCGAAGGTGCGCGGCTACCTGCCCGGACGGTTCAGCTTCAACGTCAAGGGCGGCCGGTGCGAGGCCTGCTCCGGCGACGGCACCATCAAGATCGAGATGAACTTCCTGCCGGACGTCTACGTCCCCTGCGAGGTCTGCCACGGGGCGCGGTACAACCGCGAGACCCTGGAGGTCCACTACAAGGGCAAGACCATCTCCGAGGTCCTCGACATGCCGATCGAGGAGGCGCTGGAGTTCTTCGAGTCGATCCCGGCGATCCGCCGCCACCTGCAGACGCTGAACGACGTCGGGCTCGGTTACGTACGGCTTGGCCAGCCCGCCACCACACTGTCCGGCGGCGAGGCCCAGCGGGTCAAGCTCGCCTCGGAGCTGCAGCGGCGGTCCACGGGCCGTACGGTCTACGTGCTGGACGAGCCGACGACCGGCCTGCACTTCGAGGACATCCGCCGCCTGCTCGGCGTGCTCAACCGGCTCGTGGACAACGGCAACACGGTCATCGTCATCGAGCACAACCTCGACGTGATCAAGACGGCCGACTGGATCATCGACATGGGCCCCGAGGGCGGATCGCGCGGCGGCCGGGTCGTCGCCACCGGCACGCCCGAGGAGATCGCCGGGGTCGAGGAGAGCCACACCGGGATGTTCCTCCGCAAGATCCTTGAAATTTGAACCTCTATGCCTCCGGGGGTGTACAGACGGCATAGGGTAAGGAACTGCTGGCGCTTGAGGATACGCGAGCGTGTAAAGCCTTAAGTTACTGTACGCAACGTGAACCTCACGGAATGGGCGCGAGCGCAGCGGGCCGGCCCTCGCACGCCGTACCGCTGGTTGGGTGACGGCACCAAGCCCACAGCGGTGGAGGGTGTCGCTTTTACGGCGCTGGAGGCCGCCCGGTATGGCTGAGCTGCGTCCTATCGCTGCGCCGTTCGTCGCCCCAGGTCCGGCCGGGGTGGCGGTACGTGACCGGCTCAAGCACCTGACCGAGCAGGATGAGCAGGTCTTGCAGCTGGTGGGCTGTCATCTGGGGTCGCTGGCGGGCGCGGATCTCAAGGTGCGGTGTGCGGCCGGTCTCGGTCACGACGGCGAGCAGTGGGCGGCGCGTAAGCGCGCGTTGACCGGGCCGTCGTCGTCGCGGTGGGCCGGGTCCATCACGAAGGCGACGCATGATCTGTGGGGGCTGGCGCGGCGCGGACAGGCCGCGCACATCCGTGACCTCCAGGCGGCTGTCGGTGTGATCGGGCACCGGTTGTCCCTGCCGGTCGGGGCGAAGGGGACGAAGA
>BCRI01000152.1 GCA_001552515.1 Sphaerimonospora mesophila NBRC 14179 = JCM 3151
TGTTTTTTTTTTCAAGCAGAAGACGGCATACGAGATAAGCTAGTGACTGGAGTTCAGACGTGTGCTCTTCCGATCTGCCAGTCCGTTCGGATGCTCATGCGACAACCAGAACATCTGCGCACGGGTCCCGAGGGCGAACCCGAGCCCGGGGATCGCCGGTGAGCTCTGCAGCCAGCCCCCGCTCGGTGTGGCCGCGACCATGTTCCCCCAGCGGTCCACGACATCGACGTGGCAGGTGTCGCCTCGCCCCTCGTCGACAGAACCGAAGGTCGGCTCTCCCAACCCGGCGCTCGACGCCCCCGCCGACGTGAAGGAGTCCGCGGGCAGGACGAGCGGACGACCGTCGGGCGAGCCCGGTCGCAGCGGACCGGTGTCCGCTCTGTCGGTCACCAGCGCACGCCGCTCGGCGTTGTAGCTCTCGGTCAGGAAGCTCTCGATGTCGATCGGCGAGAACGCCGGGTCGCCGTAATGCGCCTCGCGATCGGCGAAGGCCAGCTTCGCGCACTCGGTCACAATGTGGACGAACTCTGCGGAGGCCGGCTCGCAGGCGGTGAGGTCCCATCCCTTCAACAACGCGAGTTGCTGCAGGAAGACGGGGCCCTGGCTCCAGGCGCCGGGCTTCAGGACCGTGTTGCCGTGGTAGTCCAGCGAGACGGGGTCCTCATAGGTCGGCGACCAGTTCGCCAGGTCGTCACCGGACAGCAGGCCCGTGTGCCGGCCGCCTGAGGAATCAAGAACCGGTGTCGAGGAGACATAATCCGTGATCGCTTCGGCGACGAAACCCCGGTAGAAGACGTCCAGAGCAGCGTCCAGTTGGCCCTCGCGGCTCGTGCTGCTTGCCTCGGCCTGCTCGATGATGCGGTCGAGCGTGTCGGCGAGCGCGGGGTTGCGCAAGGTCGTACCCGGCCGGGGGGCGGCCCCTCCGTCCAGCCAGAGGTCACGGCACGAGGTCCAGTGCTCCAGGAAGAGCTGGGTCACAGAACCGATGGTCTCGGAGATCTTCGGCAGGCAGACAAAGCCGGAACGGGCGTAGTAGACGGCATAATCGAGGACCTCACGGAGGCTGATGGTGCCGTGGTCGCGCACCAGCCGGATCCAGGCACCGAACGCTCCGGGCACGCAGGCGGCGAGAAAACCCGAGCCTGGGATCGCGTCGAGCCCGAGCTCGCGGAAGACCTCGATCTTGGCCGCTTGGGGTGCGGGACCCTGTCCGCACAGCACGAAGCTCGATCGTGAAGTGGAGTCCCAGCCCAGGATCGGTACGTCGCCGCCGATGCCGTTGAGATGTGGTTCGACGACCTGTAGCACGAACGCCGAGGCGGCCGCCGCGTCGAAGGCGTTGCCGCCGCGTTCGAGCACGCTCATCCCACACTGGGAGGCGAGCCAGTGGGTGGAGGAGACCATACCGAAACCGCCCTGGAGCTCGGGGCGCGCGAGTGGCATCTCGTTCATCGGGGCACCACCGTGCCGTACAGCTCGGCCAGGGCCGAGTCGAGGCGGGCCAAGCCGGCCGCGGAGGGGATCGTCAGGCGGATGGCGTCCGGAACACCGAGGTCACGCCCGGGGCGTACCGCTATGCCATGGGATGCCAGGTGATCGACGACGAGGTCGCTCTGGGGTGTCAGGACCAGGATGAAGTTCGCCTGCGAGGGGACGAACTCCAGTCCATGACGCCGAAGCATCTCCTCGACGCGGAGTCGACTATGAACGATCTCGCCGACGGCGTTCGCGGTCTCGGTGTGATGAGCGACGGCGTTCGCCGCGGTGATCTGAGCGAGAGTGTTGACCGAGAACGGCAGGCGGAGCCGCGCGATGGTCTGTGCGATGTCGCGGTGCGCGACGAGGTAGCCGACGCGGACACCCGCGAGTGCGTGTGCCTTGGAGAACGTCCGTAGGACGACCACTCGGGGCTCGCGCACCGCTTCTGCCACCGTGTCCAGGCCGGCCTCGGCCGCGAAGTCGACGTACGCCTCATCGATCACGATCATCCGTGCCGCGCTCTCGCCTATGAACGACAAGAGATCTTCCGGGCGCACGACGGTTCCCGTGGGATTGTGGGGGTTGCAGATGAAAGCCACGTCGACGTCGGCCGTCGCCATCGCCCCGAGATCGTGGCGCCAGTCGATCAGCGGGACCCGTTCGACGCGAGCTCCCAGCCGGCCGGCGCAGAGCTCGTAGAGCGAGTAGCCGGGCGTGGCCGTGACGATGCTTCCGGTGTATGCGGCATAAGCCTGGATGAGAAGCATGATCAGTTCGTCGGAGCCGTTCCCGACGACGACCTCATCGGGGTCGACCCCGTGCAGCTCGCCCAAGGCCGTGCGCAACGCCGTCGCTTCAGGGTCAGGGTAGCGATGCAGATCCAGGTCCGCGGTATCGACCGACCGCGCAGAGAGCCAGGCGGGAGGCGCCGGGCACTCGTTCGACGCCAGTCTTCCATCCTGGGTAGCGGCCTTCAGCCCGGGCCGATATCCCACGGCTCCTTCCAGCCATGGCCTGAGGAGCGGACGCTGCTGCATAGGGCTTCTCCTGGTTCCATCCCGGGTTCACCGCAGGACTGGACGGCGTGTCGTACGCGTCATGGATGTGTCATCCCATGGTCATGGAAACCAGTCGATCTGGCCACCGCCCCGACACCCTTGCTGTCTCATATGTGGCACAGTGATGGTCGGCGCGGCATTGATGCCCATTCGGAGAGGTGACAGCCTTCTTGGAACCTCTTCGCGGTGCGTGTCACGTCTTCGCGGTGCGTGTCACCCCACCGCTTGCCGCTAGGAGAACCGATGACCGTATCCCCCCCGCACAAGTCCGCCGACGCGACGCCCCGCCGGCGTCGGTCGCTCCCCTTGAACAAGCTGCGATACATCGGGCCCGCCTTCATCGTGGGAGCCCTGACGTTCGGGCCGGGTAATGCCGTGGCGTCGGCGACTCTCGGGGCCGAGTCGGGTTACACCGTCCTCTGGCTTCTGGTCCTCTCGAGCATCCTCATGCTCGTCTTCACCGACATGGCCGTGCGCATCGCGATGTGCTACCCGACGTCCATCATTCAAGCCATCAAGAACCACATCGCTCGCCCTGTCGGCGTCATCGCGGGAATCTGCTTCTTCATCCTCGCCGTCACGTTCGGGGCCGGGAGCATGATCGGTGCCTCGCTCGGGCTCCAGGTCATCACCGGCATGGACATCAAGCCCCTCTCCGCGATCTGTGCGGCCGCGGCCATCGCGCTGCTGTGGAGCGGTGGCGCCTACAAGCGGCTGGAACGCGTGATGGTCGTGGCCATGGCGGTCATGGCCGTGGCCTTCATCTCGACGGCGGTCATCTCGGGCCCGGACCTCGGCGCCATGGCAGCCGGCCTGGTGCCCTCGCAGGTGCCGGGTGGGCTCATCGCCGCTTTCGCGCTGCTGGGGACGAACCTGTCCTTGTACGCCGCCTTCTACATGGCGTACACGCTGCGTGACAAGGGAACGAGCCGCCTCGAGTACCGGCAGACCACGAAGTACGACACCGTCCCCGGTGTGCTGCTGCCCGGCATCCTCACGATCGCGATCATCGCCTCGGCCGCGACGGTCATTCCCGGCGCCACGATCGAGTCGGGCAACGACATGGTCGACATCCTGCGTCCGGCTCTCGGGGTCGCCGCCGTCGCGGTGTTCGCGCTCGGGCTGTTCAGCGCGGGATTCTCATCCGTCATGACCGGTGTCCCCGGTGGTCACGTCCTGTCCGATGCGCTCGGCTTCGGCGACAGCCTCGACCACCGACGGGTCCGTGTGATGGCGACCGTGGCGATCGCGGGATCGCTGCTGCTCGTCTTCGTCTTCGGAGGCGCGCCGATCCAGCTCATCCTCGCGGCGAACGCGAGCACGCTGATCCTGTTCCCCCTGCTCGCGGTCTCCCTTGTGTACCTCGCGAGTCGAAAGTCCTCGATGGGCGACCTGGCCAACCGCTGGTGGCAGACGCTCGTGGCTCTCGTCGGCGTCGCCGTCGTGTTCTGGGGCGCCTACCGCGTGGCGCTCGAACTGGTCAGCGGCTGAGAGGAGCATGACCTTGGCCACCCACCACCTCGACCTCGCGATCACCAACGCGAAGATCCTCACGATGACGAGCGACCGCCCGGTGGTGCGCGCACTCGGCACCCGTGGAGGCAGGATCGCGGTGGTGGGTGAGGACCGAGAGGTCCTGGCCCACGCGACCTCGGCGACCAGAGTCGTGGACGCCCGCGGGGCCACGGTCATACCCGGCCTCGTCGACGGCCACGCCCACCTCGACCGTGAGGGTCTGCGCGATGTGTTCGCCTCCATGGAGGGTCTGCGTACGGTCGAAGCGGTTCTCGACCGGATCTCGTCACTCGCGGCCGGGGCCGAACCGGGGCAGTGGATCGTCACCATGCCGTTGGGCGAGCCACCGTACTATGAGGGCGAACAGCCGTTTCCCACCCGGTTTCAGCTGGACCGGGTGGCACCGCGAAACCCGGTGTTCATCCGGCCGATCTGGGGCTACTGGCGGCACTCCCTCCCGCTGAGGTCGGTCATGAACGGCCTCGCGCTGGAGGCACTTGGTCCTGACGGCATCCGGGCCTGTGAATCATGGGCGGAGTTCGAGCGAGACCCGGTCTCCGGCGAGCTCAACGGCCGCGTGAACGAGCACACGTTCGAGCCTTCCGTCGAGTTCCTGCTACCGGAGTCGGCAGGCCGATTCGGCGAAGAGGCTCGGCGATCCGCGCTCCTGCGGTCGATGCGGACGTACAACGCCTCCGGCACCACCGGGATCTACGAAGGACACGGCGTCGCCGACGAGGTCGGGGCCGTATATCGCCGGGTCGCGAGCTCGTCGGAACTGACGGTCAGGGCACGGCTTCCGCTCAGCCTGCCGTGGGCGGATGCGACCGACATCGAACGAGCTCACCTGCGCGCCGCGCGTGTGTCGGCCGTCGCAGGGGATGGCGAGGGCGATGAAATGCTCCGCTTCGTCGGTGTCAGCCTCGGTTCAACGCACTCGTCTCCGGGGGTCCATGTCCGCCGGAAAGCTCGCCCCTACACCGGCTGGGCCGGGTTCGACCCCGGCTCGTCGCTGGATCCAGCGGAACTCCTGCCCGAGCTCATCGAGTGCGCACGGGCCGGAGTCCAGGTGGCGGCCATGACACCGGACATGCTGAGCGTGTTCGAACTGGTCGATCGGGCAATCCCGATCGCCGGGCTGCGCTGGGTCCTGGGGCACATCAACGTCCTCACGCCGGCCGATATCGACCTGATCAGAAGACTCGGTCTGATCGTGACCACCCACACCAACCGTTACATCTACAAAGAGGGCCGGGAGGGCGAGAAGCGGGCCGCGGAGACCGGTGGCGTACCAGTGCCGCTGCGCAGCCTGCTCAGCGCCGGCGTGCCGGTAAGCCTGGGCACCGACAACGTCCCCACCTCGCTTTTCGGGCCGATCTGGCATGCGGTCTCACGCGAGTCCCGCAGCGGCCGCCTCGACTCACAACACGAGCGCATCGACCGTTACCAGGCGCTGCGGGCGGCGACGATCGGCGGTGCCCTTCTGACGTTCGACGAGCGCCGACGCGGCAGGCTCGAGCCGGGCATGCAGGCCGACCTGGCGGTGCTCTCCGACGATGTGCTAGCCATCGGTGAGGCGCACATTCCCTCCATCTCAGCGGTGATGACCGTCGTGGCTGGGCGCGTGGTGCACGATCCCGACGGGCTCGCGGGGCAGGGCTCGTCCTCCTGGTGAATCGTGAGAGCCGTCCCGGGGCGGCGCCGCCTCGCACGACACGACGAACGACCGACGGTCACCCCTGAGGAGCCCCTGGGGGCTTTCCACGGATCCGGCTGGTGAGCTCATCACCGGTCTCCTGAACATGCCGGGCGATCCGCTCGACCCCGGCCGGCGCCACATCTCGGTGGTAACTCACGCCGACGGACGCGATCGGCCGGCCCTCGTGGTCGAAGACCGCGGCGGCGATGCATGAGACGCCCTCTGTCGTGCTGTTGCTCTCGATGCTGTATCCGCGTTTGCGATCCTCCTGAAGGATCGCGCGAAGTTCCGACATGTGGCGCGGACCCGTGTTGGTGCGAATGACGAGCCCGGAGGACCCCGACAGAATGGCACGGGCCTGCGAAGCCGGAAGCGCGGCCAAGATCGCGCGGCCCACGGCCGTCAGATGCGCCGGCAGCCGGATGCCGACGGCCGTGATGAACGGCCGAGCCGGCTCAGCCGTCGTCTGCTTCAACAGGTAGAGAACGTCGGCGCCGTGCAGCACGGCCAGATGCGAGGTCATCCGGGTGCGCTGAGTGAGCCGCACCAGCAGTGGCCGCGCCGATCGTTCGAGCACTCCCGCCCGCAGGTAGCCGGATCCGATCTCGAATGCCCTGATGCCTATGCCCCACAGTCCCTCCTCGGGAAGGTGGACCACGAAGTGCATACGTTCCATCACGCGCAAGATCCGGTAAACCGTCGATCTTGATATTCCGCAATCCCGTGCAATAGTGCTGGCGGCCACCGGCTGCGCACACCGGGACAGGTAGACGAGAATCTTCAACGTGCGCTCGGTGGGTTTTTCTCCGGCGTAAATCTCTGAGCGGGCACTCATCACGCCATTATCGCTTCCGCGGTAACGCCCCCTCCGGGCTGCGGCCCCGGCCGATGCGGCGGAGAGGCGTTGATCAGCGGCGATGACAGGACCTTCGCCCCTAACGATGACCACCTCTGAGCGCGCATCCTGGACGGCATGAAACTTGATTCGGCCGGCTTGGAGATCCTCTCGCGCGAGGAGTGTCTCGACCTTTTGAGCTCGTCTCCCATCGGGAGAATCGTCTTCACGGATCGCGCCCTCCCCGCCGTCCAGCCGGTCAACTTCTGCCTGTTCGAGGGGAACGTCGTCATCCGTACCATGGCCGGCTCGAAGCTCGCAGCGGCCGCGCGCAACGCCGTGGTGGCCTTCGAGGTCGACGACTTCGACGCCGAGATGCGCTGGGGATGGTCGGTGACCGCGGTCGGACACGCACGCGCCGTGTCCGAGCCGGAGGAGACCGCCCGCCTGTCGCGGCTGCCGCTGTCACCGTGGGCGCCGGGGGATCGCGACCATTTCATCGTGATGGCACCGGAGCAGATCTCCGGCCGCCGGATCCGGCCGCCCGAGCCCGCGGAAACCGCCGCCGCGACATCTCGGCGGGACGGCACGCCTGAGTGACGCGGATCGCCTGGGTGAGGTGACCGGGGGAGGCGTCCTGCTCAGCCGTACGGCCCGGCGTTCACCGGGAAGCCGGCGAGACGAGGCCGCTCTCGTACGCGGCGATCACGAGCTGGGCCCGGTCCCGCGCGCCGAGCTTGGCGAGCAGGTGGCCGATGTGCGTCTTCACGGTCGCCACGCTCACGTGGAGCCCGGTGGAGATCTCGGCGTTGGACAGCCCACGTGCGATCAACGTCAGCACCTCGCGTTCGCGTGCGGTCAGCTCGTTCAGCCGCGCCGCCCCGGCGGCCGGGGCCGCCGGCGGGGGCACCCGGACGAACTCGCTGATCAGCCGCCGGGTGACGGTAGGGGCCAGCAGGCCGTCGCCGGCCGCGACGACGCGGATGGCCGACAACAGGTCGCCCGGCGGGGTGCTCTTCAGCAGGAACCCGCTGGCCCCGGCACGCAGGCCCGCGTAGACGTACTCGTCCAGGTCGAACGTGGTGAGGATCAGTACGCGCACACCCGCGGTCTCGGGCGAGCCGCAGATGCGCCGGGTCGCCTCGATGCCGTCCATTCCGGGCATCCGCACGTCCATGAGCACGACGTCGGGAAGCTCACGGCGGGCCAGCTCCACCGCCTCCGCCCCGGTCCCCGCCTCCCCGACCGTGCTGAGGTCGGGGGCCGTGTCGACGAGCACGCGGAAGCTCCCCCGCAGCAGGGCCTGGTCGTCGGCGACCAGCACCCGGATCACCTCACCCATGGCCCCGCCCCCGGGCGGAGGCGTCGAGCGGCAGCCGGGCCCGCACCACGAACCCGCCGCCGGGGCGCGGCCCGGCCTCGAACGCCCCGCCGTACACGAGGGCGCGCTCACGCATGCCGATGATGCCGTGGCCCGCCCCCGAGGGGAGGACCCGCTCCCCCGGGCCGTCGTCGGTCACCTCGATCCGCACCTCACCGGCGGTCTCCTCGATCACGACCCGGCAGCGGGCCGGGGCGGCATGCTTCACCACGTTCGTCACCGCCTCCTGGACGATCCGGTAGACCGACAGCTCGACGCCCTCGGGCAGCCGCCGCGGCACCCGTACGTCCAGGTCCACCCCGACCCCGGCCATGGCCGCCCGGTCGGCCAGCTCGGGCAGCGCGGCGAGCCCGGGCAGCGGCCCGAGATCGGCGGGCGTCTCCCCCGAGCGCAGCACGCCGAGCATGTGCCGCATCTCGGCGAGCGCCTCCCGGCTCGTCACCTCGATGACGCGCAGCGCGTCACGCACCTCGTCGGGGCGTTCGTCGGCCACGTGGTTGGCGATCGCCGCCTTCACCCCGATCACGCTCAACGTGTGGGAGACGACGTCGTGCAGCTCGCGGGCGATGCGCAGCCGCTCCTCGGCGACGGCCTGCCCGGCGAGTTGCTCGGCGGCACGGGCGGCATAGCCGCGCCGCTCCCGTACGGCCCGGCCGATCGTCCAGGCTCCGCCCATCACGACGCAGCCGAGCGCACCCCACCCCCAGAGCGCGTCGATCTCCATCTCCGGAGCCGGACCGGCCATGACCGCGAGCAGCGCCAGGAGCATCGTGCCGGCGGCGATGGCGAAGGTGGGCTCCCACCGCCGGCGCGGGGTGGTGACGGCGACCAGGTAGAGCGCGTAGGCCGCGGCCGCGAACGGCTCACGCACCACGCCGAGGAGCAGACCGGCCACGGACCCCGCGAGGGTGACGCAGAAGACCGGCGTCGGCCACAACCGTCTGACCGCCACCGGCAGCCCGATCGCGGCCGTGGTCAGGCACCGGGCCCACAGCGGGATCGCCGGCGCGTACCCGAACGAGCCGAGGAAGAGCACGAACGCGTATCCGCCTCCGGCCGCCGCGTCGAGCGTGATCAGCTCACCGCGGCGCAGCCGCCGGGGCAGCAGCGGCCGCATGTCCGGGTCGTCCACGTCCATCACGGTAGCCCGGCCGGCCCCGGGCCGCCTCCGCCCACGGTAGGTCATCCCCCGGTCTGAGCCCGGCCCTGGCCCGGCACGCGGAAACCGGACCCGGGTCCGATGCGCGCGGGGGCCCGCGGACGGGACCGTGTGGTGCGTGATCGAAGTGAGCGAACTGACCAAGCGGTACGGCTCGGCCGTCGCGGTCGACCGACTGACGTTCCACGTGAAACCAGGGCAGGTGACCGGGTTCCTCGGTCCGAACGGCGCCGGCAAGTCCACCACGATGCGGGTGGTCCTCGGCCTGGACCGGCCCACGTCGGGGCGGGTCCTCGTGAACGGCCGCCGTTACGCGGAGATGCGGCGCCCGATGCGTGAGGTGGGCGCGCTGCTCGACGCCGGAGCCGTACACGGCGGGCGCACCGCCCTCGACCACCTGCGCTGGCTGGCCCGAAGCAACGGGATCGGATCGGACCGGGTGGTGTCCCTGCTCGAGCTGGTCGGGCTGGCCGGGGTCGCACGCAAGCGGATCCGCACGTTCTCCCTCGGCATGAAGCAGCGGCTCGGGATCGCCGCTGCGCTGCTCGGCGACCCCGGCGTGCTGCTGTTCGACGAGCCGGTCAACGGGCTCGACCCGGACGGGGTCCGCTGGATCAGGGAGCTGATGCGCGGCCTCGCCGCCGAGGGACGCACCGTGCTGCTGTCGAGCCATCTGATGAGTGAGATGGAGCGTACGGCCGACCACCTGGTGATCATCGGCCGCGGGCGGCTGATCGCGGACACCTCGGTGGGGGAACTGGTCGGACGGTTCCAGCGGGGCGTGCTGGTCCGCAGCCCCAGGGCGGGTGAGCTGGCCGACCTGCTGAAGGCCAGGGGCGCGACCGTCGTCACCGAGCCGGACGGGAGGCTGACCGTCAGCGGGCTCGACGCGGGGGAGATCGGCGACCTGGCCGCCGGGCGGGGGATCCCGGTCCACGAGGTCACCTCGCTCACCACCTCCCTGGAGGACACCTACATGCGGCTCACCGCCGGAAGCGCCGCCCACGCCTCATCGCCCGAGAGGACCGCCCGATGATCGACGCACTCGCCGCGGAATGGCTGAAGATCCGCACTCTGCGGTCGACCCTGATCGTGCTCGTGGTCCTGGCCGTCTTCGTGGGCCTGATGGCCCTGCTTGCGGTGTACGCGGCCACCGCCTGGGACGCCATGTCCCCGGAGCAGCGCTCACGCTCGGCCGTGTCCGATCTGGCGCCGCTCACGGAGTGGGTCGCCTCGCTGGCCATGGCCGTGCTCGGCGTGCTGACGATCACCGGTGAGTACGGCACCGGCATGATCAGGACGACGTTCGCGGCGATGCCGGCGCGGAGTGTGGTGCTGACCGCGAAGGCCGGTGTCGTCGCGGCCGTCTCGTACGTCAGCGGGCTCGCCGCGGTGGTGGCCACGTTCGCCGTGAGCCGCCTGATCATCGGTGACCGGCCGATCCCCGGGCAGTCGGCTGAGCCGTTCGCCGACCGGCTCCCCCTGTTCCTCGCGATGGCGCTGTCGATCACGATGTTCGCGCTGATCGGGCTGTTCCTGGGGACGCTCACCCGATCGGCCGCCGGGTCGATCGCCATCCTCGTGGCGGTGTGGTACCTGATCCCGATCGTCGTGAACCATCTGCCGGCGCCGTGGCACGAGCGGATCGGCTCGCTGGTGCCGAGCGCCCTCACGGGTCAGCTCGCCGGCACCGGCAACCCCGACTCGGTCTACGGCTCCCTGCTGTCGCCACCGGTCGCGCTCGCCGTCATGGCCGCCTACGTCGCCGTGCCGTACGGCCTGGCCGCGCTGCGCGTCACCCGCCGCGACGCCTGAACGGCGCCGGCTTCGGCTGCGGGTTCGGCTGCGGCTGCGGGGTTCGGCTGCGGGTTCGGCGGCGTGCTGCGGGTTCACGGTTCGCGGTGAGGCGGGTTCACGGTTTGCGTGCGAGGGCGGCGAAGCCGGCGACCTCGGAGGGCTCGCCGAAGGGGGTGTCCTCCGGCCGCCACCGGGACATCGAGACCAGGCCGGGCTCCACGAGTTCCAGCCCGTCGAAGAATCCGCTGACCTGCTGCCTGCTGCGGGGCGTGAGCGGCACCCGCGCGTTCTCGTTCCAGACCGCCAGCGCGTCGGCGTTCGCCTTCCTGACCGCCTCGTCGCCGATGTCGTACGTCGAGTGGGTGACGGCCAGATAGCTGCCCGATGGCACGGCGTCCAGCAGCCTGGCCAGGATCGTGCACACCTCGTCGTAATCGGGGATGTAGTGCAGGATGCCCAGCAGCATGATGGCGACCGGGCGGTCGAAGTCCAGTGTCTCGGCCGCCGCCGCCACGATCACATCCGGCTGCCGGAGGTCGGCCTCGATGTAGTCGGTCACCCCCGGGGGTGTGCTGGTCAGCAGGGCCTGGGCGTGCACCAGGACCAGGGGGTCGTTGTCGACGTAGACCACCCGCGACTCCGGTGCGACCCGCTGGGCCACCTCGTGGGTGTTGTCCATGGTGGGCAGGCCGGTGCCGATGTCCAGGAACTGCCGGATGCCGAGCTCACCGGCCAGATGCCGGACGGCGCGCTTCAGGAAGCCCCGGTCGTTGCGGGCGATCTCGGTGATCTGCGGGAAGACGCGCATGGCCTGCTCGGCGACCATCCGGTCGACCGGATAGTTGTCCTTGCCGCCGAGGAAGTAGTTCCAGACCCTGGCGCTCTGCGGCACGCTCGTGTCGATTTCCCGTGCCCTCGCCGGCTGCTCCGAAGATGGGGGGAAATCCTGGTCGGTCACGGCGAACCTTCTCCCGCTCGGTCTACACGAGTGAAAACGAGCCTATCTCGAATTCGATCATCGCTCCAGGGAGATGGTCGATCAATCACTCAGGGAACGCCGGAAGCGGGATTGCCGACGGGTGGGGTGGCTTCCGGCTGCAGCACCGTGAGGCCGCTGGTGGACACGATCTCCTGCAGGTGGCTCACATACGTCCGGAACGCGGTGCGACCCAGGTCCGTCAGGCGATACCAGGTCCTCGGCCGCTTGCCCACGTAGCCCTTGCGCAGCTGGACATATCCGGCCGCCTCCAGCGCACTGCCATGCTTCGACAGGACCGAATCGCTCACGCCGACGGCATCCCGTACGAATCCGAACTCGGCCTCCTCCACAGCGGCCAGCAGCGAGACGATCCGCAGCCGGACCGGCGCGTGGATGACCGGGTCGAGATCGATCAACGTTCCTCTTCGAGCTTGCGAGCCATCCGCCGGGAGGACCATCGGGAGATCAATGGGCTTCCCAGGGCGAGGTAGACGGCGAACGCGAGGCTGCCGAAGGTCCGCCAGTAAGTCATCCCCATGGTGTTGAAGAGGAACATCAACCCCAGCATGAGACCGATCCCCACCGAGAACCACGGCAGGAACACGGGCAGAAAAGCGGGCCACGCCAGCCCGCTGCCGGCGGTCATCCGCCGGGTCCTCGCCAGCACGGCGATCAGGGCGCCCAGTCCGAGGAATATCGAAATCCCGACACCGACTCTGACCAGGTTCGGAATGCCGGGCTCGGTGATGAATTGGAGCCCGGTCAGGAACAGCCCGATCCCTCCCAAGTACCATGCCGGAAACCATCGTTGCGTTACCGCCTTCGCCTGAGTCCGGCGGATGTTCGCTAGGTTCTCTGCCGCTTCCTCTGGCTTCATACCGTCTCCTCCGGCTTCCCGACGGCCCGCCCCTCCAATATTTACAATGCAGAAAGTACTTTCCGCTTTCCGAGTCGTCAAGTACTTTCCAGGCGATCTGCCGATAGGACCAAGGTCGCGGGAAGCGTGCGGTGTGTGCGGGTGAACGAGGTGTGGCCGTTCGGTTTCGGGCCCGTGAGCTCGTCAGGAGAACGCTATGCCACAGCCTTCAGGATGGTCTTCACCTCGTTCAGCGCCGCCTGCGGACCGAACAGGTTCAGTACGCCGGTCACGTTGAGAACGATCTCGTCGACGTCGGCGTCCGCATAGGCTCGTAACCGCTTCACCAGCCCGTCGAGATCACCGCTGAGAAATGCCCCACCTTCGACGAGGGCCCGAGCGTCCGCTGCCGGATCGACACCTTCGATGAGTATCCCGGCGCGGCGCAGCATGTCCGTGTAGTGGGGAAATTTCAAGTGCATCGCATTGCCGGCGAGAGCGATCTCCCCCGCTTCCCGGTCGGCACGCCGCAGCGCCAGCGGGACCATCGCGGTCACCTTCGGCACCGGTCGCCCCGCCGCTGCCGCGCCTTCCCGCAGGGCCGGCACGATGACGTCCCGCAGGTAGGAGGCGGGAGTAAGCCAGGTGATCGCCACGTCCGCGACCTCACCGGCCAGCCGCGCCATCCCAGGACGCAGAACGCCGAGGCCGACATCCACCCGAGGGGCGGGGAAGTCGTACAGCCCGCCCTGGAAGCAGAAGTACTCACCACTGACGTCGACCGTGTCGCCGTCGAGCAGGCCGCGCACGATCTGGACATACTCCCGCACCGCCGTGAGCTGGCTGCGGTAGGGGCGGCCGAGCATGCTCCGTTGGAAAACGGTGGGGCCGGGGCCGAAGCCGGCGATCACGGGGTGCCCGGTACTCATCGCCAGAGAGCGCGCCTGGACCGCCGCCTGGTACGGATGGCTCAACGGCATCAGGGACACGCCGATGCCGATCGGCACCCGGAAGCCCATCCCGGCGGCGAAGGCCCCCTGCTGGTGCGATTCCACGAGCATGGACTGGCCCTGCCACAGGCGCTCAGCGTTCGTCCATTGCACCATCGCGGCGTACTGCAGGACCTGCTCCGGCCGTTGCGCGACGAACGGGACCATCACCGAGTACTCTGTCACAGTCGTTTCCCCGCCCGGACTTCGTCGATTACTTGGCCATCCGCAAGAACTGCACAGCGAAGAACTACGTCGAAGAAACGAACGAGAGTCCCTCGAGTCTCACCTGTTACGGCTGCGATTGCATGTCGACAAGGCATTCGTCTCGACGTTCGAGACGAGCTGCACAGGAGTACTCGTAAATCTCGTACCCCGTGACCATTGACGAGGTTAGCGATATCCATAGATGGGGTCAACCCCATATAGACCGCCTTTCCATCGCTATGGGACTTCTCGGTAGTCCGCCCACGGATCCGATCGACGTCGATGTCCGTCATCCACTGAGCCGCCCCTCGCCTCACCCCGTTCTTGATTCTCGGGTGCCAAGTGGCCCACCCCAGCCATACAGCCACAACCCAGAAAGGACGAACCGCCCTAAACATGCGTTAATCACCCATGCGCCACTCACAGGGACGCTAACGAGGCAAAGATGGTTTGAATAGGAGATAATGCGAGAGGGGAGGACTGAGAGGGCTCGTTCAATTGATGCGCTTTGGAATCCTGGGACATCCGGTGGTTTGGCGCGACGGCCAGGAGGTGAGGCTCACCACTCGGCGATCGCGTGCGGTGCTGGCCTATCTGTTGCTGAGTGCTGATCATTCGGCATCCGTCGACGTCCTCATCGATGCGATATACGGCGACACCCCGCCCAGGAGCGCCAGGAACCAGGTGCACCGCGGGGTCGGCGAGATCAGGAAGAGCGGGATCACCGTGGACGTGCAGGGCAACGTCTACCGACTGGAGGCCGCGGAAGACGAGATCGACGCCTTCACATTCGTCTCCTTGTACCAACAAGCTTGCCTACTCGCGGATGAAGGGGACTACTCGGCCGTAGCTCAGACGCTTGAAACGGCCCTCGGACTGTGGCGAGGGCCGGCCCTTCTCGGCCTGGACAGCGATGTGTTCCTCACGGAGGCGGCCGTCTGGAATGAGCGCAGGGTGGCTGC
>BCRI01000153.1 GCA_001552515.1 Sphaerimonospora mesophila NBRC 14179 = JCM 3151
TTTGGGGCTCTGGGGCGCTGTGCTCCGCGGTCTCTTCCGGCCAGGCCGGACTACTCGGCCGAGGAGCCGGATCCGCCGACGGCAGGGCGCGGCCGTCCGCGGTGGCGGCGAGCCGGCGAAGGCGGCGGAGTGCCTCGGTTCCTATGGGCGGCGCGTCCGAGACCGGCGTCGCCGACCCTCCACCCGAGCCCGACTCATCCGCGACCCGCACCTCCTCGGCCCCCGCGTACGGAACTCCGACGTCGGAGACCCGAACGTCGGAGGTCTGAGCGTCGGAGGTCTGCGCCTCGAAAACCTGCGCGTCCGAGACCTGCGCTTCCGAGGCAGGGGTGCTCGAGGCCGGGGTGTCCGAGGCCCGGGCACCGACGGAGGGCGGCCCGGCGGGTGTCATCTCCCGCGCGTTGGGCGCCTGCAATGCCGTGGGGGCCTCCGGCACCCTGGGCGCCTCCGATGCCGGGGGCGCCGTCTCCTGAGCGGAGACCGTGCGGTCACGCTCACCCGATGCGGCTCCCCTCCCGGTCGCGGAGGCCGTACGCCATGAGACGGCGGACGGGACATCCGCGATGGGAGCGGCCGCGGCAGCGGCGGCGGCCACCGCCGGACGCACGACGCCGGACGGCACGGCGTCGGCGGAACGGCCGACGTCCTGATATCCCCTGCGGGCGGGACGGCCCATGCCCGGGGCGGCGGGACGGCCGGAAGGGGTGAGCGCCGCGGGCGCGACGGCCGGCCGTCCGGTCGTCCGGCGGCGCTCCCCGGCCGGTCCCGACTCCTTGACCACGGCCTTGGCGCGCGCCTTCCCGCTCGTCTTCCCCTTGACCCTGACGGTGGTCCGGGCTGCGGCCGGCGCGACCCGCGGCGAAGTGGCCCGCCACACCCGGGCGGTGAAGGTGATCTCTTCGGGCTCGCCCAGCGGGGCCATGCGGCACCAGGTGCGGGGCTCGGCCAGATAGCGGAGCTGAGACTGCAGGAGCTCGGTGAGCCGCTTGCCCTCGATCACGGGACGGGTGGCGAGCCAGGTCAGGACGCCGGGCGGGACCAGATAGACGACATGCCACGGAGCCTGGAACGGAAGCCCGACAAGCGCGAGGAAGACCCACCAGGGGACCAGCACGCCCACGAACACACCGATCCAGACGATGGGAAGCGGCATGGGCAGCCGAAGGTCGTACAGCTTGTACAGCCGCTTCTCAATGCGCCAAATATTGGTATACGTGGGCAGATCCACCCGATCCTCCTCTCTGCCCGTCGCTCACTTGATGCCGAGCGCGCCCGCGATGGCCTTGGCCGTCACCTCGATGATGTTGGGGACATAGAAGATCACCCCGATCGCGATCGCCAGGATGATGAACTGCACAAATCTGGTGATCTCGCGGGTGAACAGAAAGAAGATCGCCACAACGGAGACGACCGCGAGGAAAAGCGGGGCGAAGAAAGTCCGGAGGAAATCCGCGAGCCCGGCCGTGTTGATGCCCGTCGTCGGCTCGGGGGTCGGCGCGGCGGCAAGATCGTGCATGCCGGCGATGATTCCGCCGATGACACCGTCCACCATGGTCTTCACAATCAATTCTCGCCCTCCCGGGGGTATGGATCAGCGATGTCATGATCGGGTCGCGCTACCCCGCGGGCCGCTTCGCACCCTGGACGTCCCTGACGAACCACTTGTCGCCCTGCTTCTCGATCATGAGCTGGTAGGCCTGCTCCAGTCCACCCGGCTGTGTCCTGGGGTCGTCCAGAGAGGGGGTCGGCGAGGTCGATCCCGTCGAGACCGCCCACACGACGACGGCGGTGACCTCCCTGCTGTTCGCCTCGCCCGGCGGCACGATCACGTCCTTCAGCCGGTCGAGCGTGAATTCCCCGTTGAAGCCCTCTATCGTCACCCCGTTGGCGACATAGCGCTGCAGATCCACCTGGTTGCCCGCGGCGTACGCCTTGAAGAAGCCCTCGAGTTGGGGACGCAGCTCGGACTCGGCAGCCGAGTCGCGATCGGGGCCGGCGACCGGGGGCAGGCCGGCCGGCGCCGCCTCGGGCAGCAGCGCGGGCCGCTCCGACACGACGAACCCGGCGCCGTCGTAGTAGACGGGCACGGAGAGCAGTCCGCGTCTGCCGCCCGACTGGTACGTCACGGTGACGCGCGCGTTGTGCGCGTCGATCACGTCGATACCGGCGAACTGAATCGCCCCGGCGGACATCCGTCCATATCCGTTCCAGCCGAACTGCCTGTCGTCCTCGTCGTCGGGGAGGAACGACCTCAGCCGCTCGGCTCTCTGCTGGGGGTTGGCGGCGTCGTAGTTCAGGTAGACGGCGGCGAACTGGTTGGCGAACGCGGACGCCTGGGTCACCGGGAATCCCATGTCACCCGGGTCGCTGGTCGCGGTCGTCGGGTCACCGCTCTGGCTCAGCCGCTCGAACGGGGCCCGGACGCCGTTGACGACGATCACGATGATCAGTGCCCAGAGGACGACGCGGCCGATCCAGATAAGCCAGCGGCCCCCGCCGCCGCTCCACCCACCGCCGCGCCTGGGGGATGCGCCCCGGGTGACGGGCACCTCGTCAGGGCCCTCCGGAGGGTACGACTCTGGGTCGCCAGCGATCCGCGGATCCTGCTGGACGTCCGACCTGCGAGCCATCACGCCTCCGCTCGCGCCGATCCCCCCGGCTGGCGCGCTTTCGTCTTACTGTCGATCCGGTTAGCCGCATTGAAGTATTCACCTTAGCGGTCCCGCCGATTCTTCCAGGTGAGCCACGCCCATGGTGCAAGCATCGCCGTGACCGAGCAAACCGGATCCGCGCCCCCATGAGACACCCCGCTTGCCACCCATCCGGGAAAAAGCGCGTTACGCCTGGCCAGCGGGGACATCGATTACCTAACCGCCACGTATTGGTTTCCTCGCAGCTCAGAGACGTATCGAATGCGGCGGCACCGGTCGGGGCGTTCCGACCGGTTCTCGCTGAGGCTCTCGCCGGACCGTTGCCCGGCCGCCGCTCCCCGCGGACCAGGGGTCACAGGCCCTCGTGGATCACGGTCGGAGCCCATCGGGGACCATGGCCGTAATCCCTCGTGGATCACGGTCGGAGCCCATCGGGGACCATGGCCGTAGCCCCTCGTGGATCACGGTCGGAGCCCCTATGGATCACGGCCGTCGGACCCGCGGACCCCGGAATTCCGCGACGCGCGGGTGGCCCCGCACCGGAGTGCGGGGCCACCCTGGGACAGGTCGAGGCCGTGTCGGCCGTGTCCTAGCAGCAGGATGCCCGCCAGGACGCCTCGGCCATCCTGTGCTCGCTCTTGCGCGCCTCGCGGGCGATGCGCCGCTCGGACTTGCGCACCTCGCGGTTGATCCGCGACTTGGCCACGTTCGCGTGGTGCTGGATGCGGGACTTCGCCCGGCTGGCCTCCGCCTCGACCCGCTCCTGCGAGCCAAGCGAGAGCCGCTCCGTACGCTCGAACCGCGACGGCAGGAGTTGGCTCGAGAATCGTGCGCTGCGGTACTGGAACGAGATCGGCTCACTCGCGAACCGTTCGCTGTGGAAGTACCGCGGGCTGGAGAACTCGGGCTGGATGCTCACCGAGACCCTCATCGGCTCCGCGAGGACCGGCTGCGCGATCACGGGCTGCGCGATCACAGGTTGTGCGATCACGGGCTGCGCGATCACGGGCTGGGCGAGGACCTCGCGCGAGATGACCGGCGCGGAGACCGTGGACACTTCGGACAGCTCGGACACCGTCGAAAGCGGCAGCGCGATCTCGGAAGTCGAGTACGACGACTCGGAGACTTCAGGACAGTCTTCCCACCCGCTGGTCGCGGCGAAGGCGGGACCGCTCAGGAGCGCGGCGCCGCCGGCTGTCAGCGTCGTGGCACAGAGGGCCAGGGCGAGTCGTCTGGATTTCCGATGCATGTTCCCTCCTTTGGCCCGGATCGGGCTCAGGCAGGTCAGGACGCCAGGTTTTCCCAGCTCCTGGAATGGCCGAGGAGTTTCACCCCACTCCCCATCGCCATAACGGCGAAAATGATTGATCGGGATAAAAGGGGGTGTTTTTTCTCGGGCGCCATCACACCCGAGCGGCCATATTCCGATCCTTAATCGTGCTGTCCCAGGGCGTCTAGGCCACTTGAGGTAAGTGTTTCCGGTGACATCCCAGGATGTGACTTACCGGAGGCCGGTCCCAAAGATCCTCCCGCATGCTCTTTCTGAGCTCTTGACGGGCAGGGGAGGCTGATGTTGCCCTTGGGCGCCGTACCCCGGTCAGACCTGCCGCCACCGAAGGGGCATGCCACGACCCGCGGTGACGAGAAGCCCGGCATGGGCGGTGAAGGTGCTGCCCGGCACCGCGTCCGCGTAGGGCTCCCATGCGGCCCCGTCGTGTTCGGCCGCGGTCCCTTCGGCCGGGGACACGGGCAGCCGGGTCAGCATCCGGCCACCGGCGTCGAGGGCGAAGAGCCTGCCGTTCATCCCGCCCAGGGAGACGGCACCTCCCGACGACCCCATGTGCTCCCACCCATCGGTGCCGAAGACCTGCCGCCACAGCTCTCCGGAGGAGGTGGCCACCCAGAACGTGCAGTCGGCCACGGCCAGGCCGATCGCGGCCTCGGGCGCCGGCCCTACCTCCCGCCATCGCGACCCGTCATGACGCAGGAGCCGCCCCTCGGCGGTCACACCGTACAGACCGGAGGCGATGCCGCCGGCGGCCTCACGCGGAACGGCGAGCCCGCACACGCCGTCGGCCGTACCGACCGGCAGCCAGGGCAGGTTCTGCCCGCACAGTTCCCGTGCCAGCAGCGTGCCGCCGGCGCTCACCGCGTACAGCGTCCGGCCGAGCACCGCCAGCGCACGCAGATCGGCGGCCGGGCCGATCACGTCCCAGTGCCCGCCACGCGCGGACGACAGCCGGTCGATCACATTGCGGGTGATGCGGTCGACGACGGGGTCGTCCAGGCCGTTGCCCCAGTTCACCGTGGCCGCGGTGAAGACGGTCCCGAGGCCGCTGGTGAACACGCCCATGGTGGCCATGCCGCCCTGGCCGTACGAACTCCAGTGCCGCAGGTCGGCGGTGGCGAGGACGACGAACGACGGCGGAGTGCCGTCGCGCCCCGTCACCCGGGGCACCCCCGCCCCCTCGCCGGCCGCCACCTCCTCGAACTCGGCGGCGTCCGTCTCATAGCCGAGACAGCCCTGGCCGAACTTGTCGCCGTCGGTCAGCCCCGTGCCCTCGAACACCCAGTGGGCCGCGAAACGCGTGGTGTACGACTCCTCCAGCATCCGCGGCATGTGCGGTCCCCAGGCTCCGGCGCCCAAGCGGAAGCTCACCCCGGTCAGCGTGTTCTCCGGGCGATTCACCGGTGCCGCCGACCACTCGACCGTCGTCAGGCGGGGATCGATCGAGGCCGAGCCGGACGCGGCCGGATCGGACACCGCGTCGCGGTGACAGACCATGGTGCGGCCGCCGTCTTCGAGCCTGATCTGCCACCAGCACGTGTTGCCGGCGAAGAACGCCACGTTGCCGCCTCGCCGTACGAACTCCTCCACGGCGTCGCGCATCTCCAGCGACCAGTACTCGTCGTGGCCGTTGACGATCAGCATCCGATGCCGGGACAGCAGGTCGAGGCCGTCGTGCAGGTCGAGGTTGGAGCAGTAGGCGACGTCGTGGCCGGAGCGGCGCAGCCAGCGCATCAGCCCCTCCTCCCAGCGTTCGGGCGGGGGCCCGCCACCGGGGCGGTCGAAGGTCACGCGCGCGGCCCGGGTGGGCGACTCGGTCCAGTAGACGCTCTGGCCGGGTTCACCGGCCCGGTTGTACGCCTGCCAGGTGGTGAACGGGACGCTCAGCAGCACCGGCGAACCGGGGACCGCCTGCCGCACCACGAAGAAGACCTCGTTGTCCGGGCAGGGCGTGCTCCCGGGCAGCGAGTGGGGCCACGGCACCTCGGGGCCGAAGCGGGCGCGATACAGCGAACTGCGCCAGCCGGCGGGGATGTCCAGCTCCCATCGGGGCCCGGAGGCGAAGCCCTCGAACACCACCCGGTCGTCGGCGACGTCGGTCACGACCACGGGCGCCGCCCCGTCGAGCACGAAGCCGAGCGAGGCCCCCTGGGGGCAGGATGTCGAGGTGGCGTAGGCGCGAACGGTCATCGGACGGCCGTCTCCACGAGAAGGGACTCCAACTCCAGCAGGAAGCGCTCGATGTCCGGCCGGGGAAGATAGCGGGTGTCGGCGGTGAGCGAGACGCCCTCCGTGGTGAGGTGGACGCAGAACCGGCAGTTCAGCTTGTCCTGGCTCATCGGCCACGACACCGAGGTCCGGGCCAGCGCCGCCGTGATCTCGCCGGGGTCGCAGGCGGCGGGCCCGGGGTCGGCGAAGCGCATGTCGTTGAAGCAGCAGTACGGATGGATCGGCATGCCACGCTCCGAGCCGACGAGGGCGGTGATCCGATTCCGATCGGCCGGATCGTGGTAGGCGCTGCGATAGGCGCGCAGCGCGGCGGGGCCGGCGGATCGCAGCAGGTCGGTGAAGGACGAGGCGCCCCCGCCGCCGAGATCGAGGGTGAACAGTCCCTCCTGCGACATGGTGGCCACGATGTTCGCCGTGTCGCGGCGGAACCTGTTGGCCGCGATCGGCAGCATCGCGCACGTCTCGTGCCCGGTGAACCGCCCGACCAGTGCGGCCACCGCCGTCAGCAGCACGGTCGAGGTCGAGGCGGCATGGGTGTGTGCGATCGAGCGGACGGCCGATTCCAGGGCGGGTGAGTGCAGCAGCGCCCGCCAGATCGGCGGCCGCGCGGCGGCGCGCGCGTCGCTCGGCGCGGAGAACATCGTCGGCGGGATCCGCCGATACTCACTCTCCCAGTACGCCGCCGCCGCCCGCGCCGCCTTCCGCCCCTCGGGACCGGCCTGCCAGCGCGCGAGGTCGATCGGCTGCGAAGCGTCCGGCCATCGGAGCCGGTCTCCCCCTCGGCCTCCTCTCAACAGCAGCATCCGCAGGTCGCGCACCGCCGCCTCGGCGCCGAGGCCGTCGGCGGCCAGATGGCAGAAGACCAGCACCACATGGGTGACCCGATCGCCGTCGAGGACCAGCGCCACCCGCATGGGCCACTCGCCGGCGTAGTCGAACCGTCGCGCCGCCAGTTCGCCCAGCACCCGGTCCGGATCGCCGACGGCGACCGTGACCGGCAGCCGCCCCTTCTCCTCGAGCCGTTGGTACGGCTCGGCCCCGGATCTCCCGGGCTCGCCCAGCCGGGTGCGCAGCGCCCCGTGCCGCTCGATCAGCGCGGCCAGCGCCTCGACGATCTCACCTGCCGTCCTGCCGCCCGGGACCTTCAGCAGACGACCGAAGTTGAAGTAGTGGTCGTCGGGAGCCGTACGCTCGATCGCCTCCCAGATGGCCCGCTGACCCCAGGTGAGGGGGGCGGTGCCGGAGCCGGGCCCGGCGAACTCGACGTGCGTCGGGAAGCCGGCGTTCATCGGGAGGCCAGGTGCCCGGCCAGCCGGTCGAGATCATCGAGCAACTCCATGCCCTCCTCGGTCAGGTCGAACTCGACGCCGAACTCCGACTCGATCGCGTCGATCAGCCGCAGCCGCGCGATCGACGTGATGCCGAGCGCCGACAGCGGCACGGCGGCGGTCAGCGCCTCCTGCGCGGTCACGGCGCCTTCCGACGATTCGGCCACGAGTTCCGCCAGCCTCTTCTTGATCATTTCAGCTCCCCGGCGAGGCGCCCGGCCTCCTCATCGGACAGCCGGCCGAGATCGGCGGTCGAAGCTCCCCGACCGCACACGCCGGCGTCCCGACTCAGGACAGATTGGGCCTTTTGAAAAGACTCTTAACTGTTTGGGATCGCCCGCAGTTTTCCATGGATCTTCAGTGGTACGCAAGGCGCGGCGGGAAGCGGCCGCGGGCCGCGCGGAACCACGGGGCTTGCCGCTGTCTCCGGGCTCATGCAAGACTGACCACTGGTCTACTAATAGGAAAGTTTCCTATAAGTGGTCTCGCGGTCACGTCTGTCCGATTCACGTCCGCGAGTCCCCTGAGCTGGGAATCCTCTTCCTTTGGTATACGCCGACTTACGCGGCCCGACGACTTCCCGGGAGCCGATAATGAGCGTGACTCTTCCCGGTCTGCTGCGCGAGCGGGCCGCGACCGAGCCCGGCCGGGTGGCCATGACCGTCCACGGCGTCGGCTCGCTGACCTTCGGCGAGTGGGAACGCAGGTCGTACGGCCTGGCCTGCGCGCTGCGGCGCCGAGGGGTCGGCCACGGCGACCGGGTCGGCCTGGTCTTCGGCAACGGCGACTGGCTGGACTACTCGGTCGCGTTCTTCGGCGTGATCAGGGCGGGGGCGGTGGCCGTACCGCTCTCGGACCGGCTGCCGGACGTCGACGCGATGCTCGCGCACTGCGGTGCGTCGATGGTGCTGCGCGCGGGCGAGCTGCCGTACGCCGACAGCGCGGCGGACGGTGCGGACGGCGACCTCGGGCCGGTGCGGCCCGGCGACCCGGCGCAGATCCTCTACACGTCGGGCACCACGGGCCGGCCCAAGGGAGTGGCCGCCACCCACGCGAACCTGGCCTACGGCTGCGGGGGCCGCCGTAGGCCGTTCATGCATTCCGGGCACCTCGCGCACGCCTTCCCCATCGGCACCAACGCCGGCCAGTGGATGCTGGTCAACGCCGTGGACGCGCACCCCGAGGTGGTCACGCTGCCGCGCTTCACGCCCGGCAGGTTCGCCGCGCTGATCGAGCACTACCGCGCGGGCACCGTCTTCCTGGTCCCGGCGATGGCGATCGAGATGCTCACGGTCGGGGTGCACACCAGGTACGACCTGTCGAACGTGCTCCTGCTCGGTTCGGCGGCCGCGCCGCTGCCGGCCAGGGTGGCGAGTGATCTGAGCACCGCGTTCCCCAACGCGACGATCACCAACTACTACACCTCGACCGAGGCGGCGCCGGCGCAGACCGTGATGATCTTCGATCCCGACCGGCCGTCCAGCGTGGGCCGCCCGGTCTCCGGCGGCGCGGTCAAGATCGCCGGCCCGGACGGCGCCCCGCTGCCGCCCGGGGCGACCGGCGAGGTGTGGATGCGCTCGCCGACGGTCACCCGCACCTACTTCGGCGACGAGGCCGCCACCGGCGAGGTCTTCCGCGGCGGCTGGGTGCGCATGGGAGATCTCGGCTACATCGACGACGACGGCTACCTCTACCTGATCGACCGCGAGAGCGACGTGATCAAGTCGGGCGCCTACAAGGTGTCCACGATCCACGTCGAGGAGGCCGTCCACCGGCATCCCGGCGTCGTCGAGGCCGCCGCCTTCGGGGTGCCGCATCCGACGCTCGGCAAGGCCGTCGCGATCGCCGTTGTCGGTGCCGTCGCACACCAGGAGCTGCGGATCTTCCTGAAGGACCTGTTGGCCCCGCATGAGCTTCCCGTACGACTCATCACCCTCGACACCCTGCCCCGCAACCACGGCGGCAAGGTCGACAAGCGCGCACTCCGAAAGGTCGCCACATGACGCAGGTCTCGTTCGTCCAGCATGGGATGTGGGTCACCGAGCGGATGGGGGCGGGATCGGCCTACCACATGCCGATCGTGATCCGCTTCGACGGTTCGCCCGCCCCCGAACCCGCCGTGCTCGCCAAGGCGTGCGCGAGCGTGGTCGAACGACATCCGCTGCTGGGCAGGGCCGTACGCGAGCAGGACGGCGTGCCGGACCTGGTGCCGGCCACGCGGACCCCGTCCCTGGAGACGGGCGAGTCGATCGAGGAGGCGATCAGGCGGCCGTTCGACCTGGAGAACGGCCCGCTGATCCGCTTCACGCTCGTCGGCGACACACTCGTGATCGTCGCCCACCACCTCGTCTTCGACGGCGGGTCCAAGGACATCCTGATCGCGGACCTCGCCGCGTTCGTGGCGGGCACCGTGCCACCGCCGCTGGAGCCCCTCGACCACGCCGCCGCCGAACGGGAGCGGGTGGCCGGCGTGCTCGACGAGGCTCGGGCGTTCTGGGCGGATCGGTGGCGGGAGCCGGGTGAGACGCTCGTGCCCGGCGGGGTGCTCCGCTCCCGCAGGGGCGGCCCGGGACGGCTGCTGAAGTTCACGCTCGACGTGCCCGAATTGCCCGGACTTACCAGGTTCGAGGTGCTGCTGGCGGCGCTGCACGCGCTGCTGGCGTCGTACGGCAACGCCGACGTCGTCACCGCGGTCGACCTGTCGACCAGGACCGCGGCGTCGGAGGGCCACATCGGGCCCTTCGTCAACGAGCTGCCCGTCTTCTCCAGCCCGCCGTCCGAGACGCCGTTCGCGACGTTCGCCGCCGGGCTGCGCGCCGAGCTCAGAAGCCTGTACGCCTATCGCGAGGTCCCCCTGGCGAGGGTGGTCGCCGGGCTGCGGCCGCACGCGGCGCTCGCCCCCGTCTCGGTCAGCTACCGGCGCGGCTCCGGTCCCCGGTCGGAACCGGCCGAACGGTTCGGCGAGGTCGACCGGCTGGCGTTCAACCACGCGGTCAGGGGCGCGCTGCAGCTCCAGGTCCTCGACGCCACGGCGGACGCGGCGGAGACGGAGGCGACGGGGATGACCGCCAGCCTGCGTTACGACCCGAACGAGCTGACCGACGCCGCGGGGTTCGCCGACGACCTGCGGGCGGTGCTGGCGGCGGTCGCCCAGGACCCGGCCCGGCCGCTGGGGACGCTGCCGACCCGGGATCCGGCGGTCGCCTGGCCGGTGCCGGCGGGCGCCTGTGGCGTACCGGTGGCGGAGCCCGATGACGACGCGGCGCCCGACCGGCCGGGAGCGGACCCGGACGATCCGCTGACCGCCGAGATCCGCACGATCTGGGAGGAGGTGCTCAAGGTGTCGCCGATCGAGCCGCACGACGACATCTTCGATCTCGGTGGCCACTCGCTGACCATCACCCAGATCATCGCCCGCATGCGCAAGCGGCTTGACGTGGAGGTCGAGCTCGACGACTTCTTCGACAACCCGACGATCGCCGGGGTGCTCCAGGTGATCCGCCGATGACGCGACCGGCCACGATCGAAACCGCCGAGCTCGGCCTGGACGAGGCCGACCTCTCGCTCATGCTCACGATCCGGGCGTTCGAGCTGAAGCTGCTCGACCTGTACGGCAAGGGCCTGCTCAACGGCACCACGCACACCTGCCTGGGCCAGGAGTACATCCCCGTGGCGATGGAGGCGCTGCTCGATCCCCGCGACCGCGTGTTCAGCAACCACCGCGGGCACGGCCACTACCTGGCGCGCTTCCGCGACCCGGCCGGACTGCTCGCGGAGATCATGGGCCGGGAGGGAGCCGTCTGCAACGGAGTCGGCGGCAGCCAGCACATCCACAGAGACGGCTTCCTGTCCACGGGCGTGCAGGGCGAGAGCCTGCCGGTCGGCGTCGGGGTCGCGCTGCACCTCAAACGGACCGATCCCGGCCGGCTCGCCTGCGTCTACATCGGCGACGGCACGTTCGGCGAGGGCGCGGTCTACGAGGCGTTCAACATCGCGTCGCTGTGGCGGTTGCCGCTGCTCGTCGTGGTCGAGAACAACGGCATCGCCCAGTCCACGCCCACCTCGCGGCATCTCGCGGGGAGCATCGCCGGCCGGGCGGCGGCCTTCGGCATCCGCCATCGCCTGATCGAGACCTCCGACGTCGCCGAGATCCGCCGCACGCTCGAACCCCTGGTGTCGCGGGTCCGTTCCCACGCGACGCCGCTCGTCGTCGAGTTCGTCACCCGGCGTCTCGGACCGCACAGCAAGGGCGACGACACCCGGTCGGCCGAGGCCGTACGCGATCTGCGCGAGCAGGACTGGTACGAGCGGTGCGCGGCGGCGGACCCCGACCGCTTCCACCTGCTCGACGCGCAGGCCCGCGCGCACGTCGACGCGATCGCCGCCGAGGTCATGGCGCGGCCGCCGTCACGCTGGGAGACGCGATGAGGGTCGGCGAGAACCTGAACACGGCGCTGGCCGCGCTGCTCGCGCGGGAGCCGAACCTCTACGTGCTGGGAGAGGACGTCGTCGATCCGTACGGCGGAGCCTTCAAGATCACACGCGGACTGTCCACGAGCTTCCCCGATCGCGTCCTGTCGACCCCGATCAGCGAGAACGCCATCACCGGTGTGGCCGCCGGGCTCGCGCTCTCCGGGGATCTGGCGATCGTCGAGATCATGTTCGGCGACTTCGCCGCGCTCGCCTTCGACCAGCTGCTCAACTTCGCGTCGAAGTCCGTCTCCATGTACGGCTCCCGCCTGCCGATGCGCATGGTCGTACGCTGTCCGGTCGGCGGCGGACGCGGCTACGGGCCGACGCACAGCCAGGCCCTGCAGAAGCACTTCGTCGGCATCCCCGGGCTGGCCCTCTACGAGATGTCGCCGTTCCACGACAACCTGGCCGTGTTCGAGGAGATGTTCGCCCGGGCGCAGCCGTGCGTCTTCTTCGAGGACAAGGTCCTCTACACGCGCCGAATGGGCGCGGTCGAGCCGCCGTTCTCGCTGACGGTCTCCGGCGGCGTGGCCAGGGTGTTCCTCGACGGCTCCCCCGACTGCGTCGTCATAGCCCCCGGAGGGACGGCGCATCGGGCGATGGCCGCGATGCGCTCGCTGCTGGTCGAGGAGGAGATCGGCTGCACGTTGGTGGTGCCGTCCAGGTTGTACCCGTTCGACGAGCTCGATGCGCTCGAAGCGGACGTCCGTACGGCACGGCATGTGTTCGTCGTCGAGGAGAGCACCGCCGGGGGGACCTGGGGCGCCGAGGTGGCCCATCTCCTGCACCAGCGGCACTGGGGGCGGCTGGCCCGGCCCGTGACGTTGATCCACTCCGCCGACGGGGTCGTTCCCACCGCGGCCCACCTCGAGCGGGCGGCCCTCGTGAACGAGACCACGATCCACAGCGTGATCAGGGAGACCCTCCGTGGCTGAGCTGCGCGTGCCCAAACTGAACAACAACGACACCGAATATCTCCTGGTCGAGTGGCTCGTCTCCGATGGCGCGCGGGTGAGCGAGGACGACGCGGTCGTGCTGGTGGAGACGTCCAAGGCCGCGGAGGAGCTGACCGCCGGCGCCTCCGGCGTCCTGCGCCACGGCCTGCGCGAGGGAACCTGGTGCCACCCGGACGAAGTGATCGCCACGATAGGCGCGGCAGGAGATGCGGAGCCGCGTGAGGGGACGCGGCCGGGCCAGGTTCTGCCCGATCCGGCGCGGACCGCCACGACGGTCGAACCCGGCCCGGAAGACTCGGCGCCACCGCTCATCACGGCCCCGGCCCAGGCGCTCATCGACGAGCTCGGCATCGACCTCGACCGGGTCAGGGCCCTCGCCATCCCCGTCGTCAGGCGGGCCGACATCGAACGCCTTGCGGCCGCCGCGACCGGAAACGATCATGGGCATCGAGAGAGCGAAGGCCCGGCGGAGCGGGAACCGCGGGTTCCGCTCGGCGCGGCTCCCGTCTCCACTGCGGGAGAGCCCCTGTCGGCCGAGCACCGGCTCCCGCGGGTCCAGCGAGCCGTCGCCAGATCCGTCACGCTCTCCCACCAGACCATCCCGGCCGCGTACGCCGTCGTGCGCATGGACCTCGGCCCGGCGCTCGAGCACGCGCGGGCCAGGACGAAGGAGATCCGCCGCCCGGTGGGCCTGGCCGAGATCTTCGTCCAGGCCGTCGCCGGCCTGCACGAGCGGTTCCCGCTGTTCTTCGCCACGGTCGACGGCACGCGGGCGCTGCTCGCCGAGGCCCCGCACATCGGCGTCACCGTCGACATCGGCGAGGGGCTGTACGTCCCCGTCGTCCACGCCGCCGCGAGCCGTACGATCAAGGACATCGCGACCACGCTGATGAAGCACCGACTCGCCGCCACCACCGGCGAGTTCAAGGAGAGCGACCTGTCCGGCGCGAACTTCGTCGTCACCCTGCACACCGAGCACGGGGTCGTCCTGGCCATCCCGTTCGTCTTCCCCGGCACCGTCTGCGCGCTCGCCGTGACCGGGCCACGCGACGGAACCCTCGCCGACATCGGCCTGGCCTACGACCACCGCCTGATCAACGGCAGGGACGCCGCCCTGTTCCTGAACGCGCTCAAGGCCACCGTCGAAGGGCTGACCTGACGCCCGTCGCCGGTCTGCCACGGCGAAGACCACCGGGCGGGCACAGCGCCCTCCGGCCCTCCGCATCCCCGCGAGGCGCACGTTTGACGTACGACCTCGCGGGGACGGAGCGGAAGAGCCATACCCGTCGGTAATCGGTCATGACGGGCATCAAGACCCTTCCCCCTCTGACGCTGATCCATACCAGGGCAAACCCGAGGGGTTTATTGTTAGGAAACTTTCCTTTATATTAGCCTCACCATCCCCCCAGCAAAGGATGCACGACATGCGGAAACTCTTCGCGCCACTGGCGGGACTCGCGGTCGCCGCCACATCGGTAGTGGTGATGTCCTCGCCCGCTTCGGCTCACGGGTACATCTCCGACCCGCCGAGTCGGCAGGCCTGGTGCGCCATGGGCAAGGTCCCCAACTGCGGACAGATCATCTGGGAGCCGGAGAGCGTCGAAGGGCCCAAGGGTCAGCGCAACTGCAGCGCGGGTGACGCGCGGTGGTCTCCGCTCGACGACGACAGCAAGCCCTGGCCCGTCACCAGCGTCGGCAACACGATCAACTTCCAGTGGCGGATCAAGGTCCCGCACTCCACCAGCACATGGGACTACTACATCGGCAACGAGCGGATCGCCCAGTTCAACGACCGCGGCAGAGTGCCCGGCAACGTCGTCACGCACAACGTGAACCTGGGTGGCAGGACCGGCCGGATCAAGCTGCTCGCCATCTGGAACATCGCCGACACGGCGATGGCCTTCTACAACTGCGTGGACCTGCAGGTCGGCCCCGGCGGCCCGACCCCCACCCCCACGCCTACGCCTACCA
>BCRI01000154.1 GCA_001552515.1 Sphaerimonospora mesophila NBRC 14179 = JCM 3151
TCAACGCCAACGCCAGCGAGTTCGCCAAGAAGGCGATCCTCGCCCAGCCGGGCGACTACCTGGCGGCCGTGGCCAAGGACTTCTTCCGGGCCTTCCGCTGGGACCGGCCGCAGTTCCCGGACGCCAAGACCTTCAAGCTGTACGAGTTCAGCAACGAGTACACGCGCTCGATCCCGAAGTGGAGCTCGTACGGCAGCACGACGGATCGGGACGTCGAGGCCTACGAGAACGGCCCGGCCGCCACCCGAGCGGTCTCGCCGTGGTCCGACATCATGATCGGCTATCAGAAGATCGTGCGGTTCCCCGGCCTCGGGCTGGGCCTGCTGCTGCTCGTCGGCCTGTACGGCGTGGCCGTGCGGTGGCGGGAGCTCGGCGGGCCGGCCCTGCTGCCGTTCCTCGGCGGCGCCGGGCTGATCCTGGCGCCGGCGGCGACAGCGGAGTTCGACTACCGCTATCTGGTTCCCGCGATCCCGCTCGCCTGCCTCGCCGCCGCGATCGCGATCGCCGGGCGGCGTTCACCCGCGGTGGACGACCTCGCCATCCCCGGATGGCCGGACGCGCCCGGCCGGCCGGGCTGGTCCGGGTGGCGCCGCCGCCCCTCGTAGGCGTCCGGCGGGGATCTCAGCGGCCGTGGACGGCGTCGTACAGGTCGCGTTTGGGAACGCCCGCCGACTTCGCCACGTCGACGATCGCGTGTTTGCGCGACACGCCCGAGGCCTCCCGCCGGGCCACCTCGTCGACCAGCTCCGCCATGTCGGGCGGCGCGACGTCGGGCGGCAGTCCCGCCACGACGAGCGTGATCTCCCCCCTGACCTCGCCCGCCGCCCAGGCGGCCAGCTCGGCGAGGGTGCCGCGTCGCACCTCCTCGTACGTCTTGGTGAGCTCGCGGCAGACCGCGGCCTCGCGGTCGGGGCCGAACGCCTCGGCCATCGCCTCCAGGCAGGCGCGCAGGCGGTGCGGCGCCTCGAAGAACACCATCGTGCGCTCCTCGGCGGCCAGGTCGGCGAGCCGTCTGGCCCGCTCCCCCGGCTTGCGCGGCGGGAACCCCTCGAAGCAGAAGCGGTCGCTGGGCAGGCCGGAGACGGCGAGCGCGGTGGTGACGGCCGACGGGCCGGGCAGGGCGGTCACCGGCACGCCCGCCTCCACGGCCAGCCGGGTGAGTCGATAACCGGGATCGGACACCCCCGGCATGCCGGCATCCGTGATCACCACGACCGTGCTGCCCTGGACCAGTGCCTCCAGCAGCTCGGCGGCCCGCCGGCTCTCGTTGGCGTCGTAATAGGAAACGATGCGCCCGGTCACGGTCACGCCCAGGTCGGCCGCGAGCCGTCTCAGCCGCCGGGTGTCCTCGGCGGCGATCACGTCGGCGGTTCCCAGTGCCTCGCGGAGCCGCGGCGTCGCGTCTCCCGTACGGCCGATCGGGGCTCCTGCGAGAATCAGCACCGATCCAGCCTATGACCTCGCCGACTTCTCGGTCGTAAACGGTCGAGCCGCTCGACGCGTAAGCCCTCGGAAAGACTCGGGTGAGTTCTCGGAAAGGTCGCGCATAAGCCCTTGGAGAGTTCTCACCGTTTCCAGCTGAAACGTTCACCCGTGAACGGCCAGATATCCCCAATCCTCGCGTAGGCCATGTTCGAGGCCCGCCCTCGCCAGTACGCTGTCGGAGTGGCCGTGACCGATTCCCCTTACCAGGCGTTCGAACAGCCCGAGCAGGGGTCCCCGACCTCCCGAGGTGGCGACCCGGACTCATCCGACTCGCCCGCCGTCTCCCTGCGCGACCGGCTGGTCCCGCCCCTGAGCGGCGACGCTCTGTGGGGCTGGATCGGCCCGATCGCGGTCGCGGCGTTCGGTGCGGTCCTGCGATTCCTGCATCTCGGCACGCCCAAGGTCCTCGTCTTCGACGAGACCTACTACGCGAAGGACGCCTACTCGACGATCAAGTTCGGCGTCGAGCGGCAGTTCGTCGACGGCGCCGACGCCCTGGTGAACGCGGGCAACCTGAACATCTTCAAGCACTGCGAGCAGGTGGACCAGTGCGCCAACTACGTGGTGCATCCGCCGCTCGGCAAGTGGCTCATCGGTCTCGGCGAGATGATCTTCGGGATGAACCCGTTCGGGTGGCGGTTCGCCGCCGCGCTGGTGGGCTCGATCTCCATCCTGATCCTCGCCAGGGTGGCCCGGCGGATGACCCGGTCGACGCTGCTGGGCTGCCTGGCCGGGTTCCTGCTCTCGCTCGACGCCCTCCACTTCGTGCTGTCCCGTACGGCGCTGCTGGACATCTTCCTGATGTTCTGGGTCCTGGCCGCGTTCGCCTGCCTGGTCGTCGACCGCGACCGGGTGCGCGCACGGCTGGCCGACTGGCACGAGGCCGGGCCCTCCGACGACGCCCGGGGCGTCGGCCCGTCGCTCGGTCTGCGGCCCTGGCGGCTCGCGGCCGGCCTGTGCCTGGGCGCCGCGCTGGCCACCAAGTGGACCGGCCTGTTCTACATCCTCGCCTTCGGGATCATGTCGCTGGTCTGGGACGCGGGTGCGCGGCGGGCCGTCGGCGTGCGCAGGCCGTACATCGGGATGTTCCGGCGGGATCTGCCGCTCGCCGCCCTCTGGGCGGGCCTGATCCCCGCGGTGGCCTATGTCGCGTCGTTCGCCGGCTGGTTCGCCACCGACGGCGGCTACGGCCGCAACTGGGCCGATGCGACGTCGGGCGGGCCGTTCCACTTCGTGTCCAAGTCCCTGGGCTCCTGGATCGACTACCAGGTCCAGGTGCTGACGTTCCACGAGGGGCTGCAGACCTCGCATCCGTACCAGTCCACCCCGTGGTCGTGGCCGCTGCTGCTGAAGCCGGTCGCGTTCTTCTACGAGCAGCCGACGACCTGCGGGACGTCGTCGTGCTCGTGGGCGGTGCTCGGCACCGGAACCCCGGTGATCTGGTACGGCGGGCTGATCGCCCTGATCGCGATGGTCACCTGGTATGTGGCGACGCGCGACTGGCGTGCGGGCGCGGTGCTCGTCGGCTACGCCGCCGGATGGCTGCCCTGGTTCTACTTCGCGATCGCCGGCAACCGGACGATGTTCCTGTTCTACGCGATGCCGCTGGTGCCGTTCATGGTCTTGGCGATCGTGCTGGCCCTCGGGCTCCTCATCGGGGGCACGGACACCTCGCACCGGCGTCGCCTCGGCGGAATCGTGGGAGCCGGGACGTTCGCCCTGCTCGCGCTGGCCAACTTCTGGTGGCTCTATCCGGTGATCGCCGCCGAGGTCCTACCGTACGACGACTGGTTTGCCCGGATGCTTTTCCGATCGTGGGTTTGATCCCCCGTATCGTTGGTCGCGGGGGTGGTCGCCATGATGCCGGGTCGTCGTCAACGATGGGGTCCATACGGCAGACTGCGGGTCATGCCCGCACCTGATGTGGCCGCGCTTCTGGCACGGCTGGAGCGCTCGGAGCCGCACATCGCCGAGTCGGCCCGTGTGGCCGTCGAATGGCTCGCCGGCGGCGAAGCGCTGGAGACCATCAGCCAGCTCGATGTATGCGAGTTCCTCTGGTACACCCTGCCCGTCAAGGTGGCCGGCGACCGCCGGACCATCGCGCGGGCGCTCGGCGAACTGCTGCGGCTGGGTGGCATGGAACGATACGCCGCCCTCTGCGACTCACCGGTCACGGCACGGATCCTGCGGACGTACGCCCGGGAGGGCGAGGAGGCCGGAATGGCCGCCTATCACCAGGCGCTCGAAGCGACCGGGGTGGTGCCCCCGGACATCGCGGAGCTGTCCTGGAGTTCGATCATGGGGCCGGAGGAGATGGGCGCGCACGTCGCCTGTGCCGCCGCCCTGGAGCTCGCGATCGTGTCCGGCGAGCCGGTGGACCGGGCCGAGCTGACCCGGCGCTGGCTCACCGTTCCCCGCACGGAGCTCGGCGGCGACTGCTGGCTGCACCGCGTCCACGGGGAGCGGCTCAACCGCTGGGTGCTCGGCCGCGGCCCGGCCCGCCGTGAGCTCGCCCAGCCCTTCGAGGTGCGGCTGCACGCCCCCGTCCCGCCGCCGGAGGGTCCGCATCTGGAGCCGCTGCGGTGGCTGCTCGGGCTGGCCCGGCACGGCATCCGCCTCACCGAACGGCTGAACCTGGCCCGGGCCGTCGCCGTCGAGTCCGTGGAGCGCTTCGGCTGGGAGACCAACACGACGGGATCGGTCCGCAGCGAGGCCGAGGTGTTCGCGCTGACCACGCTCAAGGGCATCGCCGTCCGGGAGCTGCGGGTGCTGCGCCGTACCGGTCGCAAGCTCATCCTCACCCCGACCGGACGGGAGCTGTTGGACGACCGGGGAGCACTGTGGACCGCGGCCACGACCGCGCTGCTCACCCCGGCGGCGGGCGAGCACGAGTTCGAGATCTCCGCACGCGAGTCTGCGCTGATGCTGCTCGCCGACGGCGCTTCGCTGGACTTCGGCGAGCTGCGTGCCCGGGTGGCCGAGGTGGTGAACGGCGAGGGCTGGCGTACGGCACGGGGCGACCGGGTGTCCACCCTCGATCTGACCGCACCGCTCGGCGAGCTGGAGCGCCGCCTCGACGCCCTCGGCCTGCGTGTCGACTGCGGGTGGAACTCCCCCTGGCAGCTCAGCGCCGCCGGCCGGTCGGCCGCGCTGGCCGCGCTGCGCGCCCAGGCCCTGCGTCCGCGGCAGTACGCGGGGCTCGGCTAGGCCATCTCCCCGGTCTCGGAAGACTCCAGGCGGTGGTTCCGTACGGCGGAACGCTCGCGGTCCCGCCGCCGAGCCGCGTCGTGGGCACGGGCTCCCCGGCCCCCGGCAGCGGCCGCACTGCTTGGATAGTGTCGCTATCGATCGATATCGGCAGGCAATAGCATCCAGTCATGCGGATAGCCCAGCTCAGCGCCGAATCCGGGGTGCCCATCCCGACGATCAAGTTCTACCTGCGTGAGCGCCTGCTGCCCCAGGGCGAGCAGACGTCGGCCACCCGGGCGGAGTACGGCCCGTCGCATCTGCGCAGGCTGCGGCTCATCCGGGCGCTCCTGGAGGTCGGGCGGCTGCCGGTGGCGACGATCCGCAAGATCACCGAAGCCGTCGATGACGACGAGACCGACGTTCACGAGATGCTGGGGACCGCCCATTACGCGCTCAGCCCGGCGCCGGAGCCCGCGCCCGATGACGAGGACTGGCGTGACGCCCGGGTGATGGTCGACCGGTTGGTCGCCGACCTCGGCTGGGACCGCGTGCGCCACGACGCCCCGACCCGCGATGAGCTGGCCCAGGCCCTGGTCACGCTGAGGCGCCTCGACATGCCGGCGACGCGTGACGACCTGCTCCTCCACGCGCGGGTCGCGGACGCCCTGGTCAAGGAGCACGACATCAAGAAGATCCCCTTCGACGCGCCGCGGGACACGGCCGTCGAGGCCCTCGTGATCTGCCAGGTGCTGTACGGCAAGGCGTTCGACGCGCTGCGCCGTCTCGCCCAGGAGTCCGAGTCGGCCCGGCTCTTCGACGCCCTTCCCGCACCCGGCGATGCCGGAAAAGGGCCTTCTGAAGCAGAGTGATGAGGCCGGACGGCTTACCGGGAGAACCCGGTCGCCGGGACATCATGAGACGAGCCGCGCGGGGTGACGGGCGGTTCTCCTGGAATGCCCGGACGACGTGCGGGTACCTCAGGGGCGGGTCCACGGGGGGCGCCATGGGTCGTGCCCCCGATCCGCTCTCGAGGATCGCCACCTCCCGGCCGCGTACGGATGAGAAAGATTGCAGGAAATCATGGCAAACAACGAACTTCCGGCCGGGCAGGTCGATGACTGGGCGGTGCTCTTCTCCGGCTATGTCCCCCGGTCATTCCCTTCACCGGAGGGAACGACCGCCACCGTGGGCTCGACCGTCGGGTTCATGCGATCCGGGGACAAGACGATCGTCATAGATCCTGGTCTCGTGCCAAGCCGCAGCGTGATCCTCGACCCGCTGAAGGAACGGGGGGTTTCCCCGGAAGACGTCACAGACGTCATCTTCAGCCACCATCATCCTGACCACACGCTCAACGCGGCGCTCTTCGGAAACGCGCGGACGCACGACGTCTGGGGCATCTACAAGGACGACAAGTGGCATGTTCGATGGGCCGAGGGGTTCGAGGTCGCCCCGGGTGTCCGGCTGATCCAGACTCCCGGACACACGCAGTCGGACATCACCGTGCTCGCGGCGACGAAGGACGGTTTGGTCGCCTTCACCCACCTCTGGTGGCGAGCCGACGCTCCCTCAGGAGACGATCCCGTCGCCCTGAGCAACGAGGACTTCCATGCCGGCCGGGAGCGGGTCATCGCGTTGAACCCCACCTTGATCGTGCCCGGTCACGGTCCGGCGTTCGAACTCACCTCGGAAACCCCGCGCTAGGTCGACGGAACGCCAGAAAATCGAAGAGGCCGGTTCCGATGATCGGAACCGGCCTCTGTCGTGGTGGAGCTATGGGGATTTGAACCCCAGACCCCTTCGATGCGAACGAAGTGCGCTACCGGACTGCGCTATAGCCCCAACGACCTCGACTAGGTTAGCAAACTCTGTGGGCTCCTCGCGCCATCCGTTCAGTCTCCGACCGCGCGGCGGCCTTCGGCGTACTGGTCGAAGACCTTGACCTGCCTGCGCGCCTCGAACTCGATGATCTCCGCCTCCCGGGCCATGGCTCGGCGCCGCTCCCGCTGCCTGCGCAGGTACGCCGCCCGCGCCGCGGCGGCCCGCTCCCGCTGCTCCCGATCGATCCGTACGGCGATCCGCAGCACGGCGAGGTAGCCCACGAGCAGGACGCCCGACGGCGCCACCCCCCACCACGGCATCACCCGGACGGCCGCGGTGACCACGGAGGCGAGGACGAGCAGAACGCTCCACAGCAGCCGCCTGCGGCGGCGGGCGAGGATGCGGGCCCTCCGCTTGCCGGCGTGCTGCCGTACCGCTGCGGGGCGGGGCGCGGCGGCAGCCGATTCTTCCGGAGTCGTGGCCTCGACGGGAGAGGGGATGTCAGTGGGTTCGCCCGGTGTGCTCGCCTCCTGTCCGGACTGCTCGGCGGGCGGCTCGACGACCGTGTCGGCCTCGCCCTCGGTGTCGGTGTCGGTGTCGGTGTCGTCGGTGGGATGATCGTTGAAGACTTCCTCGTCGACGTGCCGGTCGCGGCGCAGCCACATGGGCAGCAGGACGCTCAGCCACATCACGACGATGGCGAAGTAGAGGATGGCGCTACCCATACGGCCACCTCCGGGCAGCGTGAACACTGCCGGGGACCAGTGTCGGCGGAGCAGTGTTCACGTCACGCACGGTAGAGCGGACTGTCACTGATTGACGAGCATTCGGTCCGGTGTGTCGCGAGATCGTCAAAGCCCTTCCTGTAATTCGATCCCGCACTGCCCGGATCCCGGCCGGTTAACCGCGCCGCATCTCCCCGGTGCGGCTCCGTACGATCACGCTGCCCGCGTCAGCCGGGGCTGGACTCGCTCCGCCGGGCGGCCGCCTCGTTCCTCGTCCTGCGCCACTGGACGAGCAGCCCGCGGGGCACGTCCTCCACGGTCAGCGCGTAGCAGATGTGGTCACGCCACGCGCCGTCGATGTGGAGTTGCCGCCTGCGGATGCCCTCCTCCCGGAACCCGAGCTTCTCCACGACCCTGCGGCTGGCGTGGTTCTCCGGTCTGATGCTCGCCTCCAAACGGTGTAAACCGGTGGTGAAGAAGCAGTGGTCGGCCGCCATGGCCAGAGCCGTCGGAATGATGCCACGCCCGGCGAGGGCGCCGTCGATCCAGTACCCCACCTGGGCGGAGCGCGCCGAACCCCAGACGACCGCCCCGATCGTGAGCTGACCGGCGAACCTGCCCTCGTACGTCACGACCCACGGCATGGCGAGCCCCTGCCTGGCCTCGCGGCGGAGCGTCCCCACCATCGAGACGTACGGCCCCAGCCCGGTCCGGAACAGCGGGGTCTCGGGGTTGCTCGGCTCCCACGGACGCAGCCACTCGGCGTTGCGCAGGCGGGTGTCGCGCCAGTTCCGGACGTCACGCAGACGTAGCGGGCGGAGCCCCACCGGCCCCTCCGCCAGGGTCGCCGGCCAGCCGCGAAGTCGATCCATCGTTCAATCATCCTCCGAAGGACGGTCAACGCGCCATGTGGGGGCGGCGTGCCGCGCGAAGGCCGACAGGATCGGAATCACGGCGCGGACGCCGAGGCCGACATGCCGGGACGGCCGTACGCGACCTCACAGTGCAAGATCACGAAAGGCGTTCGCCCTGGTGGGCGGCCTTGCGTGCGAGTTTCTGCAAGATCACGAAGGAGGGTCGGGCAGGTCAACGGGCTCCCCTGCCAGAATTCGCAAGATCACGGGGTGGGGTTCGACGCGGGTCATGTGGTGGGGCGGCGGGGGTGGTCTCCGCCGTGGATCTGGTCGACGACGTGCCGGAGGATCGGCGCGAGTACGGCCATGCCGTCGCGTACGCCACCGGACGAGCCGGGCAGATTGACGATCAAGGTGTGGCCGGCCTGGCCGGCGAGGCCGCGCGAGAGGATCGACGTCGGCACGCGATCGCGGTTGACCAGGCGTACGGCCTCGGCGATGCCGGGGATCTCGCGGCCGATGACGCGCCGGGTCATCTCGGGGGTGAGATCCCCGGGGGTGACACCGGTGCCGCCGGTCGTCACGATCACGTCGTATCCCTCGGTCACGCCTTCGCGCAGCGCGGCCTCCACCGGGTCTCCGTCGGGCACCACCCGCGGCCCGTCCACCACGTCGCAGCCGGCCTCGGCCAGCAGTGACGCCAGCAGCGGACCGGATCTGTCCTCATAGATCCCGGCAGCCGCCCGGTTCGACACCGTGACAACCAACGCACGCACCGCCGCGCTCCTCTCTCTGTCCCACCCGACTCTCACTGCCCCACCCGGCGGGTCAGCCGGGCCCGGATCGGCTCGCGTCGGAAGGGGTCCAGCGGCCGGTCTTGCCGCCGGTCTTCTCCGCCACTTTGACGTCGGTGATGACGGCGCCCGGATCGACGGCCTTGATCATGTCGATCAGGGCGAGCCCGGCGACCGCGACGGCCGTCAGCGCCTCCATCTCGACCCCGGTCCGGTCCGCCGTCTTCACCCTGGCGGTGATCTCCACACCGGCGTCGACGACGGTGAGCTCCACCTTCACCCCGTGCAGCGCGATCGGATGGCAGAGCGGCACCAGGTCGGGGGTGCGCTTGGCCCCCATGATCCCGGCGATCCTGGCCACCCCGAGCGCATCACCCTTCGGCACCTCCCCAGAACGCAGCACGGCGACGGCCTCCGGCGCGAGCAGGACGCGCCCCGTGGCGGTGGCCGTACGCGCGCTGACGTCCTTCTCCGAGACATCGACCATCCGGGCCGCGCCGGACTCGTCGATGTGCGTGAGACCTCCGGTGCGACTGCTCGCGGGGTCGCGGTTCACAGCGGGATCACCTCCACCTCGGCCCCTTCGGGCAGTTGTGTCACGTCCTCGGGGAGCACGATCAGGGCGTTGGCGCTCGCCAGGGCGGCGAGTTGGTGGGAGCCCTGTCCGTGCACGGGGGCGACCACGCCGCCGGACAGCACGGCACGCAGGAAGGACCGCTTGCCCTCCGGTGACCGCAACGGCGCGGACGTGACCGCCCGCACGGTCGGCGGCGGCCCGGCGGGCAGCCCCTGCATGGCCAGCAGCGCCGGCTTGACGAACAGCACGAACGACACGAACGACGAGACCGGGTTGCCGGGCAGCGTGAAGATCGGCACCGCGTCCGGACCGACCAGCCCGAAGCCCTGCGGCATGCCCGGCTGCATGGCGACCCTCTCGAAGGCGACCTTGCCCAGCGGGGCGAGGGCCTCCTTGACCGGCTCGTACGCCCCCATCGAGACCCCGCCACTGGTGATGACGGCGTCGGCCCGCAGCAGCTGGTTGTCGAGCGCCTCCAGGAACTCCCTCGGGTCGTCGGTCACCACCCCGGCACGGAAGCCGTCCCCCCCGGCCTGCCGTACGGCCGCCGCGAGCATGAAGCTGTTGGACTCCCAGATCTGTCCGGGCCCGAGCGGCGTGCCGGGCTCGGCCAGCTCCGCGCCGGTGGACAGCACCACCACCCGGGGCCTGGGCCGTACGATCACCTGGCGGCGGCCGACCCCGGCGAGGATGCCGACCTGGGCGGGGCCGATCCGGGTGCCCGCGCGGAGGACGAGGTCGCCCGCCTCCACGTCCTCGCCCGCCCGCCTGATCGCGTTGCCGAACGGCGCCGGCATGTTGATCGTGACGCGGGCGGTGCCGCCGTCGGTCCACTCCACCGGCACGATGGCGTCCGCGCCGGCGGGCACGGGCGCCCCGGTCATGATGCGGGCGACCAGCCCCGGCCCGACGGCGTACACCCCGCCGTCCCCGGCCGCCACGTCCTCGATCACCGGCAGGGTGACCGGAGCGGCCGCGACGTCCTCGGCCCGTACGGCATAGCCGTCCATCGCCGAGTTGTCGAACGGCGGGAGCGGCATGGGCGAGGCCACGTCCTCGGCGAGCACGGTGCCGAGTGCGTTCTCGATGTCGACTTCCATCGGGGCCAGCGGCCGGACGGCCCCGAGGATGTCGGCGAGATGCCGGTCGACGGCTTTCATCATGATCCCGCTTTCGTTATGACTGGGCTTCGCTTTCCGCCACGGTCTGCCCTCACGACTTCGCGTCGTCGAGGAACTCCCGCAACCATGGCAGGAACTCGGGGGCGAGGTCGTCGCGGTCGGCGGCGAACTGCACGACCGTGCGGAGGTAGTCGAGTTTGTTTCCGGTGTCGTAGCGCCGGCCGCGGAACAGCACTCCGTGCACCGGACCGCCGTCCCCGGGTCCGCGGGCGGCCAGCGTGCGCAGGGCGTCGGTGAGCTGGATCTCGCCGCCGCGCCCGGGCGGGGTGTTCTCGAGCACCTCGAACACGGTGGGATCGATCACATACCGTCCGATGATCGCCCAGTTCGAGGGGGCCTCGTCGGCCGGGGGCTTCTCCACGAGGTCGGTGACGCGGACCACGTCGTCCTGGTCGGTCGGCGTGATCGCGGCGGCGCCGTACTGGGAGATCTGCTCGCGCGGCACCTCCATGAGCGCGACCACGCTGCCGCCATAGGTGGCACGCACCTCGATCATGCGCTTGAGCAGTGGATCACGCGGGTCGATGAGGTCGTCACCGAGCAGACAGGCGAACGGCTCGTGGCCGACGTGCTGCTTGGCGCACAGCACGGCGTGGCCGAGCCCCTTCGGCTCGCCCTGCCGTACGTAGTGCATGATGGCGAGGTCGACCGGCTCCTGAACCTGCGAGAGCCGCTCCTCGTCGCCCTTGGCGCGAAGCGCGTCCTCAAGCTCGTACGCTACGTCGAAGTGATCCTCGATGGACCGCTTGTTGCGGCCGGTCACCATCAGCACGTCGAGCAGGCCTGCGGATACCGCTTCCTCCACGACGTACTGGATGGCAGGCTTGTCGACGATCGGCAGCATCTCCTTGGGGGTCGCCTTCGTCGCGGGCAGGAATCGGGTGCCCAGACCCGCTGCGGGCACGACGGCTTTGGTCACGGGGTCGAAGTCAGCCATGACTGAAACACTAACGGAGCAGCCTATGGACAAGATGAACCTGCGTCGGCTGATCCTGGACGGCAGGGCCAGGCTCGACGCCGCGACGCTGCGGGAGTCGTCGGTCGCGACGCGCGAAACCCTGCTCGACCAGGCATGGGTGCAGATGGCCGGACTGGTGGCGTGCTACTGGTCGATCGGCACCGAGCCGTCGACCCACGGGCTGGTCCTGGCGCTGTGGAAGCACGGCTCGACCGTGATCCTTCCGGTGCAGTTACCGGACGGCGACCTCGACTGGGCCGTTTACGACGGGCCGGACTCACTCGCTCCCGGCCCGTCTGGGATCATGGAGCCGGTGGACACTCGGCGTGGGGTCGACGCCATCCGGACCGCGGCCCTGGTCCTCGTGCCCGCCCTCGCCGTCGACCGCACGACGGGCGTACGGCTCGGCCGTGGCCGTGGGTCCTACGACAGGGCGCTGGCCCGTGTCGGGCCCAACGTGCCGACGGTGGCGCTGCTGCACGAGGGCGAACTCCTCGACGGCGTCCCGGCGGAGCCGCACGATCGACGGGTGAGTCACGCCGCTCTGCCCAGCGGGATCGTCCACCTGGCGGTCCCCTGACGATCCGGCGGTTCTCCGCGTCCGGAGCCTGTCGGGGCGCCTGAAGCCGGCGGGACATCGGGCGCGGGGCCGACCTCCGGCGCGCTTGGGTCGTTCAGGGCGTCTGACGCTTGGCGAAACGGGTAGCCGGAACAGCCGGGCCACGGATTACCGATACATCAGAAAAACAGGGATCGATCGGCACAACCGAGACGGGAAGCGGGTGGAGCGTCTGAACGTCTGGCTTCTCGTTTCCGCCGCCGTCGTCATCGCGGCCATCGCATCCGTCCGAATCGCCCACCGCACCGGCCTGCCCAGTCTGCTGATCTATCTCGGCCTGGGCCTGGTGATCGGCGAGGACGGGATCGGCGGCATCCAGTTCGAGAACTCCCAGCTCGCTCAGCAGCTCGGCCTCATCGCGCTCGCCGTCATCCTCGCCGAAGGCGGCCTGACCACCAACTGGAAGAACGTCCGCGACTGCGTACCCGCCGCCCTGGTCCTCGCCACGCTCGGCGTCGCGGTCAGCGTCGTCGTGCTCGCGGTGGCCGTACACGCCCTGCTGGGCATGGACTGGCGCAGTGCGCTGCTGCTCGGCGCGGTGCTCGCGCCGACCGACGCCGCCGCCGTGTTCTCCGTGCTCCGGCGTCTCCCGCTGCCTCCCCGGCTGGCCGGAATCCTGGAGGCGGAGTCCGGGTTCAACGACGCGCCCGCTGTGATCATCGTGATGACGCTCAGCGTGGCCGCCGGTCCGTTGCCCGCGCCGGGGAACATCGTGCTGCACACGGCGATCGAGCTCGCGATCGGCGCGGCCGTGGGCGTGCTGGTCGGACCGGCGGGGATCTTCGCGCTGCGCCGGGTCGCGCTCCCCGCATCGGGGCTCTATCCCCTCGCGGTCCTGGCCCTGGCCTTCATCGCCTACAGCGGGGCGGCACTGCTGCACGGGAGCGGGTTCCTCGCCGTCTACGTCGCCACACTGATGCTGGGCAACGCCCGGCTCCCGCATGCCGCCGACACTCGCGGGTTCGCCGAGGGCTCGGCCTGGCTCGCCCAGATCGGCCTGTTCGTCATGCTCGGCATGCTGGCCAGCCCGTCGGAGCTGCCCGAGGTGATCGTCCCGGCCCTCGTCTCCGGGATTGCTCTGGTTCTGTTCGCCCGGCCGCTCTCGGTCGCCGTCTCGGCCATGCTCGTACGGCTGGCCTGGAATGTCCGACTCCCTCGGAACGCACGGCTCACCCGGATCGGGGCGATCCCCTGGCGTGAGCAGACGTTCCTGTCGTGGGCCGGCCTGCGCGGAGCCGTACCCATCGTGCTCGCCACGATCCCCTGGAACGCCGGGGTGCCGGGGGCCAAAAGCCTCTTCAACGACGTTTTCATCATCGTCGTCGTCTTCACCCTCGCGCAGGGGCCGACGCTGCCATATCTGGCACGTTTCCTGGGGGTGACGTCGGAGGGCGAGGCCCGGGAGCTCGACGTCGACTCCGCCCCGCTTGAGGAGCTCGGCGCGGATCTCCTCCAGGTGCGCATCCCGTCCGGCTCCCTGCTGCACGGGGTGGAGATCTTCGAGCTGCGTCTCCCCGCGAACGCGATGGTGACCTTGGTCGTACGCGACGGTGAGTCGTTCGTGCCGACCTCGACCACGCGGCTCGTCGCGGGAGACCAGCTCCTCATCGTCGTCACGGCCAGCCAGCGGAAGGCCGTCGAGCGCCGGCTGCGAGCCGTGAGCCGGCGCGGCAAGCTGGCCGGTTGGTACGGCGAACGCGGTCTGTGAGACGTGAGCCGTGATCTATGAGACGTGAGCACGATGGGAGCGGGCTCGGACGGACAGCCGGACATTCGCGGGCTCGGACGGACAGCCGGACAGTCGCGGGCTCGGACGGACAGCCGGACAGTCGCGGGCTCGGACGGGGAGCCGGGAGCATGGGCGACCCACGAACGGGACAATCGAGACAGGCGACCCGGACGGCAATAAACCGGTCCGGAGTGGCGTTTGGCCTCGTGGGTTGCTTACCATTAGCAATCGTCCTAGCCGAGTGCTAGACAGTTTTCGGTGAATGCTGTCGGTCGCGAACGGCGTCCGCGCCCATGCGGCAGAAGTCGATTCGCCGAACACGACCTTGGTTTCAAGTGTTAGTTCCGGGAGGAACGCGTGCCCACCTACCAGTACGCCTGCACGGCCTGCGACGAGCAGTTGGAGGTCGTCCAGAAGTTCTCCGACGACCCGCTCACGGAGTGCCCGTCCTGCCAGGGGCGGCTGCGCAAGGTCTTCTCCGCCGTGGGCATCGTGTTCAAGGGCTCCGGTTTCTACCGCACGGACAGCCGTTCCTCCGGTTCGTCGTCGTCGGTGGCGGCCTCGTCGAACGGCTCCAACGGGTCGAGCGGGTCGAACGACTCGAGTGGCGCGAACGGCTCCAGCGGTTCGGGCGGCGAGTCGAAGTCGTCGGGTGGATCGGGCAAGAAGGAGACCGCCGCGTCCTCCTCGTCTTCTTCGTCCTCTTCGTCCTCTGGTTCGTCGGGTTCCTCTGGTTCGTCGGGCTCGACCACGGCGGCCTGAGGTCCTGAGTTTCCCGAGGCTCTGAGGT
>BCRI01000155.1 GCA_001552515.1 Sphaerimonospora mesophila NBRC 14179 = JCM 3151
GGCGCCAGTCCATGCGTTCCACTCCTTCGTCGAGCGGGGCCGTGCCGGCCTCCGCTGGTCGTCAACTTTGTGAAGTCTTTCACTAACTGGTGCGAACGTTTGCCCGGACCAGGGTTTGGGCCGGAGTGTCCGCGTGATCGCCGGTGACCGTTGCGGAGGCGGTGGTCTCCGTAAAGGTCCTACGTTCCGACGTCGTAGTCAGCTTTTCAGTCGTACCAACCCCACACAAGAGGTTCAGGGCAAGGTTTTGCCCTCCATGGCTGTCGGATGCGTCACATTGTGACGATCTGTCACGCTTTAGACGAGAACTTGTAATGCATCCGGGATAGCGCGGAAGATCACCCACTCGTGCTCTCCCAGGTAGTCGCCGTCCAGCTGGAAGGCCATCGGCCGGGTCGCCACCAGGGTGAACTCGGCCTCGTCGTGGATCTGGACGAGGTGCCTGCCCGTCGGTAGTGCGTGCCGTTCCCCGACGATTTGACGGACGAGCGCCGCCATGGTCGGCAGGTTGAGCTTCCGGAGCCCCAGCAGGTCGAGACCCGTCTCGAACGTGGCCAACGGCGTCGGGTTGATGGGACGCGGCCCCGCGTACGTCCACGGCGCCGTGTTCGACACGATGGCGAGGAAGATGCCCTCCTCGTCCGGCCGGTTCGGACGCCTCAGCCGCAGGGCGGCGTGCCGGCGGTCCGTCACGAAGAAGTGACGCACCGCGGTGTTCACGTAGAGGGCCGGCAATGCGCGCCGGCCTGTGCTCCGCAGCCCCTCGACGGCCCTGATGACCTCGGCGTCGTACCCAAGTCCTGCACAAAATGTGAAATATCGAGACCGACGATGGTCTGGACCGCCATCTGCCCCCGGGTCGGGACCCGAAACCTCGTCGTGCCAGACGGCCTGGCCCAGCCCTATCGTCCGCCGCCGGTCGTCGCGAAGCGCGTCGAGCACGGCGCCGGTGGCCTCGACCGGGTTGTTGGGCAGGCCCAGCGCCCGGGCGAACACGTTGGCGCTGCCGCCGGGGATGATCATCAGTGCCGGTCGTCCACTCGCGACCTGGTCGGGCTGCGCCCCGAGCAGCCCGTTGACGGTCTCGTTCATCGTGCCGTCGCCCCCGAGCACGGCCACCGCCTCGAATCCGCGGGCGTGTGCCGTGGCCGCGAGCTCCGTGGCGTGGCCTCGGCGGGCGGTCTCCTCGACGGACAGATCCACGGCCGCACCGAGCGCCCGGATTAGCACATCTCGGGTGCGTTCGTTGGTTGTTGTCGCCTTTGGATTGACGAGGAGGAGTGTCCGCATGCCCTGAAGGTTAACGAACGCTTTACCGCCGACGCCTGCGACGCCACGCGCAACCGGGCGGAGCGCGGCCTCGGCGTCACCGCAGGGAGCCGCGGCGACCGCGGCTCCCTGCGGGTAGGGTTGGGCGATGTGATCAGCAGTTCCGCCGGCCGCCCCGTCACGGTGATCGTGGCCGCCGCAGTCCTGGCCGCCGAGGGCCTGCTCACGCTGGTCCTCGGGGGGTACGTCGCCGTCGAGACACTGGTCGGCAGGCCCACCGACACGGTCACCAGCCTCGCCGTCGCCGGGTTCGGCCTGCTCACCGGAGCCGGGCTGCTGTGGGTCGCCTGGGGCCTGTGGCAGATGCTGCGCTGGAGCAGGGGCCCGGCCGTCGTGACACAGATCTTCGCGCTGCCGTTGGCGATCACACTGATCCAGTCCGAGCAGTACGGCTACGGCGTCCCGCTCGTGGCGGCGGCGGCCGTCGCTCTCGTCACATTGCTCGCGCCGTCGTCGACGCGGGCCCTGATGGACGGGGACGGCCGCTCCGACACCTGAGCTCAGTCCTCGGCGGTGAGGCCCTCGCGGAGCTGGGCGAGGGTCCGGGCCAGCAGCCGGGAGACGTGCATCTGCGAGATCCCCAGTTCGTTGGCGATCTGTGACTGGGTCATGTTCCCGAAGAAGCGCAGCAGCAGGATCCGCTTCTCACGCGGCGGCAGTCGCTCAAGCAGCGGCTTGAGCGACTCGCGGTACTCGACGCCTTCCAGCGACTCGTCCACGATGCCCAGCGAGTCGGACACGGCCGGTGCGTCGTCGTCCCCTGAGTCGGGGGCGTCGAGGGAGACCGTCGAGTAGGCGTTGGCCGACTCCAGGCCCTCCAGCACCTCCTCCTCGCTCATCTGCAGATGCACGGCGAGCTCGGCCACCGTGGGGGCCCGGCTCTCCCGCTGCGACAGCTCGCTTATCGCCTTGGTCAGCGAGAGCTTGAGCTCCTGCAGGCGGCGCGGCACGCGGACCGCCCATCCCTTGTCGCGGAAGTGCCGTTTGATCTCGCCGACGATGGTCGGGGTCGCGTACGTGGAGAACTCGACGCCCCGGGCGAGGTCGAACCGATCGATCGACTTGATCAGCCCGATCGTGGCCACCTGCGTGAGGTCGTCGAGCCACTCGCCGCGGTTTCGGAAGCGGCGCGCGAGGTACTCGACCAGGGGTAGATGGAGCTCGACCAGCTCGTCGCGGATGCGCTGGCGCCTCGGGTCGTCCGGTGACAGCTCGGCCAGTTCGGCGAAGAGCGTGCGCGCGCGTACGCGGTCCGGCACGGCCGAGTCGCCGGAGGCCATGGCACTCGTCCTTTCCATCACGCCGGCCTCGCTGTGCCTCGGCGCTTGCGCAGGACGATCGCCATGTGGTCGCTGTGATCGGAGAGGGCGTCCACGTCGTCGGCGAGGGCCGTGAGCACCATCCAGGCGAAGTCCTCCCGGTTGGGGGAGCTGACCCCCACCGTGTTCACCTCGACCCGGACCGTCATCTCCTGCCCCGTGAGCTCGAACTCGGCGAGGAGGTCGGTGCCGGGAACGGCATGCCGGAGAAGCATGGCGCACGCCTCGTCGACGGCGATGCGGAGATCCTCGATCTGGTCGAGGGTGAAGTCGAGCCGTGCCGCCAGCCCGGCCGTGGCCGTACGCAGCACGGAGAGATAGGCGCTGGCTGCGGGCAGCCGGACGGTGACGGCGTCGCGAATCTCGGTCAGCTCCACCGCAGGCGTCTCGGTTTCCTCGGTCACGTTCCTCCTCGCCCCTTCGCGGCCGTCCCGGTGGCCGGCCTTCATGATCGATCCGGCGTCGGCCCCTTCCGGTCGGCCCTTCCCAAACGGCCCCTCGCATCGGCTCAGTGCCCTGAGTGCAACCTACCGCCACTCGCCACGTGGTGCTCCGCTCGCAGGCCACGGTTAGGGCGATCCTTGGCGGTAAGTCCTGGTAAATTCCCTGCTAGATCGTCTTTCCTGAGTCGGCAAGGTGGTCGCCGACAGGAGAGGGCCCCGCCCGATCCGGCGGCCGCGCTCGACCAGGGAACGGCGCGGGTCGGGAGATCGTGCGGGGCCGGAAGATCGCTTGAACTAGGCGGCCTTGGTCTCCCAGAAGATCTTGGCGATCTCATCGATCTTGGCAAGCAGCTCGTCCGCCTGAGCGGGGTCGACGGCACCCTTGGCGCCGGCCGCGCCGGCGAGCTTGGTGGCGTCCCAGAAGAGCTGGTGGAGCTGGGGGTACTGCTCCAGGTGCGGCGGCTTGAAGTAGTCGGTCCACAGCACCCACAGGTGGTGCTTGACCAGCTCGGCCCGCTGTTCCTTGATGATGAGAGCGCGAGTCCGGAAGACCGGGTCGTCGTTGTCGGCGTACTTCTTCATAATCGCCTTGACCGACTCGGCCTCGATGCGGGCCTGCGCCGGGTCGTAGACCCCACACGGCAGGTCGCAGTGGGCGGACACTACGCGCTTGGGTCGCAGCAGTCGTGCGAGCATCGGAATCCTTCCTTAGGCATGCTGGTGACAGCACTGTCCAAGACCGACCTTACTCGTAGAGAAATGCTTACGCAGAGGGGGATGATGCTGACCGCGGTGCGTGTCGCCGGGGACTCCATGCTGCCCGTCCTGCGGCCGGGAGACCTGCTGCTGGTACGGCCCCGCGCGCCGATCAGGCCGGGCGACCTGGTGATCGCCAGACGTCCGTACGGACTGATCGTCAAACGGGCGTTCCGGCTCACCCCGGAAGGGTGGTGGCTGGAGAGCGACAACCAGTCGGCACCGGGACGGCAGGACAGTTGGGATTTCGGCGCCGTACCGGAATCCGATGTCCTGGGCCGGGTCGTCCTGCGCTACTGGCCCCGGCCGACCCGGCGGTTTCCGCCGCCCCCGCCGGATTAGCCCCCGCCAACCCATTCCCGTGATCTTGCAGAAACTCGCAGACGGGTTGCCTGAGCCGCGTCTATGTGTTTAGTGATCTTGCACTTGTCAGAGCAAGATCACGGATGGTGTTTTCGCTGCCCAGAGGGTAGGCCTGCGAGAAACTGCAAGATCAGGGACGTAAAATCCCTGCTCCTGGCCCGGTGTGCGAGTATTCGCAAGATCACGGGAATGGGAGGAGGGGGTGGAGGTCAGGCGCCGCGTTTGCGTGCTCGGTAGGCGGCCACGTTGGCGCGGCTGGCGCAGCGCTCCGAGCAGTAGCGGCGGGACCGGTTCGAGGAGGTGTCGAGGTAGACGTTGCGGCAGGGCGCGGCCTGGCAGATGCCGAGCCGGTCGACGCCGAGACCGGTGATCACGCTCGCCAGGCCCATGACGGATCCCACCGCGAGCGCGTCGGCCACCCGCCCGCCCTCGGTCAGATGCATGTGCCAGCGCTGGCCTTCGTGGCCCGAAATCTGTGGATGCACGGGATGCCGGACCAGGAGGCCGTTGAGCCGCTCGACGACGTCGTCCTCGTTGCCCTCGGCCGCGGCGTTGAAGACCCCGGCGAGCTCTTCGCGCAGTTCCCGCAGGGCGTCGAGATCCCTCCGGGTGATCCGGGCGGCCGCCTCTCCGCGGCCGGCCTCCTCGAGCAGCTCCCGCAGCTCGGTGAGACCCCTGAGCTCGTCGCCCCTGTTGACCAGCAGGACGGCCAGCTCGGCGTATGACGTCAAGTCCACTGGGACGCCTAGGTACGTAAGGGATCAATTATAAGACTGAGTATTACACGCGGTGGGCTTCAGGGGAACACCTCCTCCAGACGAGGTGCCCGTCGTATGGCACAATCGGGGAACGGGTGACCCCCGTACCCCCTCAAGAGACGACCGTCAATCGACGACGGCCTCCGGCGGCTACCGAAGCCTGGGTCCCTCGTTCCTTGCGGCGTCTACCGAAGGAAATCGTCCTTATGACACTGGGGTCGCTGTGACCGTCTCACCTGTCTCTCTCGAATCTCTCGACCTGGATCCCGCTTTCGCCCTGCACCGCGGCGGCAAGCTGGAGGTCCGTTCCACCATCCCGGTCCGGGACGCGGATGATCTGTCCCTTGCCTACACGCCCGGGGTCGCCCGTGTCTGCACCGCGATAGCCGACACCCCTGACCTGGTCAACGACTACACCTGGGTGTCGAACGTGGTCGCCGTGGTGTCCGACGGCACCGCCGTTCTGGGCCTCGGCGACATCGGACCGGCCGGCGCCATGCCCGTCATGGAGGGCAAGGCGCTGCTGTTCAAGGAGTTCGGCAACGTCGACGCCGTGCCGATCTGCCTCGACTGCACCGACGCCGACGCGATCGTCGAGACCATCGTCCGGCTCGCGCCCTCGTTCGGGGGCATCAACCTCGAGGACATCAGCGCGCCGCGCTGCTTCGAAATCGAGGAGCGGCTGCGCGACCTGCTCGACATTCCCGTCTTCCATGACGACCAGCACGGCACGGCCATCGTCGTCCTCGCCGCGCTGCAGAACGCCGCGCGCCTGACCGGGCGCTCGCTCGGGGAGCTCCGCGCGGTCGTGGCCGGCGCCGGCGCCTCCGGGGTGGCCGTCTCCCGCATCCTGATGGGGGCCGGCATCGGCGACATCGCGGTCTCCGACTCCAAGGGCGTCATCTACGCCGGCCGGGAGGGGCTCAACTCCGTCAAGGCGGCGCTGGCCCGTGACAGCAACAAGCTCGGCCTCACCGGGTCGACCGAGCAGGCGCTCGCCGGGGCCGACGTCTTCATCGGCCTGTCCGGGTCGACGGTGTCGGAGGAGGCCATCGCCTCCATGGCGCCGGACGCGATCGTCTTCGCGCTGTCCAACCCGACGCCCGAGGTGGAGCCCGCCGTGGCGGCCCGGCACGCCCGGGTGGTGGCCACGGGCCGCTCCGATCACCCGAACCAGATCAACAACGTGCTGGCCTTCCCCGGGGTCTTCCGCGGGGCGCTCGACGTCCGGGCCACGGCGATCACCGAGAACATGAAGGTGGCCGCAGCCACCGCGCTGGCCGAGGTGGTCGGCGACGATGTCTCGGAGGCGTACGTGATCCCCTCGCCGTTCGACGCGCGGGTGGCTCCCGCGGTGACCGCCGCCGTGGCGCGGCAGGCACGCGAGGACGGCGTCGCACGCAAGTGACCGCCCTGATCCGCATGGCCTGATCCCGGTCTCCGTCCGGCGAACGGCCGGAACGACCCGAACCATCGGGACGACCCGAACCACTGGTCCGATCCGGAACGACCGGAACGATCCGAAACAACCCGAACCATCGGGACGACCCGAACCCCGTTCCGGAACGATCCGAAACGACCGGAACGGCATGGAATCGGCATCGATCGATCCCGCCGGCCCGCTGACCGGTCGGCGGGCGACCCGGGGCCGGTGAGCACATCCCGCTCACCGGCCCCGGTCGTTTTCACGGCGGTGAACATTTGGTAATCCCTTTAGGGGTTCACGGTCCGTGCTATAAAGAAAGCTCTCCGTTACCTATCGGCTATACCTGTCCTGGTGAGGAGAGCGATGCGAAGTGCCCCGCCGTCGCAACGGTGTCCCGCCGATGCCCGGCCGTTCCGTACGGGCCGATTGCCCGGCCTGCTGGCCGGGTTCTTCTCACGCAGGACCGTGCGACGGCGCGCCGACGACGGCCTCGGCGTGTCGTGCGGAGCGGTACCTCTCGGCCTCGGGCAGGAGTTCCCCCACTCATGGGAGGAGGGCGTGGCGAGCGTGACAGCACTGTGGCGGGCCGACGTCGAGCGGCGCAGGTTCCTCATCGACTCCACTTTCGCGCTGGGAGCGGGCTCTGTGGGGGTCGGACGCTGGTTGACGAGTTCCTCCCCGGAACGGCTCTCCGCCGACGGTCCGCGCCGCGTCGGCGCCTCCGACGTGGCCTCGATCCGGGAGGTCACCCGTTCGTTCGGGGAGCTGGACAACCGATTCGGCGGTGGCAGCATCCGCGGGCCGGTGGTGCGATATCTGCACACGGCGGTGACCCCGCTGCTGCGCGAAGGGTCGTACGGCGACGCCACCGGGCGTGCGCTGGCGACGGCGGCGGCCGAGCTGACCCGGCTCGCCGGCTGGATGGCCTACGACCTGGAACGGCACGGGCTCGCCCAGCGCTATCTGATCCAGGCGCTGGGGCTGGCCCGCAGCGCGGGCGATGACGGCCTCGCGGGTGAGATCCTCGCGGGCATGAGCCACCAGGCGATCTACATCGGGCAGCCCCGGCACGGGCTAGAACTGGCCGGGGCCGCCGTGGTGGCCGCCGAGCGCTCCGGGGTGTTCTCGCTGCTGGCCGAGGCCCGGGTGCTGGAGGCGCACGCGTTCGCCCGGCTCGGCGACGGCACGGCGTGCGCCACGTCGCTGCACGCCGCCGACGTCGCCTTCGACCGGCGTTCGCCACGGGACGAGCCGAGTTGGATCGGCTACTTCGACGAGGCGTATCTCGCCGCCAAGTCGGCCCACTGCCTGCGCGATCTGGGCGACGGGGGCGGAGCCGTACGACACGCCAGGCGGTCGCTGGTGATGGACGGGCGGTATGTCCGCGGCAAGATGTTCAACTTCTCGCTGCTGGCGTCCGCGCTCATCCAGCAGGGGGAGCTGGAGGAGGCGTGCGAGGCCGCCACGTCGGCCCTGGACCTGGCCGAGGGCATCCAGTCGGTCAGGACCCGGTCGTACGTCGCGGACCTGCGCGGGCGGCTCGCGCCGTACGCGAAGCAGCCGCGGGTGGCGGCGCTGATCGAGCGCTGCGGCCGGCCCGTGGAGAACCGCGTGCCAGCCGCAGCGGTGTGAATCGGCCCGTGTGAGCCGACCCGTGTGAATCAGCGGGTGTGGACCAAAGCGCTGTGCACCAGAGCGGAGTGAATCACGGCGCTGTGAACCACACGGCGTGGATCAACGGGACGGGACTTCGGTGATGCCGAGCGAGCCGTCCTTGCGCACGATCGAGCCCGACCAGAGCGGGTAGGCGGCCCTGTAGACGCTGTAGGTCTCGCCGTCGAAGTACGGCGAGGTGATCGTGTCGGTGCGGCCGTTGCCGTCGGTGTCGCCGCCCAGGCTGGTGACGCCGTTGAGGTAGCCGAGCCGGCGGGCGCTGTTGTACTTCAGAATCCAGGGGCCGCCGGAGGAGCCGCCGGTCATCGAGCACTTGAGGCCGACATGCTCCTCGACCTTGACCGAGGCCTCCTGGACCGGGAAGAACGGCTTGCCGTAGCACCACTTGAGCTTCTCGCCGGTCCAGACGTGGTTGCCGTCGCGGTGCGCGAGCATGGGGTAGCCGAAGACGAAGACCGATCCGCCGACCTTCTGGTTGTAGGCGAGGCCCTGACCGCCGACGTTCTTGCCCAGCGGGCCGAGGTCGACGAACACGTCCTTCTTCGCGTCGTACCGCACGCCGTTGTAGACGGTGACGAAGGCGTAGTCGCGGTCGACGTCCTCGTAGACGTCGAAGTCGTGGTGGGTGAACGCCTGCTTGCCGATGTAGGCGCCCCAGGGGGCCTTGCCGTCGTAGTAGCCCGGGATGAACACCCAGTCGGCCACGGAGTGGCCGTCGAGGTCGTAGACGCAGTGTCCGGCCGTGGCGACCAGGTTGCGGTACTGCGACTGGACGGAGGTGGCGGTGCAGGAGTAGAGGCCGTTGTCGATGGCGAAGAAGACCCGGCCGACGGTCTTGGGCAGGTTGACGTTCTTCGACTTGCCCGACGTCGGCTTCTCGTAGCCGATCGCCGGCACGACGCCCGGCTTGCCGTCCGCCGCCGGGCCGCCGCCCGTGGAGACGTGCTTCGGTGCGGCCCGGTGTTCCAGGCCGTACGGCTTGGCGGCCTTCAGGTTGGCGCCGCTGTCGGTCAGCCAGAACTTGACGGCCTTGGACGCCTCGGAAGCCGAGGCGAGTTTCATGCCGGTGGCCTTCTTGGGCGCGGCCTGGACCGGGCCGGTGACGGTGACGGCCGCGGCGACCAGACCGGCGGCCGCGACGACGGGGAGTAGCACACGCTGCTTCATGAGGGGGGCAGCTCCTGAGATGGACATGTTCGCTGGACATGAGCTCGTTTGTCCCATGTATCAGTAAAGGATCTCAGAAACCGGCATCACATAAGTTGTCGGCAGGGAAGATGACGGTTTTTTGGGGGTTTTAGCCTCTATATTCTTTTTGCGTCAGGTCCGGAATTGGCGGGCGGCCTGGTAGACCGTGTGGAGCTCACCGTCGAAATAGGGGGAGACGGCGGTGGCCGTACGGCCAGAGCCCGTGAAGCCGATGGTGAGGCCGTTGAGGTAACCGAGACCGCGGGGGCCGCGGTAGCCGGCCAGCCAGGGGGAGCCGGCGGCGTCGGCACGGGCGGGCCGCAGACCGATCAGCCCGGTCGCCTTGATGGCGGGATCGGCCGCGCCGAACGGCCTGCCGTACGAGGAGGCGAGAGAATCGCCGCCGCGGGTGGAATGGCCGATGACGACGAGGGTCCTGCCGATCTTCAGGTTGTAGGCGAGGCCCTGGCCGCCGACTCGGTCGCCGAGGCGCCCGGTGTCCGTCAGGTCCGGCCGGTTCTCCTGCCGGGTCGCGGGCCGGTTCGTGGCCTGGTTCGCGGGCCGGTTCGTGGCCTGGTTCGCGGGTTGGTTCGCGGGCTGGTCGGGGGCTCCGGCGCGTCGCGGCGCGAGGCCGGTGTGGACGCTGACGAAGGCGTAGTCGCGGTCGGCGTCCCCATAGGTGACGAAGTCGCGGTGGGTGAAGGCCTGCCTGCCGACGTAGACGCCCCACGGTGCGCCGCCCCGTCGATATCCCGGGATGAAGACCCAGTTGCGCAGGGTGGTGGCGGCCGTGCCGGGACGGACGTCGTAGACGCAGTGTCCCGCCGTCGCGACCAGGTTGCCGTGATCGGAGCGTACGGACGTCGCCGAGCACCAGTGCGGGCGGCCGTCGGCCCCGATGAAGAACGCCTTGCCCACGGTCCTGGGCAGGTTGACGTTCTTCGATCCGCCGTTCGTGAGCCTGCCGTTCCCGTTCCCGTTCCCGGTCCCGTTCCCGCCGCTCGGCGCAGGGTCGGCGGCGGCCCGCTTCGCCGCCGTCCCGGCGATCGCGGTCACCAGGCCCGGTTCGCCGTCGGGGCCGGGGCCGTCGTCGAAGGCGCGCTGCGCGGTGATCCCGGTCTCCGGGGTGTACGGCGTCGCGGACAGCAGTGCCCGGCCGCCCTGCTCCAGCCAGAACGACGCCGTCGAGACGGCCGCAGACGAGGTGGCGAGGATGTCGCTCACGGCGATGTCGTAGCCGCCCATCCGGGGGATCACGCCGGAGACCGCCTGGGCCCGAGCGGGGGCCGGCATGCCCGCGACGAGCATGAATGCCAACGCCACCACACCCCGGGCAGAAAGGGGCATGCCCTTCACCGAAACTCCTCGCGCTGAAATACCGCCGCCGCATTCATCAGACGCATCGGAACATACAGCGCGCGGGCTTCGTAGCGGAAACGGCCGGGTGGACCGTAGGGGGAAATGAGGGGAGCCGCCGGGGAAGACCCGGGAAAGGCACAGGGCCCGGCGGGAGGAGCCGGGCCCTGTGCTGGCCGGGTGATTCGGCGGCAGCCGGGTGATCAGGCGATCGAGCCCGACCACACGGCGGCGGCGGCCTTGTAGACGCCGTAGGTCTCGCCGTCGAAGTACGGAGAGAGGCTGGTGTCGATCCGCTTGTTGCCGTCGCGGTCGGAGATGCCGATGGTCACGCCGTTGAGGTAGCCGACGCGCTTGGCGCTCTTGTACTGGAGCAGCCAGGCCGAGCCCGACGAGCCCTCACCGGTGAACGAGGACTTGACGCCCATGAGCTCCTCGGCCTTGATGGCCGGGGCCTGCGCGGCGAAGGTCTTGCCGTACGACCACTTGGCGGTCAGTCCGGTGAATGCGCGCGTGCCGTCCGGGTGCGCGCCGCTCGGGTAGCCGAACACGAAGACGTTGGCGCCGAGCTTCTGGTTGTAGGCGATGCCCTGGCCGCCCACGTTGTCGCCCAGGCGACCCGCGTCGGCGAACTTCAGGACGTAGTAGTGATCCTTCTGGTCCTTGCTGTGCTTGGCCGGCACGGTGTAGTAGCCGACGTACTCCTTGTAGAAGCCCGCCTTGACGTAGGCGTCGTAGGTGGCCTTGTCGACCTCCTTGTAGGCGGCGTACTGCTGGAGCTCCTCCCACTTGCCGGCCTTGACCATCTCGCTGATGTCCTTGATGCCGCCGATCGGCATCTTCAGGCCGTTGTAGACGGTGACGAACGCGTAGTCGCGGTCGCCGTCCTCGTAGACGTCGTAGTCGTAGTGGGTGAAGGCCTGCTTGCCCACGTAGATGCCGAACGGCGTCTTGCCCTTGTAGTAGCCCGGGACGAACACCCAGTAGTTCAGGTTGCTCTTGGCGTTCTTGGTGTCGTACGCGCAGTGGCCGGCCGTGGCGACCAGGTTGCGGTAGGTCGACTGGACCGAGGTGGCCGAGCACCAGTGGGCGTTGATGGCCTTGGGGTAGAGGCGGCCCTGCTTGCCCCGCACCCACTGGATCTTGTCGGCGAAGAAGACCTTGCCGACGGTGCGCGGCAGGTTGACGTTCTTCGACGTGCCGGTGCTGCTCTTCTTCTCGTCGCCGATCGCCGGCACGATGCCCGGCTTGTCGTCCCCGGCAGGGGAGCTCACGGAGGTGTGCTTGGACTTGAGCGGAGTCTCGATGTTGTACGGCTTGGCCGACTCCAGGTTGGCGGCGCCTTCGGCCAGCCAGAGCGCCGCGATGTTCTGCGCGGCTATACCGGTGGCGGCGAGAGGGGCGTCCGCCACGGTGTCACCGGCGGCCTGCGCGGGAGCGGCGAGGCCGGCGGCCAGGAGGCCGGCGGTGGCGACGACGCCACCGAAGGCGAGGGAGCGCTTCACGGGGTTCTTCTCCATTGCTCTGTCGCGGGACGGCTATGCGCCCCATACGTCAGTAAAGGGATGGTAAGGACCATACTTGGGTGATCTTGGGCAGGGAAAGCGCTCCCACCCTATTTTGATCTTGGTGAACTGTGAGATGTTTCCGTGATGTTGACTGGGTCAGTCAGATTTCCACTCGCTTGATCCACGTATCCGCAGATCGGGTCACCGTCGCGTCGATGGGCCCGCCTCGGGCGGACCGTCGCCGTCATCTCAAATGGTGAGATAGATGTGGCCTGAATCACATTGACGAACCGGCACCGATTACGCTTCCCGGACGTCTAACCTGCCCGCGAACGCATCGAGGCCCCGGCGTCGCCGCCGGGGCCTCGATGGCACTCATGCGCAGGTGTGCTCCACCCGTCACCGTGGGGTTCGCCCGCGGTGGGCGGGGGAACGCGGGGCCCGGGAAGCGTGAGCCGGGTCCCGCCGATGGGCCCCGCCGTCAACGATGCGACAGCGGGGCCCGGTATGCCTGGACCAGGACGTCAGGCGATCTTGCCGGACCAGTTGGAGACGGCGGCCTTGTAGACGCTGTAGGTCTCGCCGTCGAAGTACGGGGAGACGCTGGTGTCGTAGCGCCTGTTGCCGTCGGTGTCGGAGACGCCGATGGTCACACCGTTCAGGTAGCCGATGCGGCGGGCGCTCTTGTACTGGAGCAGCCAGGAGGAGCCGATGGCGCCCTGACCGGTGAAGGAGGACTTGGTGCCGATGAGCTCCTCGCCCTTGATGGCCGGGGCCTGGACCGCGAAGGTCTTGCCGTACGTCCACTTGAGGGTCTTGCCGTTGTAGGCGTGGTTGCCGTCCGGGTGCGACCCGCTCGGGTAGCCGAACACGAAGACGTTCGTGCCGACCTTCTGGTTGTAGGCGAGGCCCTGACCGCCGACGTTGTCGCCGAGACGGCCGACGTCCTTGATCTTCATCCGGCGCTTCTTGTGGTCCCAGCCGTCGGGAAGCACGCCGTTGTAGACGGTGACGAACGCGTAGTTGCGGTCGCCGTCCTCGTAGACGTCGAAGTCGTAGTGGGTGTAGGCGGTCTTACCCACGTAGATGCCCCACGGGGTCTTGCCCTGGTAGTAACCCGGCACGAAGACCCACTTGTCGAGCGTGGCCTTGTTGCTCACGGTGTCGTACACGCAGTGGCCGGCCGTGGCGACCAGGTTGCGGTACTGCGACTGCACCGAGGTGGCCGAGCACCAGTGCGGCTTGCCGTCGGCGCCGCGGAAGAACACCTTGCCGGTGGTCCGGGGCAGGTTGACGTTCTTCGACGTGCCGCCCGACTTCTTCTCGTCGCCGATCGCCGGGACGATCCCCGCCTTGCTGTCGGCAGAGGGGCCGCCGGTGGAGATGTGCTTCGCCCGCTTGACGTCGGTCTCGACGTTGTACGGCGTGGCGTTCACGAAGTTGGAGTACTTCTCGCCCCACCAGTAGTTGATGACCTGCCAGGCCGCGAAGTTCGTATTGGCCAGGTTCGTGGACTTCACATCGCCGGCCGCCTGGGCCGGGGCGACGAGGCCTGCGGCCAGAAGGCCGGCGGCGGCGACGCCGCCACCGAAGACGAGGGTGCGCTTCATACGTAATTCTCCATGCTCTGGCGTGGAACGGTCATCTCCGCTCCAAGCGTCAGTAAAGGAAACGTCAAAGAACACTACCCGGAGCATGGCGGCCGGGAAGCGGTTCACGGCGAGACGTTCGCACCGGACCGCGTCGAGATCGTTCCGTTACCTACGGAGGATCGCGAGGCCCGGGATCGAGGTCGGCGAACGTGCAGATCAACGCTCGGGTGACGGGCCGGACGCGAAGGGTGTCGCGGAAAGATCCTGCTCGCACCCTTCCGCCGATGTGAGGCGAATCACGTTATCCGGGCGGCACGTTTCGCCGGGTCTGGTCCGTCTAAAACGGGACTGTCGTACGGGGGATCCGGCCGCCGCTCGGGGGGAGACACGACGGGGCCCGGCTGGAAGCCGGGCCCCGTGTGCTCGTCGCCTCAGGAGTCGGAGACTCAGACGATCTTGCCGGACCAGAGGGCGGCCGCGGCCTTGTAGACGCCGTAGGTCTCGCCGTCGAAGTACGGGGAGACGCTGGTGTCGATGCGCTTGTTGCCGTCGGTGTCGGAGACGCCGATGGTCACGCCGTTCAGGTAACCGATGCGGCGGTTGCTCACGTAGTTGAGCAGCCAGGCCGAACCCGAGGAACCCTCACCGGTGAAGGACGACTTGACCCCCACGAGCTCCTCGGCCTTGATGGCCGGGGCCTGCGCGGCGAAGGTCTTGCCGTACGACCACTTGAGGGTCTTGCCGGAGTAGGCGTAGTTGCCGTCCGGGTGCGACCCGCTCGGGTAGCCGAACACGAAGACCGCCTTGCCGACCTTCTGGTTGTAGGCCAGGCCCTGCCCGCCCACGTTGTCACCCAGGCGACCGACGTCCTTCAGCGCGAGCGCGAAGTAGCGCTCCGCC
>BCRI01000156.1 GCA_001552515.1 Sphaerimonospora mesophila NBRC 14179 = JCM 3151
GGCGGGCCGCCCCGGCCGCGTGCACCCGCGCGGCCCGTAGGGCGATCGCCGCCTCCAGCCGATCCCGCGCGAACGCCAACTCCTCCACCTGCGCCAGACACACCTCCGCAGAGCCCGGGACCGCCGTCACCGCCAACGCCAGCGCGGCCTCCCGCACCTGGCTCACCAACGGCCACGACAACACCCCGTCCGCGTCTGCGGAATCCGCCGCGCACGCACCGCTCAGACCACCCGAAGAACCGCCCGAAGTATCATCCGAAGCGCTACCGGAAGGGATATCCGCAGACTCCGAAACGCGCCGCCGAGGCGAATCATCACGGTCGTCGTCATTTGTCGGGGAACCACCGACCGCACCATCCACATCACCGGCCACCGCATCGGCCGGACATGCGTTACTCGGGGATGTGGTGGTTGAAGCCTCGCCGGTGCGGGCCGAGTTCTCCGCAGCCATGCTTAACTCAGCGACGCTGCATCCTGTCGTATCTGGACCGGCCCCATGAAAGCGACCTGAACGGGCAGGGGTGTCGGCGTGAAACATGTCGATCAGTGGCGTGTCGTTCAGAGATGTGCCGGTGGAAGACACGGCATCCGAGGACGCGGTGTCGGGAGACGTACGATCCGGATTGTCCGGGGACACGCGATGGAGTGCTGTCGGCCAGCCGAGTGACGGGGCGCGTGTCGAGTAGCGAGAGGAACGGGCGGCAGCACGCGCTGCGGCTTCCGCCTTCACCTCCGCCCACCATTCGGGCCCGAGAAGGGGTGGAGCGGCGGGTTGTGGCGAATCGTGATTGAGCAGGTTGTCCATATTCGATAGCTCTGCCGACTCCATTTACCCCTCCCCTCGCGGGATCGCTTCCTCGAAAACCTGTATGAATAATCTCACGTTAATCCGTCGAGGGCAATACTCCCGCCATGGTCAATTCAAAAATAATTATGAGAGAGAGGTGGTGAATTACTCCAAATGTCTATGATGTCCGACATTATGTATTGGACCGCTTGGCTTAAGTCGGCTCTTTCGGGTGAATCGCTGGAAACAGCAATGAAACCGGTAGCATGAGCGGCCGCGGAGAGTGGTTGAAGTAACGGTGAGCCATTGCCTGTAACGGTTCGTTGCTGCGTGGTGCCGGCGTCACCTGGGTCATACCGCTTCATGACGGGGCACGTCCGGGCATACCGGGGTATGGCTGGGTCTCCGACGTCCGCCCAGGTCGCAAGCACGACGTGGCTTGCGCTCGCCGTCACGGCGTCATCACCGCTTTGGCCGCCGTCCGAGTCGGCCTGCCGGCCTTGGCAGGCCTGGGCTACGAAGGCGCGCCGATGTCGTCCCGGCGAAGATGAAGCGCCACCAGCGCAGGCTCAGCGATGATCGGCAGACCGCAGGCTCAGCGATGACCGGCAGACCGCAGGCTCGGCGATGACCGGCAGACCTGCAGCAAACTGCTACGGGGGCCTGCGTGGGGTCGGCGAGCGTGCGAATGCTCTGCTCGCGGTCACCTTAAGGCTCTACGCCGGGTCAGCCTCGATCCCTCGTGCATCGTGCATCGGGAAGATCATCAGGCGCCTCTCGTCCTGCTTCATCAAGAGCACACCTGGACCCGGCCGACGTCACCCAACGCGATCTTCGGTCACTGAGAAATCTTCGGTGCCAGAACGTCCACGGCCGGCTGTGGGTGAGCATCAACGGGATCGAACGGGGGCCGGGGCCGGGCTTGGCCGCAATGGCACACGATGTGCTCCATGGCCTGGCTCGGCCCCTCCAGCATGCCCGGTCTCCTTCTTCTTCCCCTCTTCACGGCCACCCTTGCCGGCGATGGTCGTGAAGTACGTTTACCTGACGCCGTGATCGTGGCCGTCCCCGTCCGGACCGGGGGTGTCGTATCCCAGACCCCGGCGGATCGCGATCTCCACGGGTGAGTACGCACCGTCGGGCCGCTCCAGCTCGTACGGTGCGGCCGGGATCAGCGGCGGCTGGGCCATGAAGCGCGGTCGCATCCCATGGTGCGGTTGCGCCGCGTGCACCAGGAACGGGTGGCACAGGAAGACGTCGCCCGGGGAGCCGGTGGCGAGGGCGAGTGGCCGGTGGTCGGACGCCGCCACCAGATCGGGGGCGAGGGTCAGTCCGCTTGCCCCGTCCTCTCCGTACTTCTCCAGCACCTTCGGCACGTCGAGGTGTGAGCCGACCCGGATCCGGGTCGGCGCGTCCTCCTCACCGACCTCGCTGAACAGGAACAGCATCAGCAGCGCCCGGCCCCGGGAGCGCAGATTCGTGAAGTACCAGGTCTCACCCTCCGGCAGATAGCTCCCCTCGATGTGCCAGCCCGCGTCGTCCGGCTCCTCCTCGTGCGGGAAGCGCAGCGGGAACGTGCCCAGCGAGTAGCGCGGCTCCCAGCGTCCCGCGCCGACGAGCAGGTCGTACGCGTGATGCAGGGACGGGGAATTGGGCGCGGCGGCGAACGGTCCCTGCGCCATGCCGCCCACCCAGTGCACGGGCTGCGTCCACGTCGACGGGTCGTCCGGATCGCAGCCCGTCTCTCGCCACAGCAGCCGTGCGCAGTCCGCGGCCACGCGAGGCGCGACGGCGCCCTCCAACTTCACGAAGCCGTCGCGGAGGAAACGGGATATCAAGGTCGTGTCATCCATGTCCCCATCGTGCGGCGATACCGGCCCCGATCACCCGACATTCTCCACACCGCCTTTGTCGGGTATGAGGATGGGCGGGGTCCCCAGTGGCGGTCGCCGTACCGAATGCACGTGGTGGCGCTTCGAGTCGGCGCGAGGTGGGAAGATCGCCCGCCGGTGGACCATTTTCACGGTCAAGGTCGGCTGAGGCGTCCCGGCGGACGGGACGTCCACGTCGTCATGGGAGAGGGCTTACTTCAGGTGGGCGCGGGTGCGGCCAGATCTCAGTACGCTCGGGGACACCGGCGATCAGCAAGGGGAGTTGACGGGGATGCAGGAAACGATCACGATCGGCAAAGACTTCACGGTCGGCCGTCTCGGTTTCGGGGCGATGCGAATCACCGGGCCCGGCATGTGGGGGCCGCCGGCCGACGTGCCCGCCGCCCTCGCGCTCGTCCGTCGCGCTGTCGAGCTGGGCGTCACCTTCATCGATACCGCGGACTCGTACGGCCCCGGCACGAGTGAGGAACTGCTCGCCGAGGCACTGCACCCCTATCCCGACAATCTGCTCATCGCCACCAAGGCGGGTCAGAGCCGTCCGTCTCGGGCCGAGTGGATCCCGCTGGGCCGTCCCGAATACCTGCGCCAGCAGGCCGAGCTGAGCCTGCGGCGGCTCCGCCTCGACTGCCTCGATCTGTTCCAACTCCACCGCATCGACCCCAAGGTGCCGCTCGCCGACCAGATCGGCGCGGCCAAGCAGCTTCAGGACGAGGGGAAGATCCGGCACTTCGGGCTCTCCCAGGTGTCGGTCGCGGAGATCGAAGCGGTCAGGGAGCACATCGAGGTCGTGAGCGTGCAGAACCTCTACAACCTGACCCGTCGCGACGACGAGGATGTGCTGGACTACTGCGAGCGCGAAGGCATCGCGTTCATCCCGTGGCTGCCGGTCGCCGGCGGCGGGCACGCGTCGGCGACCGGGCCGCTGGCGGAGGTCGCCGCCGAGCTGGGCGCCACCCGCGCGCAGGTGTCCCTCGCCTGGCTGCTGCACCGTTCACCGGTCATGCTCCCGATCCCCGGCACGAGTTCGATCGCGCACCTGGAGGAGAACACCGCCGCCGCGGACCTGCGTCTGACCGACGAGCAGTTCGAGCGCCTTCTGCGCTGCTGAGGACCGCCTCTTCTGCGCTGCTGAAGAATCGGATGCTCCCAGGAATGTCGGGCGGCGAGCTCGTGATCGTCTGCCGTGGTGATTCGCCGTGGTGATTCGCCGTGGTGATCCGCTGTGATGATTCGCTAGAGTTCGCGGGCGATGTAGCGGTTGAGCGCGGCGGCGATCACCGTAGGCTTTCCTGGTTGCGGTGTCGGGACAGGAGAGCGTGTCCGGCCTCGTACGCGTCGACCAGTTGGGCGGGGGCGGTCAGGCACCACGCCTCGGTCACCAGTTCCGCCAACTCATCCGCGTCGATCTTCGTGAGGTGCACCACCACCCAGCCGAAGCGGCCTGCCGTGAACTGGACCTCGAACACCTCGGGGCGCTCCGCGACGAGCGCCATCTGCTCCTCGAGCGTCTGCTTGAGCCCTACGGTCTGGGTCTCCTCCCAGAGGTAACCGAAGCCCTTGTCGTGCACCTTCAGAGAGACCCAGCCGCCCCCGTCGCTCTGCTCGACCTCGGGCAGCCCGGCCAGCATCTTCAGGAACTCGTCCACACTCACCGCCATGCCTCCACGTCTATCAGGCGGCTGCGACAATTCCGTGTCAGGTCTGCGGCCGAACCTGGGAGGGACTCTTCGAGTGTCACCACTGTGCCGCCCAGGCAGTGTCACCACTGTGCCGCCCAGGTAGTCGTGGGCGCGCTGCCGCACGGGTCGACCACCTTTACAGCTTTTACAGAGGGATCCACTCGATGGCGGTGGTGACCTCGTCGAGGATCTCCGGGATCGGCTCGACTCCGATGCCGGGGCCGGTGGGCACGGTCAGGTGGCCGTCCCGGAGCTCGAAGGGCGGGGTGATGTCGGTGGTGAAGTAGCGGCGGGAGCCGGAGAGGTCACCGGGGAGGGAGAAACCGGGCAGCGCGGCCAGCGCGACGTTGGCGGCACGTCCGATGCCCGTCTCCAGCATGCCGCCGCACCACGCCGCGACACCATGCGCCCGGCACAGATCGTGGATGCGCCGCGCCTCCAGGTAGCCGCCTACCCGGCCCGGCTTGATGTTGACGACCGAGCAGGCTCCCAGTGAGATGGCCGCCGCCGCGTGCTCGGCGGACTCGATGGACTCGTCCAGGCAGATCGGGGTGGTGAGCCTGGTGGCGAGCCGGGCGTGCTGGACGATGTCGTCGTCGGCGAGCGGCTGTTCGATGAGCAGCAGGCCGAACTCGTCGAGCCTGGCCAGGTGTCCGGCGTCGGCGAGGGTGTACGCCGCGTTGGCGTCGACCTGGAGTGGTACGTCGAGCCCGAACCGCTCGCGCACCGCGCGTACGGGGGCCACGTCCCAGCCGGGCTTGATCTTGAGTTTGATCCGGACGTAGCCCTCCTCCAGGTAACCGGCGACGACGTCGAGCAACTCGGGGATCGAGTCCACGATGCCGATGGACACCCCGGCAGGAACGCGGTCGGCGGAGGCGCCGAGGAAGGAGCCGAGCGACAGCCCGGCGGCGCGCAGCCCGGCGTCGAGCACGGCCGCCTCCAGGGCGGTCTTGGCCATCCGATGGCCCTTGAACGGGCGCAGGGCGCGGCCGACCGCATGGGCGTCGGCGTGCGCGGGAAGCGCGGGGATCAGGAAGCGGCGCAGCACATCGGCCGCGCCGTCGACGTACTCCGCCGAGTAGAGCGGAGCGGACATCGCCACGCACTCGCCCCAGCCCTCGGCCTCGGGGGTGACGACCCGCAGCAGCAGCACATCGCGTCGCGTCTCGGTGCCGAACGACGTCTGGAACGGCGTGACCAGCGGCATCGCGATCCGGCGCAGCTCGATCCCGGTGATCTTCGTGGGGTGCGCGGTGTGCACCGTCTCGTTCACCGCGGACACCCCGATTCGGCGCGGCCGGCCGCCATCGGCGGATCACCGTGTGGGCCCGCGACGACAGCGCGGTGATGGACGCGGTGATGGACGCGGTGATGGAGCTCGACGGACAAGTGCCAATCCTCCGATCCGTGGTTCACCCGCGACCATACGCCAGCCGGGCGACGGGGGATCCGTGCGCTCGGCGGGGTCGGAGGATGCGGGGGGCGGACGGCTCACGATCCGGACCGACGATCTGAACCGGATATCAGAACGCGGCTTATGTCCGGAAGTACGCTGAGGACGTGCGCAGCGCCTACATCACCTGGGACCTGAGGAGCCGATCGTGACCGTGGACCGCCTGCTGCCCACTCAGGAGGCAGCGGACCTCATCGAGCTCACCCGTGAGATCGCCGACCGGGAGCTGGCCACCCGGGTGGACGAGCACGAACGTGCGGAGACCTACCCCGAGGGACTGTTCACCCTGCTGGGGGACGCCGGGCTGCTCGGCCTGCCGTACGCGGAGGAGTTCGGCGGGGGCGCTCAGCCGTACGAGGTCTATCTGCAGGTGATCGAGGAGCTGGCGGCGCGCTGGGCGGCGGTCGCCGTCGCCTGCAGCGTGCACACGCTCGCCTGCTTCCCGGTCGTGGAGTACGGCACGGCGCGGCAGCGGGAGCGGTGGCTGCCCGACATGCTGGCCGGTCGGCTCATCGGCGGCTACAGCCTGTCTGAGCCGCAGGCCGGATCCGACGCGGCCGCGCTCCGGTGCAAGGCCGAGAAGGTCGAGGGCGGCTACCGGATCAGCGGCAGCAAGGCGTGGATCACCCATGGCGGCAGGGCCGACTTCTATGCGCTGTTCGCCCGAACCGCCGAGGGCAGCCGGGGCATCTCCTGCTTCCTCGCGCCGGGCGCCGCGGACGGCCTGAGCTTCGGCCGTCCCGAGGAGAAGATGGGGCTGCACGCCGTACCCACCACCACCGCGCACTGGGAGGGCGCGTTCCTGGAGGACGACCGGCTGCTGGGCGCGGAGGGGCAGGGCCTGCAGATCGCCTTCAGCGCCCTCGACTCCGGCAGGCTCGGCATCGCCGCCTGCGCCACCGGCCTCGCCCAGGCCGCGCTGGACGAGGCCGTTTCGTACGCCAAGGAGCGCGAGACCTTCGGCAAGAAGATCATCGATCACCAGGGGCTCGGCTTCCTGCTCGCCGACATGGCCGCCGCCGTGGACGCGGCGCGGGCGACCTACCTCGACGCGGCCCGCCGCCGCGACGCAGGCCTGCCGTACGGCAGACAGGCCAGCGTGGCCAAGCTGGTCGCCACCGACGCCGCCATGAAGGTCACCACCGACGCGGTGCAGGTCTTCGGCGGGTACGGCTACACGCGGGAGTTCCGGGTCGAGCGCTACATGCGCGAGGCGAAGATCATGCAGATCTTCGAGGGCACCAACCAGATCCAGCGCCTGGTGATCAGCCGTCACCTCGCCCGCTGAGGGCGAGGCCGGTCGTGGTGAGACCCGGGGGACGGGCTCCGGGTCTATCGTTCTCGTCCATGACGGAGCCCTCCCACCTGACCGCCACGCGGACGTTCTACGACGCCATCGCCGCCGACTACGCCGAGCACTTCGCGAAGGAGCTTCAGGCGAAGCCGCTGGACCGCGCGATGCTCGCCGCGTTCGCCGAACTCGTACGGACCACCGGCGGCGGTCCGGTCGTCGAGGTCGGCTGCGGCCCCGGCCGGGTGACGGCGTACCTGCACTCCCTCGGGCTGGACGTCTTCGGCGTCGACCTGTCGCCCGCGATGGTCGAAACGGCCCGGCGGGATCACCCGGATCTGAGGTTCCACGTGGGTTCGATGATGGATCTTGACCTGGCGGACGGCGCTCTCGGCGGTGTCGTGGCGTGGTACTCCCTCATCCACACCCCGCCGGAGCTGCTGCCCGCGACGTTCGCCGAGTTCCGCCGCGTGCTGGCCCCGGGCGGTCACCTGCTGCTCGCCTTCCAGGTGGGTGACGGGCCGCTGCGCGTGGCGGAGCCGTTCGGTCATCCGGTCGCGCTCGATTTCAACCGGCTGGCTCCCGACCGCATCGCCGATTCGCTGGATCAGGCGGGCCTCGCCGTACGGGCTCGGCTGGTGCGGGAGCCCGACGCGACGGAGAAGGTCCGGCAGGCCTTCCTACTGGCGGGCAAACCCGTGTGAGCAGAAGCGATCCGACTTCACCGGGCACAGGATGTCGGGTGTGACGGGATGGTCCGCACCTAGCTTCGTGATTGAAAGCGAAGGAAGAACGGCATGCTGGATCGGCTGAACCAGGCCATGGAGCACATCGAGCGGCACCTCGATCAGGAGATCGACGTGGCCGAGCTCGCCCGGATCGCGGTCACCTCGGAATATCACTTCCGGCGGATGTTCTCCGCGCTGGCCGGCATCCCGCTGTCGGAGTACGTCCGGCGCAGGCGGCTCACCGTCGCCGGCGCCGACGTGCTCGCCGGCGAGGAGACGCTGCTCGACATCGCGGTGCGGTACGGCTACGGCTCCGGAGAGGCGTTCGCGCGCGCGTTCCGCGCCATGCACGGCGTCGGACCCGGTGAGGCCAGACGGGCCGGCGCTCCGCTGCGTGCCCAGCCCCGGATGTCCTTCCGCCTCATCATCGAAGGGAGCGGTGACATGCGATACCGGATAGTGGAGAAGAAGGAGTTCCGCCTGGTGGGCAGGAAGGCCCGCGTCCCCCTCGTGCACGAGGGGATGAACCTCGCGATCGTCGAGTTCGTGCGGAGCATCGACCAGGAGACCAGGCAGCGGCTGGAGGGGCTCTCCGACCAGGAACCGCGGGGGATCGTCAACGTGGCCGACCAGATCACGGACGGCCGTGCGGAGGGCACCGAGCTCGACTACTACTACGGTGTGGTTACCGGTGCCGAGGCACCCGAGGACCTGGACGTTCTCACGGTTCCTGCCGGGGCGTGGGTGGTCTTCGAGAGTTCGGGCGCCTTCCCCCAGGCGCTGCAGTATCTGTGGCGGGACGCGTTCACCCAGTGGCTCCCGTCGAATCCGTACCGCAGCCGGCCGGGACCGGAGATCTCGCGTACGGTCGTGTCGCAGGACGGTGCTCATGCGGACGCCGAGCTGTGGCTCCCCGTCGAGCGCACAGCGGAGTGACAGTGCGCACAGCGGAGTGACAGTGCGCGTCGCGGAGTGACGGTTGGTCGATCCGGAGAAGGCGACTTCCCCGGATCGACCGGTTCGCACGTGGTTGACCCTGACCCGGTGTGAGGCCATGGACCGGAGGCGTCAGGTTCAGCATCGGAGACTTCGCTCGTCTTGGCCGGGTGTCGGTACGCATGTTGCGGCACTACGACGCGCTCGGCCTGCTCCCTCCGGCCCGGGTCGACCCGGTCACCGGCTACCGCCACTATGAGGCGGGGCAACTGTCCCGGCTCGACCGGCTGATCGCGCTCAAGGACCTCGGCCTCACCCTCGATCAGGTGGGGCGGATCCGTCACATCGCGAACTTCCGGTGCCGTTGGGTGCGCCACTCGAGCAGCAGCACGGTCGCGTCGTCCTGCAGCACGCCTTGCTGGTGCGCCAGGACGCTCTGGATCAGCCGGCGGACGGTCTCCGGAGCCGATATCCCGTCGGCCTCCCGGCGGATCACGAAGCGGGTGAAGCGCTCGATGCCGAACGGCTCCCCCTCGGGGCTGCGCGCCTCGATGATGCCGTCGGTGTAGAACAGCAGCCGGTCGCCGGGCTCGAGGTGGTAGCGGGCGAGCTCGGCGGGACGGCCCAGCCGCAGGCCCATGGGCGGCGCCGGCGGCGTCTCGTCCAAGGTGGCGACCTGCCGCCCCCGCCGCAGCACCAGCGGCGGGTGATGCCCCCGGTTGACCCAGGCCAGCCAGCCGGTCTGGGTGTCGAGCGTGGCCAGGATGCCGGTGGCGAACCGGCCGCCGCCGAACTGGTCGTCGATGGCCCTGTCGATGGTTTCGCTGATCTCCACCAGACCGGCGCCGCTGCGGCGGCTGTTGCGGTAGGCGCCCACGGCGATGCTCGCGGTCAATCCGGCGGCCGTGTCGTGCCCCATCGCATCGAAGATCGACAGATGTATCCTGTCGCCCCTGAGTCCGTAGTCGAAGGCGTCTCCGCCCACGTCGTAGGCGGGTTCCAGCGACGCGCTGATCACGAGTCGGTCGTTCGCGAAGGTCGCGGCCGGCATCAGGTTCCACAGCACCTCGGCCGACAGGGTCATCTCCTGGGCGCGTACCAGCCAGGCGTAGTCGTCGCTGCGGTCGCGTTTGGTCACTATCAGCAGGGCGATCAGCGTGCCCAGCCGCTGGGCCCACCACCTGCTCATCTCGTTGTCGACCGGCACGGTCACCCCGATCACGCCGATCCGCTCAGCGCCGTCCAGCATGGGCACCCACAGTCGGCGCAGGCCGGGGGAGGAGAGCATGTCCGGCGGTTCGTCGGTGAGCGGCTCGGGGACCTGCCGGACCGAGACGATCTCGAGGTCGCGGAAGGCGCGCCCGGCCACGGTGGTGTCGATGCGGATGGGGTCGAGCATCCGGCCGCGTGCGTCGTACTGTCCGGGCAGCGGGTGCAGGAACTGCTGCTGCAGGTCGGGCACGTAGATCATGGTCTGCGTGAAGCCGACCATCGCGGCGTGCTCGGCGAGTAGGCCGGGAAGGTCCAGCATGGTGGCCAGATGGCTGGCGCGTAGCAGACCACCAAGCATGAGCTCGGCCTTGCTCTGCATCTGCTCCCCTCCGCGCCGAGGTCTGAAGGCTCCATGCGGCTATCTACCCCCTGTCCGCCCCGTCAGGCGTGCCGTGCCACCGGCTCCCCTTCCCATCGGAGTGAGCCATGGCAGGATGGGGCCTATGGGGATCATGGCGGTCGACGATCTCGGGACGCCGTTCACGTCGCATGACGCCGTACGTCGCGTGGTGTCCCTGGTCCCGTCGCTCACCGAGTCGCTCGCCGAGTCGGCCCCGGAACTGCTGATCGGCGCCACCGCCTGGTGCACGCATCCGGAGGGGCTGTCCGTTCGGCGGCTGGGCGGCACCAAGAATCCCGACGTGGCCGCCATCGCCGGCCTGCGGCCGGATCTGGTGGTGGCCAACGAGGAGGAGAACCGCCCGGTCGACATCGAGGCGCTGCGTTCCGCCGGGGTGCCCGTCTGGGTGACGAGGATCCGTACGCTCGACGAGGCGTTCGTCTCACTGCGCCGGATGCTCACATCGGCCTGCGGCCTCGCCGAGCCCGGCTGGCTCGCCGCCGCAGAACGGGCGTGGTCCTCGGCCCCGCCCGTCACCGCTCAGCGGCAGGCGGTGATCCCCATCTGGCGCAAGCCCTGGATGGTGCTGGGACGGGACACCTTCGCCGGCGATCTGCTGCTCAGGCTCGGCGTACGCAACATCTACGCGGGTCACCCGGAGCGCTATCCGAAGATCGCCCTGCCCGAGCTGCTGGCGGCGGGCGCCGAACTCGTCGTCCTCCCGGACGAGCCCTACCGCTTCACCGCGGAGGACGGCCCCGGATTCTTCCCCGAGATCCCGGCCGCTCTGGTCAGCGGCCGGCATCTGACCTGGTACGGACCTTCTCTGGTCGAGGCGCGGAGCGCACTCGTGGCCGCCCTGGCCAGGTAGACGGGAACGTGGTCAGCCTTCCGGGTCGCCCTCCTCGACGCGGAACGTACTCGTCCAGGTGGCGCCGCACTGGCAGCGGGTGGTCTCCATCAGCTCTCCGTCCTCGGTGACGGCCAGGCCGTCGGTGTGGCGGACGTGAACATGCACGCTCATGGTGGGCCGCCTTCATGTCGGTCCGATGCTCGGGGAGCGGGGAGGCCACCGAGCGAGGGGGATTTGCACCCAAATGCCTAAGTGCGGAATTTCTGGGTGATGTGAAGGCTAGACCAGTCGGGGCCTGATGACGAGTGGTTCGTCGAACCGTACGGTCGATCGTTCTCTTCGAGTCCCGGACCGGCGGCGGATCAGCGCAGCACGCGGTCGAGCGCGTCGAGGGTGATCTCGATTATCTCGGCGTCCGTCATCGGCGTCCGGCCACGAGGATGATCGGGCATCAGGCGACGAGCGCCGGCGCGCAGCACACCCCAGGCGAGCTCGGCCCGCAGGTCGCAGTGGTCGTACCCCGCCTCGTCCAGCACCTCGGCGAGCGGCGCCACCAGCTCTCCGTGCAGTTCGTCCACCCGGTTCCGGCACTCGGGCGACAGCCCGATCGCCTGCAGGGCCGGGATCAGCGCGTAGTCGGGGCTGCCCACGAAGTCGAGCGCGGCCCTGCCGTACGCCCGCACTCGGTCCCGCAGCGATCCGGCCCCATGCGGCGAACCGGCGGGAGTGATGCCGGGGGTGCCGGTGGGGGTGATGGCGGCGCGCAGCCTGTCGGCCCAGCGGGGGAAGGCGTCCTCCGTGAGCTGGGCGAGTATGTCCGCCGTCGAGGCGAAATATCGGTAGACGCTGGACCTGGCCAGCCCGATCCGGGCGCCGACGGCCGCGGGGGTGAGCGCGGCCACGCCCTCGGTGGCCAGGATGTCGCGTGCCGCGTCGAGCAGGGCGGCGTGCTGCTTGGCCCGGTGGTCCGCGACGGTCGCCGCGGTGATCCTTGGCATCTACACCTCCAGGTCGCGACCTCCAGTATCGGCCGTGGCCGACGCTTGCGGGTGCCGCTCCTCCCCGGCCACCGTACGGGGCAGGAGCAGGGTGGCGGCCACCCCGACCAGCAGCGCCAGCGCCGTGGTGATCGTGACCGTACGGGTCGCCTCGGCGGCGCTTCGGACCGCGGCGGCGTGGATCGCGGGGTCACGCAGTCCGGGGATGGCGGCACCGGCGCTGTCGGAGACCACGCGGGCCACGCTCGTACGGATGCCCTCGGGCCGGTCGGCCAGGTTGCGCTCGACGGCCGAGCCGAGACCGGCCACCAGCACCCCGCCGAGGACGGCGACCCCCAGCGCGGCGCCGAGTTGGCGGATCGTGCTCTGCATCGCGGAGGCCTGTCCCGACTGCCGGGCCGGCACGTCGGCCATGAGGACGCTGGTGAGCTGGGCGGTGGCGAAGCCGATGCCGGTGCCGTACACGACCAGCCACGGCACGAGTGGCCATGCGCTCATGCCGGGTGTCAGGGACATTCCGATCCCCGCCGCGCCCACGGCCTCCAGCGAGAGGCCGACCCGGACGATCACCCGGCTGGACCACTTCTTCGACAGCTCCGGAACCATGCCGCCGGCGAGGAACGTCCCCAGGGCGAGCGTCGCGATGACGAGCCCGGCCTGGAACGCGCTGTATCCGAGCGCGGACTGCAGGAACAGCGGCAGCACCAGGATCATGCCGAACTCGCCGAGTGAGACGATCAGCGCCGCGACCGAGCCGTACCGGAAGCTCGGCAGTTGGAACAGCGTCAGATCGATCAGCACGGGTCGCCCGGCCCGTGCCCGCCGGAGTTCCAGCAGCACCAGGGCGACCAGCGCCAGCAGGCCGATGCCCAGGGCGAACGGCACCGGGGAGACGTCCTCGAACCGCAGGCCGAGCACGTGGGCGGGCCGCAGGGGGTCGAGCCAGCCGTACCGCTGGCCCTCGATCAGGGCGAAGACCACGCCGGTGGTGCCGAGCACGGCCAGCGCGACGCCGGGCAGGTCGGTGCCGGTGGTGTGATCGTCTCTGGAGTCGGGTACGCGCAGCGCACCGAGCAGCACCAGCGCGCCGATGGGCAGGTTGACCCAGAACGCGGCGCGCCAGCCGTGCTCGGTGACCAGCCAGCCGCCGAGCAGGGGGCCGACCGCGGCCATGCCACCGATGATCGATCCCCAGACCGCGAAGGCGATCGTGCGCTGTCTGCCGAGGTAGATCGAGTTGATGATGGCGAGGGTCATCGGGACCGCCATCGCGGCTCCCGCGCCCTGGATCGCCCGCACCCCGATCAACATGGGGCCGCTCACCGAGAGCGCCGCCAGCACGCTCGCCAGCAGGAAGACCGTGATGCCCCAGGCGAACAGCCGCCGCCTGCCGTGCAGGTCGCCCAGCCGGCCCAGCGGGATGAGCAGGGCGGCGAACATCAGGGAGTAGATGGAGTTGATCCACTCCACATCGGTGGCGCCGAGCCCGAGGTCGGCGAGGATCGCCGGGACGGCGACGTTCACGATCGTCGCGTCGATGACGACCATCGATACGCCCACCGCGAGCACGGCCAGCGGCAACCAACTTTGGCGTGGGTTTGGCGACGGCATGTCGCGAACTATAGCAACACGGTGTCGCCAAATACCGTGTCGCTGAACGTCGCGTCACCGATCACGTGCCGCCAACCCCGGTGTCGCCGATCACCGGGGGTGCCGAGCACGGTCGCCGACTTCACGCAGAAGGGCACCCCCGCCCGTGGGCGAGAGTGCCCGGATGTCGGCTCCCTCCTGGGATCAGGGGTGTGTCATCGGTCAGGACCCGCTACACGTCAGCGAGGGTGTGGCGGGGGAGCCGCTGCCGATGAACCCGAAGGTGGTGGTGCCGTTGGCCGCGACGTTGCCGTTCCAGGACTCGTTGCGCACGGTGACGGACGAGCCGGAGCCGGAGTGGAGGCCTCCCCACAGCTGGGTGATGCCCTGGGAACCGGTCCAGTTCCAGTTCACCGTCCAGCTTCTGATCGCCGAGTCGCCGGCGCGTACCGAGACCTCGGACTGGAATCCGCCGGGCCAGGAGTTCACCGTGCGCATGGTCGCGGTGCATCCCCCGTCATTGGGTGTCGGCGTGGGCGTCGGTGTCGGGGTCGGGGTCGGGGTCGGCGTGGGGGTAGGGGTGGGAGTGGGTGTCGGGGTGGGGGTGGGCGTGGGCCGCGGTGTGGCGG
>BCRI01000157.1 GCA_001552515.1 Sphaerimonospora mesophila NBRC 14179 = JCM 3151
TTCGTACCCCGCCGACAGCTTCACCGTTTCCGGTTCGACGGCGGGCCTGCACTCCTTCTTCCGCAGCCCGGCCAGAGCCTTGCGCGCCTCGCGTTGCAGCGCCGTGTCATCGGGCCACAGATGGGTCACCGCCATCTCGAACACCTCGGTGCTCACCTTTGTGGCGTCCTGAGCGGTCACGGCCCCGTTCAGGGCTCGCGCCGCGCCCGAGATGCGCACCCCCTCCATCTTCGACCCGTCCCCGCGCGGGTAGGCGGCGTACTGGATGGAGGCGCTTCTCGTGTTGGTCTGGTTGCGGGTCCGGCACTCGGGCTCCCTGAGCGTGCGGCCGCTGTCGTCCTTCTCACCCGCCTTGTGGCAACGCCACTTCGGCGTCTTCTCGATCCGTGCCACGAGCTCCGGCCCCGACACGGGGAAGCAGTGCATGACACGACTCCGCTCCTCGCAGGGCACGGGCGCCTCGGGATCGCGGGGCTTGGCCGGCTCCTCACCGGACCGGGCATCGGCACTCGGCGGTGCGCCGGCCTCCGCGGTCGGGATGCCAGAGCTCGACCGCTCGGCCGGCGCGGCGATCGGCCCGTCGGCGCCTCTGGTCACGACTGCGACCAACGCCGCCGCGGCGGCCAGGATGACCACCCCGCCCACGCAGCCGACCACGATGAGCGCCGTGTTGCTCTTCTTGGCCACGGCCGTGTAGTGGGGATAGCGCGGATCACCACCGCAGTGTCTGCCGTTCCACTGGTCCACCCAGAACCCCGGCGCCTGCCGGTCAGGCTGCACAGCCCATCCACAGCGCCCGCACGGATTCACCGTCATGGCGTCTGGTTTCCTTCCCGCGTCCCGTCCCCCACAGGGGTCTCTTTTCTTCGGCAAAGTTCCAGATCATACGGATTTTGCGCGGGACAGTCAGATCAGCCTGTTCACCCCGTCATCACACGCGGCCGACCATGCGGGCGTACATCCGGCCGGGGCTCGGGACGGACGGGGGGTTGAGGAAGCCGGGCAGCATGGGGAGATCGACCGCGAAGGGCTGCAGCCGCTCGTACAGTTCACAGGCGTCGGCCGGCCGGTTCTCCGGCTTCTTCTCCAGCAGGCCGGCGATCAGCCGGTCCAGCGCGGCCGGCACGTTCGGGACCCGCGGGGGCCGTGCCTTCACCTGTTTGTCGAACACCGCGTACTCCGTCGGCCCGGTGAACAGCTGCCTGCCGGTCAGCATCTCGTGCAGGACGCAGCCGAGGGCGTACAGATCGCTCTTCGGCCCCGCGACCCCGCTCTGGATCTGCTCGGGCGACATGTACGCGGGCGTGCCGAGGATCTGTCCGATCCTCGTGAACGGGCGGGCGTCCCCCTCCCGGAGCATGGCGAGCCCGAAGTCGAGGACCTTCACGCTGCCGTCCGGGCAGAGCATGAGGTTGGTCGGCTTGAGATCGCGGTGGCAGATCGACAGCTCATGCGCGGCCGTCAGCACGGCGCACGCCTGAGCGGCGATGGCCGCGGCCCAGGGCACCGGAAGCGGGCCGTGCTCGCCGAGCAGGTCGGCGACCGTCACACCCTCGATGAACTGCATGACCTGGAAAAGGCGCTGCTCGAACGTGCCGAAGTCGTAGAGGACCGGCGCCCCCGGGTGCTCCAGCCGGGCCAGGATCCGCGCCTCGCGGATGAACCTGCGCTCCAGTTCCTCGTCCTGGCCGCCGGGAAGCCGGAGGAACTTCACCGCGACCTTGCGGTCGAGATGCCGATCGTGACCGCCGTAGACCGCGCCCATCCCGCCCTGGCCCAGCGGAAGGTCGTCGAGCTCGTAGCGGTCGCCGATGACCATGCACCCCTCCCCTCGGCCTGTCCCGGAAAAAGCTACACCTTCAAGCAGGGGGAAGAAGAGTGCCGGAGATCAACCCCTCGACCCCGGCGCGGGCGAGCGTCTCCCCCGCAGCGTTCACCTCCCTGAGCCCGTCTTCCAGGGCGAGAAGCCGCCGGAACGCCCTGCCGTACGCGCGCTGGCGGGCCATGGGCAGCCGCGGGACGCGGGTGCGGCGGACGTCGACCCGGCTCACTCCGACCCGGCTCGCCCCCACCCTGCTGGTCCCGGGCCTGCTCGTCCCTCCGCTCGCGGCGAAGCGCAGGAGGCCCGCGAGGAACTCCGGGTCGATCCTGCCGGGGTCCACCCGGAAGACGCTGAGGTGCGGGCCCAGCACCGCGCCCTCCGCCTCGGCGACCCGAGCGGTGATCGCGGAGGCGACGATATCCCCGGGCTGGATCGTGACCAGGCCCCCTCCGGACGGCATCGATCCGGACGGCGGCCCGCCCACCGCCAGGTCGTCGACGGTGAGCACGCGGACCGGACCGTGTGCCTCGGGCAGCGCCTTGAGCGAAGAGTGCCGGACGGTCACCATGCCCGCCTTGGCCAGCTCGGCGATGGTCGTGGCCGAGCCGTCCCAGCCGTCGGCCGCGCGCGTCCCGCCCACGCCGTCCGCGCCGCCCACGCCGTCCGCGCTCGCCTCGGCGAGCACGGCAAGGTCCGGTACGGCATCGGCCAGCGCGGCCACCGCCGTACGGAACCGGTCGCGGACGATGGGGAACTCCCGGGCGTCGCCGGGAGCCGACAGATGCCGGGCGGGTGCGACGTCCACCTCGTCGTCGAGGACGTCGACTATGCGTACGGCCCGGCCGCCCCGCGGCGCCTCGGACGACCCGGACTCGGCCTGCTCGGCCCCGGCGAGGCAGGCCCGCCACGCAGACTCGACGACCGACAGGTCATCGGAGGCGTCGGCCACGAGGAACGTCGCCGACCGGGCCTCGCCGGGGACCGGACGGCGCAGCAGCCACAGGTCCGGGCCTCCGGCCGACAGTGTGATCACGGCACGCAGCGCCCCGCCGCGCAACAGGTTCGACCGGATCCGCCGGCCCGAGCGCCGTCCGGCGGCGGCGACCGGCATCAGGATGGCGACGGGCCCGCCCGGTCGCACATGGGCGAGGCAGTGCTGCACCCAGGCGAGCTCGGACTCGCCTCGCGGCGGCATGCCATATCCCCAGCGGGGGTCGCCGACCAGCTCCTCGTGGCCCCATGCCCGCTCGTTGAACGGCGGATCGCACACCACGGCATCGGCCCGCTCCTCGACGAAGCCGTCCGCGCGCAGGGTGTCGCCCGCGACGATCCACGCGCTGTGCCCGTGCAGCAGCAGCCGTACGGCGGTCAGCACCGCCACGGTCTCGTTGACCTCCTGCCCGAGCAGCCGGACCGGCCGCGGCACGCCGAGCAGCAGGGTCCCCATGCCGCAGGCCGGGTCGAGGACGGATTTCGCGTCGGCGCAGGCCAGCCGCGTCATCACCGCGGCGAGGTCGTGCCGGGTGACGGCCAGACGCCGGCTGTGCGCCTCGGTGTAGCGCTCGCACAGGAACTCGAACGCCGCCGCGTCGCCCTGCCGTGCGGCCATCTCCGCGATCAGGTGGATCAGCTTCGGGTCGGTGAGGCCAGGGCCGGGCAGCCTGGCCGGCAGGTCGCCGGTCACGGCCTCGACGGCGGGCCCGAGCCGTACGGCCAGGGCGGGATCGCGGGCGAGCCGCTCCCAGCCGGCCGGATCGCGCCTCAGGTAGAGCAGGAACGCCCCGGCGTGGCCGACCATCTCCCCCAGCCGCAGGTCGCCGGCCGACGCCCGCAGCCGCTGCCAGACCCGGTCGCCGATCGACAGCTCGAAAGACTTGCCGTTGCGGCGCAACCACGCCTCTATTTCGGGAAGGGAGAAGAGGGGGCTGGAGGCGGTGCCACCCACCGGCTGCGGGAAGTCCTCATAGCGGCGGCGCCAGTTGCTGACCGCCGCCCGGCCGACGTCGGCCAGCCTGGCGATCTCGCCGGCGTTCACCGTGGCCTCGTGCGCAGCCGGGATCTCGTGGCTCATGAAGTTCAGAGTAGCATTAAGCTTGTGAAGCGATTCAACCAGTGGTTTACTCAAAACCATGACGCACAACCGCATTCGTCACGCCGCCGGCACTGACGTCGGTCGCTCCCGCAGCAAGAATGAGGATTCCGTGCACGCGGGCGAGCGCGTCTTCGCCATAGCCGACGGCATGGGCGGGCACGGCCACGGCGATGTCGCCAGCGCGGTCGCCATCGGGGCTCTGGCGGCGCTGGAGGACGGCCCGCCGCCCGAGGACCCCGTCGCCGCGATCGAGGGAGCGGTGCTGGAGGCCGGCCGCAGGCTGAGTGAGCTGGCCGAGCGCGATCCCGCGCTGGAGCGGATGGGCACGACGGTCACGGCCATGCTGTGGGATGGTGCGAGCAGGTTCGCGCTCGCGCACGTCGGCGACTCCAGGGCGTACATGCTGCGCGAGGGGAACCTCTACCAGATCACGAGAGACCACACGCTGGTCCAGTCGCTGGTGGACGACGGACGGTTGAGCCCGGACCAGGCGGCCAGGCATCCGAACCGTTCGCTGCTGCTGCGGGCACTCGAGACCACCGGTGCCGCCGACCCCGATCTCTCGATGCGTGACGTCTTTCCCGGGGACCGCTACCTGCTGTGCTCCGACGGACTCACCGCCGTGCTGGATCCCGAGGCGCTGCACCATGTGCTGACGACCGCGGGCGAACCCGAGGAGGCGGTGCGCCGGCTGATCGACCTCGCCAACGAGGGCGGCGGCCCCGACAACATCTCCTGCATCGTCGCCGACGTCGAGGCCGTCTCCTCCTGAGCGGCTGAGCGGATCACGCCGCGGGGCGACCTCGCGGAGCCGACAGGTCGGGCATCCCCGCCCGGCCGAATGAGCGCACGTCAGGCCGCGTCGGCGGCTGAAACTTTCAGTCGCCGGATCGCCCCTGACCTGGAGCGGCCACCGCGCCGCCGGGGCGACCCTTGGACCACGCCGCCACCTCGCCGGACGATCGCGACGGGAGCCTTCCCCCATTCTCATAAGGGGCACTCGATGCGACTACCGAAACGGCTGCTGAGCGCGAGCACGGCGGCCGCACTGGCCGGCGCGATGCTGGCGATCGCGAACATCTCCACCTCCGCCCTCGCGGCGGAGCCGAGCTTCAACTATGGCGAGGCACTGCAGAAATCGTTCCTGTTCTACGAGGCGCAGGAGTCGGGACGCCTGCCCGCGTCCAATCGTGTGACCTGGCGCGCCGACTCCACGGTCAACGACGGCAAGGCCGCCGGGGTGGATTTGTCAGGCGGCTTCTACGACGCCGGCGACCACGTCAAGTTCGGCTTCCCGATGGCCGCGATGACCACGACCCTCGCCTGGGGCGGCGTCGACTACCGGGCCGCCTACGAAAGGTCCGGGCAGCTGCCGTACCTGCTGAACACGCTGCGCCAGGCGGGCGACTACTTCGTCAACGCCCACCCCGAGCCGAATGTCCTGTACGTCCAGGTCGGCGACGGCGGCGAGGACCACTCCTACTGGGGCGCCCCCGAGACGGTAGAGGCCAAGGGGCACAAGCGGCCGGTATACAAGATCACCTCCTCGTGTCCGGGCACCGACGTGGCGGCGGAGACCGCGGCCGCGATGGCCGCCTCCTCGATGGTCTTCCGGCCGACCGACCCCGCGTACGCCGACAAGCTGCTCACCCACGCCAAGCAGCTCTTCACGTTCGCCGACACGACCAAGGGCGTGAACGGCCGCGACACCGCGTACGTCAACTGCGTCAGCGCGGCCCAGGGTTTCTACAACTCGACCGGTGAGGGTGGCCAGGTCGAGGGCGCGACCAAGATGTACTGGGACGAGCTGGCCTGGGCCGCCGTCTGGCTCTACCGCGCGACCGGCACCGACGGCTACCTCGACCGGGCCCGGGAGTTCTACCCCAAGATGGGCACCCAGGAAGACCCCGGAGGCAACGGGGCGCAGGTGCCGGTGTTCAACTTCGGCTTCGGCTGGAACGACAAGCAGTACGCCGTCTACGAGCAGATGGCCGAGCTGACCGGTGAGCAGCGGTACAAGAGCGACGTCCAGCGCTACCTGGACTACTGGACCGTCGGATACAAGGGCAAGAAGGGCACGATCACCCCGGGCGGCCTGGCGTACATCTTCCACTGGGCCTCACTGCGCATGGCCGCCAACACCGCCTTCGTCGCGCTCAGGTACGCGGACCACCTCGGCGAGGCCGACCCGCTCTACTCGCGCTATCACGACTTCGGCAAGCGGCAGATCGACTACGCCCTCGGCGACAATCCCCGGCACTCCAGTTACATGATCGGCTTCGGCGTCAACCCACCGCGCAATCCGCATCATCGTGGCGCGCACGGCTCGTGGACCAACGCCGGGCCGGACGGCGAGCCGGCGGTCAGCCGGCACATCCTGTACGGCGGACTCGTCGGCGGCCCCGACGCGGCCGACTCCTACACCGACAGCCGCGGCGACTACGTCAAGAACGAGGTCGCGCTCGACTTCAACTCCGGCATCACCAGCTCGCTCGCCGTCCTCTACGGCCGGTACGGCGGAACGCCGCTGACCACGCTGCCGCAGGAGACCCCCGACGGCCCGGAGTTCTACCTCGAGCCGACGATCACGCATCAGGCCCGCGAAACGGCGGCCAAGACGTACATCATCAACAAGTCCGCCTGGCCGGCGACGGTCCTCGAACGGGCGAAGTTCCGCTACTACTTCACGCTCGACGGGTCCACCACACCCGACCAGGTGACCGTCGGCACCTCCTACACCCAGTGCAAGACGCCGACCGGGCCGCATCCGTTCGAAGGCCGCACCTACTACGCCGAGGTCGACTGCACCGGCACGCTGATCTTCCCCGGCGGGCAGTCCGAGTACCGGCGTGAGGTGCAGCTCAAGATCGGCGTCGCCGAGGGCGCGAGCTGGGATCCCGGCAATGACTGGTCGGCCAAGGGCGCGGCCAACATGACGCTCTACGACGACGACGGCCGCCTCATCTGGGGCACGCCGCCCGGCGCCGAGCCCAGCCCGTCCCCCAGTCCATCGCCCAGCCCGTCGCCGAGCCCGTCGCCGGCGGACACCACGCCGCCGACCGCCCCCACCTCGCTTCGTGTGTGCGGGTACGACTTCAACCAGGCGATCCCGATGTGCTGGTCGCCCGCCACCGATGACGTCGGCGTCACCGGTTACGACATCTACATGGAGAAGGACGGCACGTTCTCGAAGATCGGGTCGGCCTCGAACACGATATACATAGCCACCGGCCTGGTGACGGGGCAGGCATACACCTTCTATGTGGTGGCCAGGGACGCCGCGGGCAACACGAGCCCACCGTCCGAGACCCTCACCGCGATCGCCCAGTCCGGCCTGCCCACCCCGACCCCCTCCCCCAGCCCGTCTCCATCACCGTCGCCTTCCCCCGGTGCGGCGTGCAAGGTGGCCTACTCGGTCAACGACTGGGGCGGCGGCTTCACGGCCAACCTGACGATCACCAACGCCGGGACCACGCCGATCAGCGGGTGGACCCTGAAGTTCGCCTTCCCCGGCGACCAGAAGGTCGGCCTGCCCGGTTGGTCGGCCTCCTGGACCCAGTCGGGGACCGCCGTGACCGCCACGAACCTCGACTGGAACAAGACCATCAATCCCAACCAGTCGGTGCAGATCGGCTTCAACGGGACCTACACCGGCGCCAACCCCAGACCGACCTCGTTCACCCTCAACGGCACCACCTGCTCCTGATCGGTCGCCCCTGAACGCGGCAGCCGTACGGGCTCGCGTGCGCCCGGCCACCCCGCCGGGCGCACGTCCCCCGGGGCCGGGAATCGGTAAAGTACTGCGGTGATCTTGGTTCGACGGTTACGGGCCGTGCGATCGATCATCGCCGTGGCGCTGTTGATGGGCGGTGTCGTCGCCGGCACGGCCGAGCAGGAGGAACAGCAGGAATTCGTCTCGTGCTCCACCGTCCTGTTCGGTGACTCGGTCTCGTTCTCCTGCAGCGATCCGGAGTTCGAGGCGCGGCTCAGGGCCGAGGCGCTCACGCCGGAGGAGGCCCGGGCCGTCGGCTGCGAGCCCATCATCTGGGACGACGAGTCCGGCGCCGATCCGGCATCCCGACCGGAGCCGGAGGTGGTCACGACCTTCGGACCTGAGCCCACGTATTCCCCGAGAACGCCCGACCCGGCGGTCGCCGTACGGGTGAACCGGGCGTGGGACCGGATCGAACGCCGGCTCGGCGCACACGCGTCGGGCACCCTCCGCAGGCTGAACCCCCCGGCGAAACCCGAGCACCTCGCCCAGTGGGAGGGCAGCCACAACCGGAGGCTTCCCGACGACCTGTACGCCTCTCTACTGCGCCACGACGGTGCCGGCGGCAACCTCGGCAACGGGTTCCACCTGCCCCCGACCTACGGACTCCTCGGGCTCACCGGCATCGACTCCGTCAACCGGAACAGGTGTCATGACCTCGTGGTGGGCGGTGACCTCGAGGCGGCCGACCCCGAGCGCGGAAAATGGCACGGCAGCCTGCTGGCGATCGGCTCGACGGGCACCGGAAAGAACCTGTTCGTCGAACCGCGTACCGGCCGGATCGGCGAGGTCGGGTGGAACGAGAACCTCAGGTACGACGGCCCGATGGGCTGGCCGTCCTACGTCGCCATGTTGGAGGCACTGGCCGGGTCGCTGGAGGCCGGTACGGCACTGCGCGGCCGGCACCCCATCGTCACGGGCGATTGCGAGCTGCGCTGGGCCGAGGAACCGATGAAGACCCCGCCCCCCGGCTGTGCCGGTGATCCCCGTCCGTGACGGCGGCATGGCTCAGGAGAAGTAGACGCCGATGCGGTGGCCGGACAAGTCGTGGACGTCGATGTCCAGGTCGTAGACCTCGCGCAGCACGTCGGGGGACATCATCGCGGCGGTGTCCCCCTGAGCGATCACCTTCCCGTTCTTCATCGCCACGATCGTGTCGGAGTGGCAGGACGCGAAGTTGATGTCGTGCACGACCAGGACCACGGTCTTGGCGAACTCGTCGGCCATCCGGCGCAGCCGGCGCATCATCTGCACCGAGTGCCGCATGTCGAGGTTGTTCAGCGGCTCGTCCAGCAGCACGTAGTCGGTGTCCTGGCAGAGCACCATCGCCACGTACGCGCGCTGGCGCTGCCCGCCGGAGAGCTGGTCGAGGTGGCGGTCGGCCAGGTCGGTCAGTTCGAAGTAGCCGATGGCCTCGTCCACCAGGTCCAGGTCGTGTGAGGTCAACCGGCCCCCCGAGTGCGGAAAGCGGCCGAAGGCCACCAGCTCGCGCACGGTGAGCCGTACGCTCATGTGGTTCTCCTGGCGGAGTACGGCCAGGCGGCGGGCCAGTTTCCCGCTCGGGGTGGTCGCCACGTCCAGGCCGTCCACGGTGACCGAGCCGCTGTCGGACGGCAGGAGCCGGCTGACGATGGACAGCAGGGTCGACTTCCCCGCGCCGTTCGCCCCGATGATGGAGGTCACGCCGCCCTTGGGGATCGACAGGCAGACGTCGTCGACGACGGTGGTTTCGCCGTACCGCTTGGTGACATGGTCGATCTGGATCACCGTCGTGACTCCCGGACGAGCAGGGCGATGAAGTAGACACCGCCGGCGAAGTTGATGATCACGCTGAGCGCGGTGTTCAGCGAGAACACCTGCTCCAGGACGAGTTGGCCGCCCAGGAGGACGATCACCGAGACGAGGCCCGCGGCCGGGACCAGGACGCGGTGCCGGTAGGTGCCGGTGAGCTGCCGGGCGAGGTTCGCCACGAGCAGCCCCAGGAACGTGATCGGGCCGACCAGCGCGGTGGACACCGACACCAGGACGGCGATCGCCACGAGGGCCTGGTTCACCACGGAGGAATGGTCGACGCCGAGGCCGATCGCGTGATCCCGTCCGAGTGCGACCACGTCGAGCCGGGCGAACAGGCGGGCCGCCCAGGCCGTCATCGCCGGCATCAGGAGGACGGACAGCAGCAGCAGGCCGGGATCCACCTGGTTGAAGCTCGCGAACAGGGTGTCCTGCAGCACGACGAAGTCGTTGGGGTTGATCAGCCGCGAGGCCAGGGAGGACAGGCTGGAGAAAAGCGTGCCGAAGATGACGCCGGCCAGGACCAGGACGTACAGGTCCCGGCTCCGGCGGCCGAACAGCCAGCGGTAGAGGGCGCTCGCGAACACCACCATGGTCACCACCTGGCCGGCGAACAGCAGCCGGGGGTCGGCGGCGGTGAGCGCCAGTCCGCTGGAGAAGAACACGATCAGCGTCTGGATCAGCACGAACAGCGCGTCGAACCCCATGATGCCGGGAGTCAGGATGCGGTTGCCGGTGACCGTCTGGAAGATCACGCTGGAGCAGGCGATGGCGTACCCGACCACGATCATCGTGGCGACCTTGCGCAGCCGGATGCCGAGTGCGTACTCCCAGTTGCCGACCAGACCGATCGTGCAGAAGCCCACCAGGACGGCCGCTGCCACCACGACGAGCACCGCGAGGGTACGGCGCTCGCGGCGGCGGGCGTCCCGGAACGCCCCGGCCGAAGCCGGGGGAAGGTGTGTCGCCGTCACCTGGACGGTTCTCGTCGTCATCGCTCAGGCCGTCCTGTTCCGGTTCCTGAGCACCAGGGCCAGGAACACGCCCGCGCCGACGACCCCCACCACGGTCGCGACCGGGATCTCGTACGGAAACCGGATGAGCCGCCCGATCACATCGCAGATCAGCACGAAGAACGCCCCCGTGAGAGCGGTCACGGGCAGGATGCGCCGCAGGTTGTCGCCGAGCACGATCGTCACCAGGTTGGGCACGATCAGCCCCAGGAAGGGGATGTCCCCGACGGTGACGACGACCACGGCGGTGATCACGGCGACCAGCACCAGGCCGGTGTTGACGATCCGGTCGTAGGCGACACCGAGGTTGATCGAGAAGCTGCGGCCCATCCCGGCGACCGTGAAGCGATCAGCGTAGAGGTAGCCGAGCAGCGTCACCGCGCCGGCCAGCCACAGCAACTCGTAGCGGCCGCGCAGCACGCCCGAGAAGTCACCGCTGGTCCACGTCGCGAGGGTCTGCAGCAGGTCGGCCCGGTAGGCGAAGAACGTGGTCACGGAGCCGATGACGGCACCGAACATGATGCCGACGAGGGGGGCCAGGATCATGTCGCTGAAGGTCAGCCGACGCAGGATCACCAGGAAGAGGAAGGTGCCGGCCAGCGCGAAGACCACGGCGACGCCCATCTTCACGAAGACCGCCTCGGAGCCGGCGAAGAGGGTGGCCACCAGCACGCCCAGACTCGCCGACTCCGTCGTACCGGCCGTCGAGGGCGAGACGAAGCGGTTCCGGGTGATGTGCATCATCACCAGACCGGCCACGCTCATCCCCATGCCGGCGAGCAGGATCGCCAGCAGCCGGGGCACCCGGGATTCGAGGAAGACCAGCACTGCGGCGGAGTCGGCGTGCAGCAGCCCCCAGGGAGTGACCTCGGCGACGCCGACGAACAGCGATCCGAAGGCCGACAGGACGAGCAGCACCCCTCCGGTCACGATGTGCCAGAGTCTCACCCTGCCCCGATCCGGAGAGCCGCCCCGGACCGGACGCCCGCCTGTGGAGTCCGTACACTCCACGGACTCCACAGGCGGGCGCTCCGCCTCCCCTCGCAACGGGAGGAGACCGCTCACGACAGGCTGTCGCCGATCGCCTTGACCATCGCCTCCACCGAGCTCAGGCCGTTCGGTGCGATGTACCAGACGAAGGCGTCCAGATAAACGATCTTGTCGTTCTTCGCGGCCTTCGTCTGGTTGACCAGTTCGTTGTCCAGAACCTGCTCGGCGGCCTTGCCGCTCTCCCCGATGGCCGAGTCGCGGTCGACGACGTAGAGGAGATCGGGGTCGGCCTTGGCCAGGAACTCGGCCGAGATGGCGTTTCCGTGGCTGTCCTTGGCGAGGTCGTCCGCCGCGGGCTTCACGCCCAGGGGGTCGTAGACGAGCCCGAATCGGGAGCCGGGTCCGTACGCGCTCAGCTTGCCGCCGGTGGTCAGCACGACCAGACCCGTGCCCTTGCCCTGTGCCTTGGCCGCGACCTCGCCCACCGTGGTTTCGAGCGCGTCGAGCCGCTGCCTGACCTGGTCCTGCTTTCCGAAGATCGTCCCCAGTGCCTCGGTGCGCCGGCGGAAGCTGGACAGGAAGTTCTCGTAATCGACCGTCAGGTCCACCGTCGTGGAGATCTTGCTGAGCTCGGGATAGGCGGCCGACGACCGGCCCGCGATGATGATCAGGTCGGGATCGAGCGCGGCCACCTTCTCGTAGTCCGGCTCGAAGAGCGACCCCACCTTGGCGTAGTCGTCGGAGCGATATTCGGCCAGGGAGTCGGGCAGCGTGTCGAGCTGCGGGACGCCGGCGACGGGCACGCCGAGTTCGTCCAGCGTGACCAGCACGCCGATGTCGAACACCACCACGGTCCGCGGCGTCGCCGGGATGGTCGCGGTCCCCTGCGCATGGGTGACGGTCACCGGTTCCGCCGAGGCGGCGGCCGCCGACGAGGCCGATGATGAGGCGGTGGAGTCACCGGAACCGGCGGCGGTACCGCCACAGGCGCCCAGGACGAACAGCGCGGGGATGACGAGCGCACCGAACAGCCGGTGCCTGAGGGAATTGGAGCGCACGAAGACCTCTGGTCACGGACTCTCGATCGAGAGTGAAGGTTAGGCTTACCTAAATTAGGTTTACCTAACTAGGACCCCACACATCAAGACCGGTCAAACGTGATCTACGGCACATCCTTGTGAGGACCGGACCCCTCTTCTCTGAGTGTTATCGATAACATCAGCAGGCCGGCCCGGCCCTCTAGAGACCGAGGAAGCCCTCCAGGCCAGGTCAGAGATGAAGCAGTCCTGCCGCTGTATCCGCTGCCGGGCACGGCGGCCCGCTCAGGGGTGAGTTCGTCAGCGGTCGGAGGAGCCGGCGCTTGCCTCGGCGAGGTCAATCGCCCGGATATCTGGCGAGCCAGCCCTCGGAGCGGCTGGCGGAACGGCCGTCGGTCATCTGCCGCGCGAAGTCGTCGGCGAGCTCGGTCATGGCGGCGCGTCCCTCCAGGTGGACCAGCCATTCACCGGGCAGCGCGAGATCTCCGTACCTTGCGCCCAGGATGTTGCCGCAGATGGCGCCGGTCGAGTCGCTGTCGCCCGAGTGGTTGACGGCGAGGAGCAGGGCCCGCCGCGATGGGTCGCGGTCCGCCGGCGCCTCACCGTGCTCCACCAGCACGCAGTAGACCGCGATGGCGAGGGCCTCCTCCGCGATCCAGGCCCCGCCGAGGGACTCCACCTTCTCGGCGGTGGGGTCGCCACGATCGGCGAGGGCGACCGCTGCGCGCAGCGCCTCCGTGGTCTCCTCGTGCGCCGGGTAGTCGGCGAGGATCTCCATGGCGTCCGTCACGGCCGCGCGGATCGTGGCGCCCCGGACGAGGAAATGGATCAGTACGGCGAAGGCGCCGGCGGCCAGGTAACCGGTCGGATGGCCATGGGTGATCCGGGCGCATTCCGCCGCCGTCTCGAAGACCTGACGCGGGGCTCCCCCGGCCAGCCCGAACGGCGCGGAGCGCATGACCGTCCCGCAGCCCTTGGAGCCGGGGTTGACCGGGCCGGGTTCGCCGAGCCGTACCTCGCCGCCCGTCCCACCACCCGCGTGGCCGCCCAGCTGGGCGTGCAGCCCGGACAGGCAGGCGTTGCCGGGCGCGCGGCGCGCGTAGAGCCAGCGCTGCTCGCGTAGTCCGCCGGTACGGAAGAACCGCTCGGGCTCACGGGCCGGCGGGGCGGCGTACTGCTGGGTGTCCAGCCACCTCAGATAGGCGGAGCGCAGCACGGACGGCACGTGGCAGACGCCGCGCTGGGCGAACCGGACATCCGCCCGCAGCAGTCCCTCCAGCGTGAAGAGCGTCATCTGGGTGTCATCGGTGATCAGGCCGATCCTGCCTTGTCCGTCCGGGACGAGGCCGGTGATCCCGGCCGGACCGTACTCCTCGCGGATGCCTGCGAGCGAGGAGAACTCGATCGGCGCGCCGAGGGCGTCCCCGATCGCTCCGCCCAGGACGCAGCCCCTGACGCGGCTGCCGTATGTTGAAAGGTCTTCGGCAGGGCGGTCCACCACCGGGCGCTCCTCTCGCGATCACGTACAGGAAGGCATACCACCTTCCGGGGGCCGACGGCACCCGGTCCCCGTACGCATCCGCTTACCCGCCCGCCGGTCAGGCGGCGGAGGAGTCGCGGGTCGCCAGGTCGCGGACGACCTGGATCAGCTCGGCCGGGTCGAAAGGCTTCGTCAGGTACGCGTCGACGCCGATGCCGAGACCACGTCGGCGATCGTCCTCCTGCGCCCTCGCCGTGATGAGCACGACCTTGATGTGGCTGGTGTTCTCGTCGGCCCTCAGCCGGGTCGCCGTCTCCC
>BCRI01000158.1 GCA_001552515.1 Sphaerimonospora mesophila NBRC 14179 = JCM 3151
GGCCGACCGACATTTCAGGGGAGCGAGCACGCGAGGCGGGCCCGCCACGGCGGTGATCGCCTACCGACCGCGATCAACCACCCGGGCGGGCCCGGCGGAACGACACCAAGGGGGGAGTTCTACTTGAACCGGCGCAGCCGGAGGCTGTTGCTGACCACGAAGACGCTGGAGAACGCCATCGCGGCTCCGGCGATCATCGGGTTGAGCAGGCCGGCGGCGGCCAGCGGCAGCGCGGCCACGTTGTAGGCGAACGCCCAGAACAGGTTGCCCTTGATCGTGCGCAGCGTGCGGCGCGACAACCGGATCGCGTCCGCCGCCACCCGCAGGTCGCCGCGGACCAGGGTGAGGTCGGCGGCCTCGATCGCGACATCGGTGCCGGTGCCCATGGCCAGGCCGAGATCCGCCTGCGCGAGCGCCGCCGCGTCGTTGATCCCGTCGCCGACCATGGCGACCTTCCTGCCCTCGGCCTGCAGCCGCTTGACCACGTCGACCTTGCCGGCGGGCAGCACCCCGGCGATCACCTCGTCGATTCCCACCTCGGCGGCGACCGATCTCGCCACGGCCTCGTTGTCGCCGGTGAGCAGCACCGGGGTCAGCCCCAGGCCGCGCAGCATCCTGATCGCCTCTGCGCTGGTCTGCTTCACGGTGTCGGCGACCACGATGATCGCGCGTGCCGCGCCGTCCCAGCCGACCGCGACAGCCGTACGGCCGGCCTCCTGGGCGGCCCGCAGCGCGCGCTCCAGGTCGGCGGGCAGGTGCTGGGACCATTCGGCGAGCAGGGCAGGCCGTCCGACGAGGACCGCGTGGCCGTCGACGACGCCCTGCACGCCCAGGCCCTCGACGTTGGCGAAGTCCTCCGGTGTGGGCAGGTCGCCCACCCGATTGGCCGCGCCACGCGCGATGGCCCTGGCGATGGGGTGCTCGGAGGCGTGCTCCAGCGCACCGGCCAGGCGCAGCACCTCCTCCTCCGCGACGCCGTCGGCGGTGACGACCTCGACCAGCCTCATCTTGCCCTCGGTCACCGTGCCGGTCTTGTCCAGCACGACGGTGTCGATCCCATGGGTGGATTCCAGCGCCCCGGGCCCCCTGATCAGGATGCCGAGCTGAGCGCCGCGCCCCGTGCCGACCAGCAGCGCGGTGGGGGTGGCCAGACCGAGTGCGCAGGGGCAGGCGATGATCAGTACGGCCACCGCCGCGGTGAACGCCGCCCCGGCGCCCTGACCTGTGCCGAGCCAGAAGCCGAGCGTGCCGACGGCCAGCGCGATCACGATGGGCACGAACACCCCGGAGATCCGGTCGGCCAGCCGCTGCACCTGGGCCTTGCCGGTCTGGGCCTCCTCCACCATGCGTGCCATCCGGGCGAGCTGGGTGTCGGAGCCGACCCGGGTCGCGCGGACCACCAGCCGTCCCCCGGCGTTGATCGTGGCTCCGGTCACCTGATCGCCGGGACGTACCTCCACCGGGACCGACTCGCCGGTCAGCATGGCGGCGTCGACCGCGGACGTACCCTCCTCGACGACCCCGTCCGTGGCGATCTTCTCGCCGGGCCGTACGACGAAACGATCGCCCACCGCGAGCCGATCGGTCGGGATCCGCACCTCCCGGCCATCGCGCAGCACGGCGACGTCCTTGGCGCCCAGCTCCATGAGGGCACGCAGGGCGGCGCCGGCCCGGCGCTTGGACCGCGCCTCGAAATAGCGCCCGGCGAGGATGAACGCGGTGACCCCGGCGGCGGCCTCCAGATAGATGTTGCCGGACCCGTCGGTGCGCTCGATCGTCAGCACGAACGGGTGGGTCATGCCCGGCGTGCCGGCGGTGCCGAAGAACAGCGCCCACAGCGACCAGCCCAGCGCGGCGATCGTGCCGAGCGAGACGAGCGTGTCCATGGTGGCCGTGCCGTGCCGCAGGTTGGTCCACGCGGCCCGGTGGAACGGCAGACCGGCGTAGACCACGACGGGGGCGGCGAGCGTGAGCGACAGCCACTGCCAGTTGGTGAACTGCAGCGCCGGGATCATCGCCATCGCGATCACCGGGACGGCCAGCGCCACAGCGGTGATCAGCCGGTTCCGCAGCGGCCCGAGCTCGTCCTCCTGATCGGCCTCGGGCTCGGGAAGCCCCGGCGCCTCAGTCGTACGGACCTCGTCGGCGCCGATTTCCCCGGCCCCCGTGGTGGCGTGCGGCGGTGTCTCCACGGGCTCGGGGCGGCGCGGCGCGGGCATCCTGGCCCGGTAACCGGCCTTCTCCACCTCGGCGACGAGCAGCCCGGGGTCGAGACCCTCGGGGTAGCTGACCTTCGCCTTCTCTGTGGCGTAGTTGACCGTGGCGGTCACGCCCTCCAGCTTGTTGAGCTTGCGCTCGATGCGGTTGGCGCACGAGGCGCAGGTCATGCCGCTGATCGAGAGCTCGACCGTGCCGCCGGGGCCGGGTGGCCTGCCGTCGGTGATGGAAGTCATCGCCCCTCCTTTCTCGCGTCGTGCCCCGCGTCAGTGCCCGTGGTCGCCGGACTCGTGGTCGCCGGATTCGTGGGCGTCGGCGCCGTGGTCCGCCGACCCCTGCTCGGCGTGGACGGTGAAGGCGGCCGTGTGCACGGTCCCCCCGTGCTTGAAGTCCAGGAACAGGCGGTAGTCGCCGGGGCTCGGCGCCTTCGCGTGGAACGCGACCCGCTCGGCGGTCGAATCGCTTCCGGTGGCGGCCGCCGTACCTTCCGGGTGCACGTGCAGGTAGGCGAGGTCACCGGCGCGCAGCGCGACCAGGTGGCCGAAGGCGCCCAGGTAGGGCTGCAGGTCGGTGACGGGCCTGCCGTCCCTGCTCACCTCGAAGACGAGCGTGTCCGCGGCGCCGGAGGCGAGGGTCCCGGTCATCGTGACCGTGTAGCCGTCCACCGTGGCCGTACGGCTCGGCTTCGGCAGCGGCCGGGGCGTCTGATCGCCCGGCGCGAACAGGTCGACGCCCAGCGTGAGGCCGGTCGCGTCCTCGGGGACGAAGTCGGCGAACGCCCGGTACGCTCCGGCGCGCGGCAGCGTCAGCTCGACCGACCACACTCCGTCGCCTGCCTCCTCCGGGTGCAGGTGCAGGAACTCGCCGAGATCGCGTGAGACGACGATGAAGTGCAGCTTCTTCTCATGCTGGACCTGGTACGCGGTGAGCGGGGAGCCGTCGGGCCCGGTGACGGTGAACCGGAAGTCCACCGGTTCGCCCGGCGTGAGCACGGTGGTCTCGGGGACCAGGGTGTAGCCGTTCTGGGACACCTGCAGACCACCGGGCAGGTCAGACGCCGTTTCCGCGTGCGTGGCGTGGGCGCCGACGGCGTCGTGACCCCCCGGTGACGGATCATCGGGGGATGGGGACGCCGGGAGATGCCCGGCGTCGGCCGTATGCCCCGCAGGGCCGGCGACCACGTCACCGGCCGCCGCGCCGGCGCCCAGGGCAGCGCCGAAGAGCACGATCAGCCCGACGCCGTAGGCGCCCAGCTTCACGAGGTTCTCGTTCATGGGTTCACCACCTCGTAGCCTGCCTCCTGGACAGCGGCGACGATCGCCGCGCCGTCGGCGGAGCCGTCGCTGACGACCTCCATCAGGCCGGTCTCCAGCTCGACCTTGACGCCGGTGACGCCGGGGACCGCCTCGACCTCCTCGGTCACCGAGCTGACGCAGTGGCCGCAGGTCATGCCCTTGATCGTGTAGGTGCTGGTCGCCATCTCAATCGCTCCTCTTTATCCGGAAAACCGGTGTTCAACCGTGGATACCCACCCTAACACCCTACCCCCCTAGGGTATTTCCCCGCCACGCACGGAAGGCGACCGACCTCCTGCACCCCCGAGGTCTCGTCCGTCCCACGGGCTCGTCCGCCCCGAGTTCGCGGGCCCTCGCCGAACTCTACGAGCTCTCAGGTCAGGTAACGCGGCCAGAGGTACGGCACGGCCGGCGCGACGGTGATCACGGTCACCACCAGGCCGTACCCGGTGAACCGGCACAAGCCGATCCGGTCGCCGCCGCGCTCGGCGAGGACGAGGACGAGGACGAGGACGGGGACGAGGCCGACGGCGTCGGCCGAGGCGCCGATCGCCGTGGCGTTCCCGCCGAGCGGGAGAGCGCCCACCGCAGCACCCGGGCGTCTCCGTCGGGAACCGCTGTGTGAGATCGGACACGATCGGGCGACCCCGCGCCGCGCAGCGTCACGACCGAGGGTTCGCAGTGCGGACGGGTCGCGGCACGAAGGCGGCCATCACCGGAGCGAGCACGGCCAGGCTCTGTAAGAGCATCACCGGGTTCTCGACGGCGGCCTTCTCGTCGAGTTGCATGCTCTCGGCGGCCCGACCGTGGTCGTACCGGAACGCCCTACCGAGCAGTGACCGGCACAGTCCGATCAAGGCGATCGTCAGTACGACGACCAGCGTCATGTGCCGACCAGCCGGGTCATCAGCGTGTTGAGCGTGACCGCGCCGAGCAGCCGTTCGCTGTCGACGACGGCGACGATCGGGCTGCGGGTGCGCGCCATCAGCGCCGCCACCTCCAGCACCGTGGCGTCCGGATCGGTCACGGGGAGCTCGCGCGGCTGGTCGGGCAGGGCCCGGCGCACGGTGAGGTCGCCGAGCGCGTGGATGAACTCGTCCGCGTGTGCCTCGTCGATCACCCGGGCGAGGGTGGGGTCGTCCTGGCAGTAGCCCGGCACGGCCAGCCGGAGCACCTGGGTGCCGGGGAGGATCGTGAACGGCGTCCTCCGCTCGTCGAGCACGATCAGGCCGGGCAGATCCCGCTCGACCATGAGGCGCGCCGCCTCGATGACCGGGGAGTCCACCATCACCGTGGGGACCTGGGTGATGAGGTCACGAGCGCGCATGGTTCACCTGCCCACGGCATTGCGGTTGTGCGGGTCACTTGCCGCCTTGTCGAAACGGGGAGCCGAACTCTTCGCCGACCAGGCTTCCCGGCACACTCACTTCACCTTAGCGGTCGTCCAAATGCCTGACGCGACCGGAGATGATCGATCAGAGGTGGTCGTGGCCGCCGCCGCCCAGAAGCCGCAGCAGGCGCTCCAGGTGCGGCGGCATGTTGCGCAGCCGTACGGCCCGGCCGTGGCCCTTGGCGGAATTCCCGCTGCCGAGGCCCGGGTCGAGCAGCACGCGCAGCCCGGACAGGTCGATGAAGCGCAGATCCGCGGCGTCGACGACGAGCGCGTGGTCGGAATCGGGCACCCGGGCCAGAGCCGAGGCGAGCGCGGCGCTGTTGGACACGTCGACCTCTCCGCTCAGCGCGACCGACGTGTCCGGAGGCGACCACGTGACACGGAGATGCCGGTCGGCGTAGAGAACGATGTGTTCCGGGCTGCTGTGTTCGAGGTTCCCGCCGGTGTCGGCGGGCGGACTGGCAGGCGGCGCCACGGCTCCCTCACGCGACCATGTCTCGCGGGGGGAGGGAGATCCCGACGGGGCGGGGAATGTCGATCCTCGTCACGAGCCCTACCTTCCTGATGGGCAGGATCAGTAATGATGAGGGTGGGGTGGAGACAGGATGCGTGTCAATGGTCCGAAGACATGATGTTGCGCACGTGTCCGATCACCGTGGATCGGCTGACGGGGGAACCGGGACTCGGGGCGGGAATCTCGAGGTGGGAATCTCGAGGTGGGAATCTCGGGCGGGAATAAGGTGAAACACGACCTAGGTCGGGAAGGGATGCGAGGTCGGCGGGACGGTCTCCATCCGTGCCCTGCCGAGCGTGAAGCCCGCCCACACGGCCTTTCCCCGGGGGTGGATCGGCGTCCAGCCCCACATCTCGCTGACCCCCGCCACGACCTGCAGCCCGCGGCCCGTCTCGGCCACGTAATCAGGCTCCCGCAGGAGCGGAGGAGCGTCGTTCGGATCGGTGACCACGCAGAGCAGCGCGCGGCGGGAGCCGAACAGCAGCAACCGGACGGGGCAGGGCGGGATCACCGGCCGGCTGAGCCCGTGCCGCACCGCATTGGCCACCAGCTCGCACACCGCGAGCGCCGCGTCGTCGACGATCTCCGGCATCGACCAGCCGTGCAGTACGGCGCTCGTGAAGTGCCGTGCCGTACGGGCGGCCAGGATCTCACGCTGGAACTCCTGCTGGGCGACTCGTAATCCGCCGCGCCGTTCGTCCGCTGAGGGCTGGTCCTCCGGGGAAAGCCAGGGCCAGCGGGTTCCGCTGGGAAAGACCTGCTCCAGGGTGATCTGCCAGTGTTTCCAGCCGTCGCTATCGGCGTCCGCGAGGGAAGCGCTGTCTGCCCGATAACCAGTCATTGAGAGCCCTATGAGGTAGCTGTCGGCCATGTGGCTGGATGACTCAGTTAGTCATACTGCTCCCATTGATGCGTCTGTGCAAGTACAGATGCACGTGCAGACGCACAAACTTTTTTACTGAACCTGTCTAACGGCAAAGCGAGACATGATGACCAAGATCGAAAACGGAGTGCCCTCCACCCGCCTCGTGGGTGCCGCGTGGCGGAAGAGCCGCCACAGCAACCCCAACGGCAACTGTGTGGAGCTCGCCGCGCTGCCCAACGGCCGGGTGGCGATGCGGAACTCCCGTCATCCGGTCGGACCGGTCCTCATTTACGGCATATCAGACATTGCGGGCTTCATCACATCGGTCAAAGAGGGGGAGTTCGATGACTTCCTGCGTTGATTAGGTCCCTAACCAGGGAAAATGATTGACCGCTTGCGTGACGAGGGGTTCGGAGTATCGTGAACCGCGCATCAGTAACCGGCGTGCCCGTAAGGACCTGCACATGATCGCCGCCTCGCCGGAAAGCACACCTCTCCTCCCAGATCCCCTGCCGACACAGCAAAGCCAGAGCCCCACCGTCCTGCGGATCATGCTGGGGGCGCAGCTTCGACGTCTGCGGGAGCGCAACCACATCACGCTCGAGGAGGCGGGACGGGAGATCCGCGCGTCCCACTCCAAGATCAGCAGGATGGAGCTCGGCCGCGTCGGTTTCCGTACCCGTGACGTCGCCGATCTCCTCACGATGTACGGCGTGCACGACGAGGGCGAGCGGGACGCCCTGCTCTCGCTCGTCCCCCGTGCGAAGGCCCCCGGTTGGTGGCACAACTACGACGACGTGCTGCCGTCCTGGTTCGAGACGTACGTCGGCCTGGAGGAAGCCGCCGGCGGCATCCGGAACTACGAGGTCCAGTTCGTTCCCGGGCTGCTGCAGACCGAGGAATACGCCCGGGCCGTGGTACGGCTCGGGCACGCCGACGCGGCGGCCGAGGAGGTCGAACGGCGGGTGCGGCTGCGCATGCTGCGGCAGGCGGTGCTGACACGGCCGGAGCCCCCGCATCTGTGGGCGGTCGTCGACGAGGCGGTGGTGCGCCGCCCGCTCGGCGGCCGGGCCGTGATGCGCGCCCAGCTGGAGCGTCTGCTGGAGCTGGTCGCGCTGCCCAATGTAACGCTCCAGATCGTGCCGTTCCTCGCGGGCGGACTCGCGGCGGCGGGCGGCCCGTTCAGCATCCTGCGTTTCTCGGAGGCGTACCTGCCCGACGTCGTCTACCTGGAGCAGCTCACCAGTGCCGTTTACCTGGACAAGCGGGAGGACGTCGACCGCTACCTGGTGGTCATGGACCGGTTGTGCGTCGCCGCCAAGTCCGTTCCCGAGACCAAGGACATGCTGCACCGGCTCATCGCCGAGCTGTGACACGGGTGGGCGTGTGCCCGTCACGGATCTCGCGTACGCGTCCGGGGGAGCGTGCGCGTGCCCGGGGACCGTACGCGTCCCCGGGGATGTGGCATGCCTGGGGATGTGGCGTAAGCCGTACCGGAATGTGACGTAAGCGGTACCACAAAACGCGTGTCAGGCACGGCCCGGCGGTAAGTGGACTTACTGAACAGAAAGGCGCACCGGGGGGAACCGAGGGGCGGTGAGGGCCTTGCCGGGCAGCCTACTCAGTTTGGAGTTCGACCGGGACACGGTCACCGAGGTGCGGCATCTCGTCACGAGGTCGGCGAGGGAGGCCGGCCTCGCCGGCATCACGCTCGAGGACTTCGTCCTCGCGGTGCATGAAGCGGTCACCAACGCCGTCAGGCACGGCTTCCCACCCTGCGGCATCGCATTATGGCGGGAGCCGGACGCGCTCATCTGTGAGATCACCGACAGCGGCCCGGGCATCCCGCCGGAGGTCTTCCAGCGGCCCGAGCCCGTGGCGCGGTTCGACTACGGGGGACGCGGGCTGTGGCTGATGGACCTCCTGGCTGACCTCGACGTCAGCGCCGGGGCCGACGGCACGACGATCCGGCTGTCCGCGCCCGTTCAGTGATCCTTTCCGCTGAGAGCGGAGATCGGATTGAATGTCCCGAAGCTGGGCTGCAATCGCATTTGTCCTGCTCTGGCGTGATGGTTAGCACCGACACGACCTGGGCATTTCTGATCTCATCGACCCGAAGTGCAAGCCGTACGGCATGCCGGGCGGCCTATCCGTGACCGGCACATTCGGTTCACCCGATTACCGCGCGATCCGGGTCAGCAGCCGATCACTTGCTAGGCTGCAGGGAGCCGAAGAACCGGGCGTTGTCTCACCCGGCAGGTGAGACCGTTGAGAAGTGGGGTCACACCGTGAAGAAGCTGCTCGTTCTCGCACTTGTCGCTCTCGGGGGGTTGCTGGTCTGGCGTAAGGTGCAGGCCGACCGCGCCGAGCTCGACCTGTGGACTGAGGCCACCGGTAGCGAGAACTGACCATCTGGATGGGGCGTGATCGTGGCGGAAGGCGCGGGAATGCCACCCGTGAAGCTGGCCTGCCTCGACCTGGCGGGAACCACGATCGGTGACATCAGCATGGTGGAAAGGGCGTTCGCCGAGGCGATCGCCACGCAGGGCATCGTTCCTGGGACCAGTGCGTATGCGCGGGCGATGGTGCATGTGCACAGGTCCCGGGGATGCCCCAAAATCGAGGTTTTCCGCGGGCTTTTCCCCGACAACGAGGTGCAGGCGCAGGCGGCGAACCTGGCGTTCGAGCGATCCTACGAGGGCGCCATCGAACGGGCGGGGCTCACTCCCCTGGCCGGCACAATCGAGGCCCTCGAAAAGCTGCGCGACGCCGGAGTTAAGATCGCGCTGATCACCGGATTCAGCCGGTCCACCCTCGGCCGGGTGCTGAGCGCCCTCGGCTGGTCCGACAGGCTGGATCTCGCCCTGTGCCCGGAGGACGCCGGGCGGGGCCGGCCGTACCCCGACATGGTCCTCACGGCTCTGCTGCGCTGCGGGATCGACGACGTACGGCAGGTGGCCGTGGCCGGCGACTCGGAGAGCGACATGCTCTGCGGCAGCCGCGCGGGCGCGTCGATCATCGCGGGAGTGCTCACTGGCGTGCACAGCCGGGAACGCCTGCTGAGCGGCGGCGCCACCCACATCCTCGACTCCATCGCCGACTTCCCCGCCCTGGCCCTGGGCACCGAGGCCGTCGCCCCCACCACCCGCTGACGACGCGTCGCGTGTGTCCGTCATCGCCCAGGTGGTGGACATCGGGCAGCGGCGCGGTAAGTCGAGTGGCGCGAGGCCGTACGCTGTTGCTACGGTGTACAGGCCGGGCGGCTTTGCGATCTATCGATTTCCCCAGGTCGCGGGATCGTTCCCGGAGGGGCCTTAGCTCAGCTGGCAGAGCGCCTGCTTTGCAAGCAGGAAGTCAGGGGTTCGAATCCCCTAGGCTCCACCCCACGTCAAAGGCCACCTCTCGTTATCAGGACGGGGTCTTGTCGATCGTGTACAGCAGCGAAATACAGCAACCGCTGTCGCGCCGCTCAGCCTCCATCGTGATCATGTGAAACGGACGCGGCCTGTGCACGAGATCCTGATCACTCGGCTACCGTGCCACAATATGAACGCAGACGGTTGGTTGGCAGACACCCGGATCTCGTATGACACAGTCGCTGTGAGCTATGCCAGCCAAGTACGCGACGCTCTGGCAGGGGAACCGTACCTGCGAGCTGCTCTGGCGTTGTTCGCCGATCTGGTTGACGCGGCCGGCGGTGGGCCTGTGGTGGACGTGGGCTGCGGACCAGGACATGTCACCGCCTACTTGCATGAGCTGGGCGTTGACGCTTTCGGTATCGACCTTTCACCTGCGATGATCGACCTGGCTCGGCATGATCACCCCGGCCTGCGGTTCGAAGTGGGCTCGATGACGGACCTGGACCTTGCCGATGCCGCGGTTGTCGGCCTGCTCGCCTTTTGGTCGTTGATTCACGTCCCCGACGATGCGGTGTGCACGGTTTTCGGACACTTCCGACGGGTGCTGCGTCCCGGCGGACCGCTGCTGCTCGGTTTTCACGTTGGCGACGAGTCGCGGCTGAAGACACAGGGTTACGGTGGCTACCCGATGAAGGTGCATGTTCACCGCCGTCAGCCTGGCCACCTGGCGAACTGGCTGCGCGATGCCGGCTTCGCGGTCGAGGCCCAAATGCTGCTCGACCCCGACGAGGACGTTCCAGGGGCGCTTCTTTTCGCGCGCCGCCAGTCTTAGCTCCAATCAGTCGCTCGCTTTGCTCTGTCGGCGGTAGCGGAGCACGGCAACAGGGCCGCACAAGAGGCTTCCGTGCCCGTTGCTTATCTGATCTCTTGGTAGATGGGATGCAGATGAGACGGTGCACAGTATTACTTGTCCCGGCCCTCCCCCCTGCTGGGCACCCGCTCATGATGGTTGTGGCGAATCGGCCTCTCGATGACCTCGTCGAAGTTTAGGATATCCTTGAATTCGAACGGTCGGCAACGAGGGGGTTGCAGTGGACGAGTGGGAGATCTTCTTCACCGATGAGGTGGGAGAGTTCCTTGACTCGCTCTACGAGACCGATCGTGACTCGCACAAGCTGGTCAATCAGGCGATCTTGGTTCTGGAACGTAACGGTCCCGCCGAGGGCAGGCCACTGGTGGACACCGTAACCGGATCCAAGATTCCTAATATGAAGGAGTTGCGGCCCGGTTCGACTGGTCGCAGCGAGATCCGTATCTTGTTCGTCTTCGACCCCTGGCGAGCAGCGATCTTGCTTGTCGCGGGAGACAAGGCGGGTAACTGGGAACGCTGGTATCGGCAGGCGATTCCACGAGCCGAACACCTGTATGAGATCTACCTGACAGAGCGGTACAAGGAGATGAACCAGTGAGCAGCTATCGCAAGTGGCGCGAGAGCGGTCACTTGGAGCGCGCGATTGAAACCGCCGGCGGCGTAGAGGCATTCGAAGACGAGGTTCATCACCTGCGCCAGGAGGCGCAGGGGTGGCGGCTCGCGGAGATGCGCAAGCGCCGTGGGCTTACCCAGACTCAAGTCGCCGAGCGCATGGGCATATCTGTGGCCCGCGTGTCACAGATCGAGAACGGCGATGTGTCCACTCGCGAGGTCCTAGACCGTTACGTTGCCGCGCTCGGCGGCACGCTCAAACTTGTCGCCGATTTCGGCGATGAGCAACTGAAGGTCAGTTGACGCGTTGCGCGACACCGGAGGGCGGTCGGGTACGACACCATGAAGATCTGGTGGAGTGCTGGGCAGAGATCGATAAGCCCTCGCACTTCAGGCCGATCGACGCCGTGGCTCGAGAATCTTGTCGGGCTGGCTCCGCGACAGACCGCGATCGTTTGCTCTGCTGCTGGATGGGCGACCAACAGCGTGGTGCGTTGGAGATCGCTGAGACCGACCGTTGGGCCATTAGCGGGCCATTAAGGGGGGTCAACAGGGGTCAGTCACGGTCATCCGCGGACGGCTTCTCGCCCAGGTCGCGGCCGTTGGCTCTGGTGATCGCGCCGATTTGCAAGCAGGAAGTCAGGGGTTCGAATCCCGTGGGCTTCACCCACTCAAAAGCCCAGGCCAGAAGGTATTTCCCCGACCTGGGTCGTGATCACTGTTCGTCTTTCTCGCGCTTCCGTGTCCGTTGCGTGCCCGATCCGTTCTTGAGCTGTCCCCGCGCGAGGCCGTCGAGCTGCTTGGCCACATGGTGCCGCCGCTCGTCGGTGGCGTGCTGGTAGGTGATCGCGGCCCGTGTGCTGGAGTGGCCCATGCGGTCCGTCAGCTTGCGGAGAGACGCGCCCGTGCTGGCCGCGAAGGCGATAGCCCGGACTCCATGCGACTGTCTAGGAGGGTACGCAATGTGCTTCTCCGTTGTCGGCGACCACAGGTTGCACTGACAGGGGTAAATGATTCAGTGATCTGTGTCCCCTTGCTGTTGTCTGTGCGTGGTGGCCTGATTCCCTCCAAGATTGAATCTGGCCAGGATCACCCGAGCACTGTGTCGCAAGAGGGGTAAATGCCTGTGTTCGCATGTGCGGGCTGTGGTGCCGTGATTACCTCGGCGGTTTCGCAGGTCGCGCTCCCCGTCCACGCCCATCAGAAGTACGGCCATGAGCTACTTCCCGCGCTCCTGGAGCCTGGGACGTACGCGGTGGATCCGGATCCTTCCGGGCCGCCGTGGCGGCCGTGGGAGGAAGTCGGCGTGGAGGAAGCCGAGGCCCGCGGCGTGTACGCGCCGGTGCATGCCCTGTCGTACGGCCCGCCGGGAGCGGTCGCGGTCGCGCCGGGCGACGTCCACGGAACCGTCCTGATTCCAGAGCGATGCGATGGCTACTGTCTAGGTCTGGACGGCAGGGACGGCCCGAACCTGGCGTGCGCGCAGTGCGGATGCGCTGTGGCCACCCGCATCGATGACTGCTCGTATTGGCAGGTGGTGTGGCTGGACCCGCGCGCGGTGCGCCTTATCAGCGCCGATGAACCGGCGTGTCGAGTGCTCAGCTGGGAGGCGCTGCGAGAGGAGCAGCCGGGAACGCCGCCGGTTGAGCCGATCGGCGCGTGGAGCCCCGTGTGGGAGGCGGCGGTCGCGGAGGCGTTAGCCCACCTGCTGGCGGTGTCGGACGGCGCGCGGGTCGTCGTCCCTGATGGCTCTGTCGCCGACGCGTTCCGTCCGACGCTTGATGCTCTGCTCCCGTCGGAGCCGCCGGTAAAGAGTCTGGCCCTGGCCGGGCCGAGCCTGTCCGCCACGGTCGCGGACATCGCCTTGGTCCCGCGGCATCCGCAGACCGGGGAGGCATGGCCGTACGGTGCGGGCGCAGCGGTGCCGCTGGCGGCCGATGTATGGATGTATCTGGCCTTCAACGACAATCGGCGACTCCTTCCCGCTTCGGGCGGACTACCCGACGACGTCTACCGCGATGATCCCCCACCGCTGCTACCGTTCGGTCCGTTCCGGCCTGACTGGGAAGTGTTCCTCAGCACGCTGGCACGGCTGCCAGAAGTTCGTCAGCCGTGGCTGCGTGCGATTTACGATCATGTGAAGGAGCATCGAGACAGTCGCCCCTTCTGGTGGTGCCTGCCGAATATGGCGGAAAAGGGGTCTTACAGGTGTGAGCAGTAGGCTGCGGTCGCGTCGTCGTACGACTTAACGCGGGGCCGGCGTTCGCCCTCAGGGTCGGTGTGCTCGGCGTCACGGACACGGCGGATCGGCTCGGCGGGGCCGCGCGCACGGGTCTCTGCGGGGCTAGTGGAGCGAGTGCCGCACCCAGACGTTGGGTTCGACGTACACCGCATGGCCGTGGACGGCGTCGCAATGGACGGGCACCAGCGCCCCAGGGACCTCTACGTCGCCCGTCTTGTCGAACGGGAGGCCGGTCCAGCCTCGCCACTCCGCCAGTGTGCCTGCCACCACCATGGATCGCGGGGCGACCTTGTCGATCACCCCACCTGCGCGTGCGTGCACGCGCAGCCAGGGATCGACCGGCAGGCCGTCCTTCCGGCGAAGCGCGGCGTAGTCGGTCATCGGGGTGCGGGGCTGGAGGTGCTTTCTGTTGGGACGCACGGGGGCGAGTAGTTCGCTGAAGCCGAGCCGGGCGGCTTGGGCGCGCAAGGCGTCCAGCATGACAGCGGACAGGCCCTTACCCTGCAGGTCGGACCTGATCGTGATCTCCAGTGCCGAGACTGTGTCGGGGGAGCTACCGCGTCGTCGTGCCGCGGCGGCGCGCCAGAGTACGCCGTCCCAGCCGTCGTCGGGCAGTTCGTCGCCTCCGAGGACGAAGGGCACAGAGAAGGCGCGCGCCACGACGGCGCCAGGACCGCGGTCCACGGCTACCAGCACGAACTCTGCGTACTGGGTGCCCACGACGGGATAGAACAGGTTGGCTGCCGGGTCCTGCTTCATGAAGGTCGGCCAGCTGTCGGGCATGCTCCACATCTGCTGCTCGAGTTCGGGACGCTCCGCTAACGTGGTGATCTGCAGGTCCATGGCTGGATCTTCGCAAACCGGACTTGCCGCCATCAAAGCGTTTTGTCTCGCTTGCTGGGGTGGTGGTGCTCAGGAGGTCGCGTTCACGCTGGACT
>BCRI01000159.1 GCA_001552515.1 Sphaerimonospora mesophila NBRC 14179 = JCM 3151
CGCGGACACCGACGCTGTCGCGCTTGTCGATCTCGAATTCCAGCCAGGCGCCACGCGTGGGGATGACCCGGCAGCCGAACAGGTCCTTGTCGGAGGTCTTGTCGACCGTGCGGTCGAAGTAGACGCCGGAGGAGCGGACGAGCTGCGAGGTCACGACACGCTCGGTGCCGTTGATGATGAACGTGCCCTTGGAGGTCATGAGCGGGAAGTCGCCCATGAACACCGTCTGGCTCTTGATCTCACCGGTCTCGTTGTTGATGAACTCCGCCGTGACGAACATCGGGGCGGAGTAGGTCATGTCCTTGTCCTTGCACTCCTCGATGGAGTACTTGGGCGGCTCGAACCGATGGTCACGGAACGACAAGGACATGTTCCCGGAGAAGTCCTCGATGGGACTGATCTCCTCGAAGATCTCTTCGAGACCTGATTGGAGGGGAACGTCCTTGCGCCCGGCCTGGCGAGCCGCCTCGACCCGGGCCTTCCACTTCTCGTTGCCGACCAGCCAGTCGAACGACTCGGTCTGCAGAGCGAGAAGGTCGGGAACCTCGAGGGGCTCCTTGATGCGCGCGAAGGAGACGCGACTGGAAGCGGATACGGCGGAGGCGTTGCGCGAGGCTGCCAACGGATGTCCTTCCGGAAGGTGCGGACGGAATCGAACTGCGCGCATACCAAACGGCCCGGAGGGATCCGGGCTGTCAGAAGGTAGTGCGAGAAAGCAGCATAGCGCGAATTATAAACGAATGACCACTCATACCAGCAGTGTCAACCTCGCTGCCGCCTTCAGTGTGTCACGGCGGGTTTGGACTCGTCAACTCTTCTGGCCGCGATCCGCTTCGGTCGCGATCCACCTGAATCGAACCAGCGGAACGGGGACAGGGGGCCGGCCGTCGCCATTCGGGCCACCCGTACGGCAGGCCGTATTCAGGCAACCCGTACGGCAGGCCGGCCCGGAAGAAGAGCCGTCACAGGGAAGAAAGGCCGACCCCGGACCCGTCGGGCGGTCAGTGCCAGATGGTGATGGTGGAGCCCATGGGCTGCCGGCCGCGGGGGTTCTCCTCGATGACGCGGCGGGTGCCGACGAGCTTGCGTACCTTGACCTGGAAACCGGCGGCCTTCAGCTCGCGCTGGGCGTCTTTCAACGCCCGAAACCGGACATCGGGCACCACCACGAAGTCGGGGGAGGACTCGGAGTCGTCGTTCTCCCAGGGCCAGTGCCAGCCCTCGTCCGGTCCCTTGGAGACCGTCAGCCGGACGCTGTCCCCGGCCGTGACCGGTGTGCCACCGACCGGGTCCTGAGCGATCACCGTGCCGCGCGGGGCGCTGTTGTCGGTCTCGTCGACCTGGACGTTGAAGCCCTTGTCGCGCAGGAACTTCTCGGCCTGGTCGCGCATCATCTGGCTCACGTCCGGCATGAGCAGGCCGAGGCTGATCACCAGGTTGACGCTGCCGCCCTTCTTGACGCGTTTGCCGACGGCCGGGTTGGTGCCGATGACCTGCCCACGGGGCACGGTGTCGCTCTGGTTCTTGCTCACCCGCCCGACGGCCAGGCCCGCCTCGGAGATCTTCGTCCGGGCCTCGGCTTCGCTGAGGTTGGCGACATTGGGCACCGGGACGGTCTCGGGACCGGCAGAGGGGATCAGCGTCAGCACCGACCCCTTGTCGACCTCGGCGCCCGGCCCAGGCTCGGTGTCGAGGACGTTGTCCTTCTCCACCTTGTCGTCGAATCTGGCCTGCCCGACCTTCACCTCGAAGCCGGCGTTCAGCGCCGCCTGCCTGGCCAGCACGATGTTCTGCCCGACCAGGTCGGGCACCTTCACCGTGCGGCTCTGGGAGAACCACCAGCCGCTGAACGCGATCCCGGCGACCATCACGAGCGCCAGGCCGACGATGAACCAGTTGGGCCGCAGGGTCCGGCGCCGGGTCTTGGCGGAGATCCCGGCCGATCCGCGCGTCGTCCCCGTCGGCAGCTCCGACAGCGGCTGGATCATGGTCTGCCCGGCCGCGTCGTCCTCGGCTCCGTCCTTGACGTAGACGAGCGGGGGAGGCGCCTGGAACACCCCCGGCTGCGAGCCGAGCGAGCCGAACGGGCCGGAGGGCGTACCGGTGGGAGAACCGGGGTGCCCGCCCGTGTGGTGCACCCTGTGCTGGGCGGTGTGACCCGTCCGGGGGATCCCCCGGTGCGTCTCCACGGCCGCGATCAGCATGGCGTTGGCGTCCGCCGGGCGCCGGGCCGGGTCCCTGTCCGTGGCCGCCGCGACGAGCGCGTCGAGCGACGGCGGCACGTCCGGCGCGATCGACGAGGGCGCGGGGACGTTGTCGTGGACGTGCCGGTAGGCGATCGACATCGGCGACTCGCCCGCGTACGGCTGCCGTCCGGTGAGCAGCTCGAACAGCAGGATGCCCGCGGCGTACACGTCGCTGCGCGCGTCGGCCTGGCCGGTGGTCACCTGCTCGGGCGACATGTAGCCGATGGTGCCGATCATCATGCCGGTCTTGGTCTGGTTGGTCGCCTCGATGGCGCGGGCCAGGCCGAAGTCGACGACCTTCACCCGGCCGTCGTCGGCCAGCAGCACGTTCTCCGGTTTGACGTCGCGGTGGATGAGCCCCGCCTGGTGGGCCGAGCCGAGCGCGGCCAGCACCGGGATGACCATCTCCAGCGCCTCGCGGGCCGGCAGCCGCTCGCGCTCGCGCAGGACGTCGCGGAGCGTCCGGCCGGGGACGTACTCCATCGACAGGTAGACGTGCGCCCCGTCGGTGCCCTGGTCGAAGACCTGCACGATGTTGGGGTGCGACAGCCCGGCCACCGACTTGGCCTCGCCGATGAAACGCCGGACGAACTGGGGGTCCTCGGCGAGCGAGCGGTGCATCACCTTGACGGCCACCGTGCGCTCGAGCCGGACGTCCAGGGCCAGGTAGACGGAGGCCATGCCGCCCCGGGCGATCCGGGACTCGACGCGGTAGCGCCCGTCGAGCAGCTGCCCGATGAGCGGGTCGGTTAGCGTCGTGTCCACCCGCCTGAGTTTACGGGTGTTTTGCCACTCGCAAGGCGCGGTAATCCCAAACCGAGACCTATCCCCGGCCCGCCGTCACCATCCCGGGGAGGAGGCCTCGGCGTAGCGCCGCCGGGGGATCCGCCCGGCGAGGTGCGCCAGCCGTCCCGCCGTGACGGCCGACCGCATCGCGGTCGCCATCAGGTCGGGCCGCTGGGCCCGGGTCACCGCGCTGGCCAGCAGTACGGCGTCGCAGCCCAGCTCCATCGCCAGCGCGGCGTCGCTGGCCGTGCCGATGCCCGCGTCGAGGATCACCGGGACGCCGGCCGCCTCCACGATCAACTCGATGTTGTGCGGGTTCCTGATGCCCAGCCCCGAGCCGATCGGCGCGCCGAGCGGCATCACCGCGGCGCAGCCGGCCTGCTCCAGCCGCCGCGCCAGCGCCGGGTCGTCGCCGATGTACGGAAGCACCGTGAACCCGTCGGCGACCAGTTGCTCGGCCGCGTCGAACGTCTCGATGGGGTCGGGCAGCAGCGTCCGCTCGTCGGCGATGACCTCCAGCTTCACCCAGTCGGTCTCCAGGGCCTCGCGGCCCAGCCGGGCGGTCAGCACGGCCTCCCCGGCGGTGTAGCAGCCCGCCGTGTTCGGCAGCGGCCTGACGCCGCGGGCCCGCAGCACGTCGAGCACCGAGCCCCGGGCCGCGGGGTCGAGCCGGCGCATCGCCACCGTGGTCAGCTCGGTCCCGGACGCCTCCAGCGCCTGGTCGAGCACCTCGAGGGAGGGCGCGCCGCCCGTCCCCATGATCAGCCTGGAGGCGAACTTCTCCCCGCCCAGGACGAAGACGTCCTCGCTCACCGTGGTCATCCTCCCTGCACCGCCGTCAGCACCTCGACCCGGTCACCCGGGGACAGCCGCGTCGTCGCCCAGGCGCCGCGGCTCACCACCTCGCCGTTCAGCGCCACCGCGATGCCCGCCGCCGCCGCGGTCAGGGTGCGTACGGCGACGATCACGGTCGCTTCGTCGTCCAGCGAGGTCTCGACCCCGTTGACGGTGACCTTCATTTGGCGAACCTCCCCGGATCGCAGAACTTCACGATCTCCGGCGCCGCGTCGCCGGTCAGAAAAGCGGCGGCGGCCGCCGCGGTGATCGGAGTGAGCAGGATGCCGTTGCGGTGGTGCCCGGTCGCCGCGAGCACGTCGACCTCCCGGCTCTCACCGGCGGGCCAGGGCGCGTCGACCGGCCCGATGAGCGGCAGGTTGTCGGGGGTGCCCGGGCGGAAGCCCACGGTCGTCTCGGCGAGCTCCAGCTCGGTCAGCCCCGGAACCAGCTCACGGGCGTCGCGCAGCAGCTCGTACACGCCTCCTGCCGTCACCCGGCCGTCGAAGCCCAGCTCCTCCACGGTCGCGCCGACCGTGATCTCGCCGTCGCCGCGCGGGACCAGGTAGGCGGGCGACCCGTGCACGAGCCCGCGCACGCACCTGGTGAGGAAGCCGGCGGGGCCGCGCAGCCGCAGGATCTGGCCCTTGACCGGCCGTACGGGCAGCCCGGGCAGCAGCCGCGACGACCACGACCCGGCCGCGACGACGACGCGCGGCGCGGCGGCCACCGTGCCGGAGGCCAGCCGCACCCCCCGCGGGGTGAGCTCGACGGCCCGCTCGGCGATGAGCGTGCCGCCGTGCCTGTCCAGCGCGGCGAGCAGGGCCCGCGCCACCAGGCGGGGGTTGACCCAGGCGTCGTCGCGGGCCAGCATGCCGCCGCGGATCGACGGCGAGAGCATCGGCTCCAGCTTCCGGCACTCGCGTCCGGTCAGCCGCTCCACCCGCAGGCCGAGCGTCTGCTCGAAGGTCGCGAGCTCGTCCAGTACGGCCATGTCGTCGGCGCTGTAGGCGATCTTCAGCGTGCCGTCGGAGCGGTAGTCGAGCCCGACACCGCTGTCGTCCTCCAGCTCGTCGCGGAACGACGGCCACAGCGCCAGCGAGGCGAGGCCGAGCCGTAGCTGCGGCTCCTCGGTGTAGGTGACCTCGCTCACCGGGGCGAGCATCCCGGCCGCCGCGTGCGTCGCGCCGCTGCCGGGGTCCGGATCCACGACCGCGACGGACATCCCCCGCCGGGCCGCACGCCAGGCGACCGACAGACCCTCGACACCGCCGCCCACCACGATCACGTCCGCGGCCGACGTCGCCTCCGGTGTGACTTCCAGGCTCGGCACCATCCGCTCCCTTCGCCGGCATTACCCGGATCAGGTTCTCTGGCGGTCGAGAGCCTTCCGCTCTCCTCTCAGCCCGGACCGCCGGGCTCCCGCGCGTCTTACGTCCTCTTGCGTCCCCAACCCTAGCAGTTGCCCAACTCGTTACCAGATCGGGATTGGCGTGCGCCGGGGTTGACAATCTATGGTCAAGATGTGGATCACGTCGTGGTTGTGGGGGCCGGTCTGGCCGGCGTACGGAGCATCGAGGCGCTGCGCGCCCAGGGGTACGCCGGGCGGATCACGTTGATCGGCCAGGAACGGCACCGCCCCTATGACAGGCCGCCGCTGTCGAAGGCGGTGCTGCTCGGCGAGACGGACTCGACCGTCGTCGACTCCGATCTCGACGCGCTGGACGTACGGCTGTGCCTGGGCGCCGCGGCGAAGGGCCTGCGCGATGGCGTGGTGGAGACGACCGAGGGCGAGGTGGACTACGACGGCCTCGTCATCGCCACCGGCGCGGCGCCGATCCGGCTGCGCGGTGAGGGCCGCCAGCACGTGCTGCGCACCATCGACGACGCGATCGCGCTGCGCGAGCGGCTGGTCGCCGGGGCCCGGGTCGCGGTGATCGGCGCCGGCTGGATCGGCGCCGAGGTGGCGACGGCGGCGGCCAGGGCCGGCTGTGCGGTGACCGTGATCGAGGCCGGCGAGACGCCGCTCGCCGCCGCCCTCGGCCCCGACGTCGGCGGCCACACCATCCCCTGGTACGCCGAGGCGGGCGTGGAGCTGCGGCTCGGCGCGATGGTCGGCACGGTCGACTCCGGCGGCGTCACGCTCATGTCGGGCGCCCGGGTCAAGGCCGACGTCGTGGTGACCGGTGTCGGAGTGCGCCCCGCTGTCGGGTGGCTGAAGGGATCGGGCGTCGAACTGGACAACGGCGTGCTCGTCGACGAGCACCTGAAGACGGCGCTGCCCGGCGTGGTCGCGGTCGGCGACTGCGCGAACTGGTGGTCGCGCAGGTTCCGGCGGCGGCTGCGGGTCGAGCACTGGGACACCGCCCTCAGCGCCCCGGACACGGCGGCGGCCACGCTGCTGGGGGAGGAGGCGGTCTATGACCCCGTGCCGTACTTCTGGTCAGAGCAGTTCGGCAGGATGGTCCAGTTCGCCGGGCACCCGCAGCACGGCCCGGCCGTACGGCTGCTGCGGCGCGGCGACCCCCACACCGACGCGAAGTGGACGGTGTGCTGGCTGACCAGGGAAGACAGGCTGACGGCCCTCCTCACCGTGGACCGTCCGCGCGACGTGGTCCAGGGCCGTCGCATCGTCGAGGGCGGCCGCAAGGTCGATCCGGTCAGGCTGGCCGATCCGGCCGTACCGCTCCGCGACTGCATCCTGAACTAATCGAGGTGTTTCGCGGCCGCCTGCCTGTGGTAATGGTGGTTTCGTGACACTTACTGTTGCACAGATCGACCCGGAAACCGACCAGCTCGTGGGGGAATGGCTCCTCCTCTCAGAGGCCGCGCAGAGCCTGGGGCTCACGATCGGCCGCACCAAGCAACTTCTCAAGGACAAGAAGCTCGTCGGCGTCCGCAGGGGCGGCGGCGAGCCACAGGTGCCGGCGGCGTTCATCGCCGACGGTGACGTGCTGAAGGGGCTTCCCGGCACGTTGACCGTCCTGGCCGACGCCGGGTACGACCCGGTCGAGTCGATCCGCTGGCTGTTCACCCCGGACGACTCGCTCCCCGGGTCGCCGATCGACGCGATCAGGGCGGGCCGGCACACCGAGGTCAAGCGCAGGGCCCAGGCGCTCGGGTTCTGACGTTGACCGATATCAGAGAGCGGCTCGCGCGGGCCAGGCTCTATCTCTGTACTGACGGCAGGCGAGACCGCGGCGACCTGGCGGAGTTCCTCGACGCGGTCCTCGCCGGCGGTGTCGACATCGTCCAGCTCAGGGAGAAGGGCCTGGAGGCGGGCGAGGAGCTCGGACTTCTCGAGGTGTTCCGGGACGCCTGCGACAGGCACGGTGCGCTGCTCGCGGTGAACGACCGGGCGGACGTCGCGTACGCCGCCCGGCCGGACATCCTCCATCTCGGCCAGGGCGACCTCCCGGTGCCGGTCGCCCGGGACATCCTCGGGCCGGAGGTGTTGATCGGCATGTCGACGCACTCGGCGGCGGAGGCCTCCGCCGCCGCGGCCGAGCCCGGGGTGGACTACTTCTGCTGCGGACCGGTCTGGCCGACGCCCACCAAACCGGGGCGGTCGGCCCCGGGCCCGGAGCTGCTCGCGCACGCCGCCGGTCTCGATACGGCACGGCCGTGGTTCGGCATCGGCGGCATCGACCTGGGCAATCTCGACGAGGCCATGGCGTATGGCGCCCGGCGCGTCGTGGTGGTCCGGGCGATCACCGAGGCCGACGACCCGGGGGCGGCGGCCGCGGAGTTCAGCGCCAGGCTGGACAAGGCCGAGATCTGACGGGCCCGCCCGGCCCGGCGTGCTCAGGCGTTCAGGTGCGCCGGGCCGTGGCGGCGACCGCCAGGGCGGCCAGTGCCGTACGCGCGGTCTCGTCGATCGGGGCCTGGTCCAGTGTGTGCAGGGCGTCGTCGAGGTAGCTCTTGATCATGCCCTCGCAGGCGGCGAGGGCGCCGGTGTCCTCGATGACCGACCTGAGCCGCTCGACGCCCGCCTCGTCGAGGTCCGGGGCGCCGAGAAGGCTGCGTACGGCCTCGGCCTGCGCGTCCGACGCCTCGGCGAGAGCCCGGGCGATGAGCATGGTCCGCTTGCCCTCGCGCAGATCGTCCCCGGCGGGTTTGCCGGTCTCGGCGGGGTCGCCGAAGACGCCGAGGATGTCGTCGCGGAGTTGGAAGGCGATGCCGATCTGCCTGCCGTACTGCTCGCAGAGCCGGTCGATCCAGGCCGGCCGGCCCCGCGCGGCCAGCACCAGTCCCAGCCGCAGCGGCTGCTCGACCGTGTATTTCCCGCTCTTGTAGAGGGCGACCCGCAGCGCGCCGTCGAAAGTGCTCTCCCCCTGCGCCTGCTCCAGCAGGTCGAGATACTGCCCGCACATGAGCTCGGTGAGCATGTGATCGTGCACCGGCTGGGCGACGGCCAGCGCCTCGGCGGGCAGCCCGCTGGTCCGCCACATCTCGCCCGACCACACGAGCAGCAGATTGCCGAGAAGAACCGCCACACCCTCGCCGAACTGCTCGGCCGAACCGTGCCAGCCGGATTCGGCGTGCACGCGTTCGAACCGGCGGTGCGCCGACGGCATCCCCCTGCGCACGTCGCTCGCGTCCATCACGTCGTCATGGATGAGCGCACTGGCCTGCAGCAGCTCCAACGAAGCCGCCGCCATGAGCAGCCCCGATTCCTCGCCCCCACCCGCCGCACGCCAGCCCCAATAGCAGAAAGCGGGGCGCAGTCGTTTGCCCCCGGAGAGGAAGTCCTCGGCAGTGGACAGCAGGACGGCCAGCTGCGGGTCGTCGAACAGCGGACGCTGCCGGTCCAGGAACACCCGGATCGAGCGGTCCACCCCGGGCCGGACGTGGTCGAGCGGTGCTGCGGAAGGGGTCATGTCACGAGCCTAACCGGCGTTGATCCAACGGCCCATCCCTGTACCCTTGTAACATGGCTCTCGGTCTGCCCTCGCGGCTCCCCGATCGTGTCCCCACGGTCCGTGACCTGCTCACGGCGGGGGAGCGGTCGTTCTCCTTCGAGTTCTTCCCCCCGAAGACGGACGAGGGCGAGCGCCAGCTGTGGCGGGCCATCCGGGAGCTGGAGGCGCTGCAGCCGACGTTCGTGTCCGTGACGTACGGCGCCGGCGGCGGCAACCGCGACCGCACGGTGAGCATCGTCGAGCGCCTCGCCCACGAGACCACGCTCACGCCTGTGGCGCATTTCACCGCCGTGAACCACTCGGTCCGCGAGCTGCGTCACCTGATCGGCAGGTTCGCCGACGCCGGCGTGCGGAACATGCTGGCGCTACGGGGCGATCCGCCCGGCCGCGACCCGCTGGACGAGTGGGTGAAGCATCCGGAGGGGGTCGGGTACGCGGAGGACCTGGTCAGGCTCATCCGCCAGGCGGGCGATTTCTGCGTCGGTGTGGCGGCGTTCCCGTACAAGCACCCCAGGTCGGCGACCATCGAGTCCGACACCAGCTATTTCGTCCAGAAATGCCGGGCGGGTGCGGACTACGCCATCACCCAGATGTTCTTCCGCGCCGACGACTACTTCCGGCTGCGCGACCGGGTGGCGGCCCGCGGCTGTGACACGCCGATAATTCCCGGGATCATGCCGGTCACCCGGATCAGCACGATCACCCGCTCCGAGCAGCTGTCGGGCGCGCCGTTCCCGCCCGAGGTCGCGGCCAGGTTCGAGGCCGTCGCCGACGACCCCGATGCCGTACGCCGCCTCGGCATCGAGCACGCCGTGGAACTGTGCCGGAGGCTGCTCGACGAAGGGGCTCCCGGCATCCACTTCATCACCTTCAACCAGTCGAGCGCGACCCGCGAGGTGTTCCGGGCGCTTCACCCGGTCGGCGCCTCCGCCGTCAGCGGCAGCCGAGCCCCGGCGATGACATAGTTCTCATATCCGCCGGGGAACTCGAACCGCGTGATGAGATCGACGAAGCCGATGTCCCGGTAGAGGTGCCGGGCCGCCGTGGGGGCGTCGTGGGTGGACAGCACGGCGGTGCGCTCCGGGCGGTCCGCGCAGATGGTGTGGATCAGGCGGCGGCCGATGCCCCTGCCCTGGTGATCGGGGTGGACGTGGATCTCCGCGAGCTCCAGGGCGTCGCCGAGCCAGTCGTCGCAGGCCTCGGGACCGACGTGATCGTACAGGCCGCGGCGGACCACGTCGTGCCACCACTGCCCTTCCGCGCCGTGGAAGCCGTAGGCGAACCCCACGATCCGCCGCTCCTCCGGGACCTCGGCGAGCAGGCACACGAAGTCCGGATAGGCGGCGTGGTTGCGCATGATGGCCATGCGCCCGGTCAGTTGGTCTGACGGCGGGTGCATGGCCGCCGTGTAGATGCCCAGCACCGTCTCCAGCACGTTCGTGAACTGGGCCGGCCCGATGCGCCGCAGTCGGATCACACATCGGAGACTAGTGCCCCGATCGCCGAGGCGTGCGGACGACGGTGCAAAGACCGACGGGCGAGCGCCGTCGGCTAGAGCATCGGTCGAGTGGCGGCACGTTGAGGAAGCCTCTGGTCGGGTCCGGTCGCTGCGCCGGGAGGAAGCTCCGGTCCGCTGCCGGGCCCCGCCGAGCGAGGCCCGGCGGCGTGCGGTCCTCGCTCCCTCCCGCTCCGCTCCCAGCCCCCGGCCGACGATCACTTGACCGACCCTCTAGGGAAGGCCCACCTCGGCGGGGGTGCCGCCGGTGATCCTGACCAGTTCGTCGAAGGTCGTGGGGAAGACCGTGTGCGGGTGACCTCCCGCGGCCCACACCACCTCGTGCTTGCTCAGCCAGTTGTCCACCAGCGTCCGGATCGGGGCGGGATGTCCGACCGGGGCGACGCCGCCGATCGGCTGTCCGGTGTGCTCGCGGACGAACTCCGGGGTGGCGCGCCGCACCTTCCGGGCCCCGACCAGCTCGGCGACCAGCGCCGTGTCCACGCGATGGGCGCCGCTGGTCAGCACGAGCAGCGGGGATCCGTCGGCGTCGAAGACGAGGCTGTTGGCGATCGCCCCGATCCCGCAGCCGAGCTGAGCGGCGGCGGTCGCCGCGGTCGGCGCCGCCTCGTCGAGGACCTTGACCTGGCCCGCCACCCCGTGGGAGCGGAGGGCGTCCGCCACACGGGCGGCGTTCGGATGCAACGTATCTGACACCCGGCCACTCTAAACAGATCGACGCCCAGCTCGTAGGCTAAAAGGTCCTTTGGTCCTTACTTGAGAACATTGAGAGGCTGGGTTGACCATGGGGGGTCCACGACGGTTCGCCGCCGCCGCGCTGATCACGGCCGGGGCCGTGACGCTCGCGGCGGGTGGCCTGGCCGGTCCCGCGCAGGCGCGGACCACGACGGCATCGCACCAGACGGCGTCACAGCAGGTATCGCAGCAGGCGGCGCACCAGCAGACGACACAGCAGCAGGCGGCGGAGCGGAAGCGGGCGCCGCGCAAGACGCTCAAACCCGGGGCCAAGGGTGCCGAGGTCAAGGCGCTGCAGACCCGGCTGACCGAGCTCGGGTACGTTCCCGGAAAGATCGACGGCAGGTACGGCCAGGCCACGATGATGGCCGTCTGGGCGTTCCAGAAAGTGCAGGGGATCAAGCCGACCAGCACGGTGGCGAGCCGGACCTGGGTGGCGCTGGAGAACCCGAAGGCGCCCAGGGTGCTGGTCCCGAAGGGCAGGCAGAACCGCGTCGAGGTGAACCTCACCCAGCAGATCATGGTGCTCTACCGGGCCGGCGAGCCGAAGGTGATCAGCCATGTCTCCAGCGGCAGCGGGATCCCGTACGTCGAGTACGCGACGTGGAACGGCAAGCGGCAGAGGTTCAGCGGCAGCGCCACCACGCCGACCGGCGACTACAGGACGACCTGGCGGGTGAGCGGCTGGCATCGGTCCTACCTTGGTCAGCTGTACAACCCGATCTTCTTCAACGGCGGCATCGCCCTGCACGGCGCGCTGTCGGTGCCGCTGCATCCGGCCTCGCACGGTTGCGTGCGGCTGCCGATGCCCGTGGCCGAGATCCTGCCGGACCTGCTGGGCACCGGCGTCCCCGTCCACGTGCGGGGGAGGTTCCGCCGCTGATCGCGCCGCCCGCACCGTCCGTCACCTCGAAACCGTGCTCGCTGACAACCCTTGACAGTCAACACGGTCGAATCTATGTTCGATGGTATGTGGGACGTAGGGGTGTCTGACGGCTGCCACCGCCCCGGCGGCCGCCGGACACGACCCGGGGAGCGTTTCGAAAGTGCCGTCCACCGCGAGCGGGGATCCAGCCGGCGCCCCGCGCGACGGGACACGACCCTTTGAAACGCTCCCCAGGCCGGAGGGGGAGAGGGGAAGCTCCTCGTCCGGCCACCCGCTGGCGGAATTTTTGTCGGTGCGATCTGCGACCGTGATGTCACCGGCGAAGACCGCCGGGTGGTGCCACGACTCGAGGAGGCGGGCATGACTGAACGGAACGGGCCGCGGGTCTCGCAGACGGTCCTGGCGCACCTCGCGGACGCCAGGGCGTGCCTGGCCGACGCGAACGCCGCGCCCACACCCGCGAGCAGGTACGTCTCGGCTCACCTCGCTGCCCTGCGTGCGGCCGCCGGACTCCTCGCGGCGCGGGCGCGGCCGACCGACGGGCGGAGGCGGCGGCTGCGCAGCGCCTGGGAACTGCTGCCGGAGGTGGAGCCGCAACTCGCCGACTGGGCGGCGTACTTCGCGGTCAGCGCCACCAAGCGCGCGGCTGCCGAGGCCGGCATGGTCCGGGCGGTCACCCCGACCGACGCCGAGGAGATCATCGTCGAGGCCGACAGGTTCGTCGGCGAGGTCGAGTCGATCCTCGGCGTGCCGGGTCAGTCGTCCCTCCCCATGGCGGGATAGCGAACCGGCGTCGCGCCGGAGAACCCCCTGTGGAGCAGAGAACCAGCGGGATAAGAGCCGCAGAGAGCCGGGCGATAGGAGACCGGCGGGCCAGGAGAACCGCCGGGACTGAGGATGCCCGACTGAGGATGCCGGCCGGAGGACGCCGGGCCGAGGGCCGGACGGGCCGTCAGATGGCGTCCCGCACCAGCGGGCAGCTCATGCACCGGGGGCCGCCCCGGCCACGCCCGAGTTCGTTGCCGCGGATCGGGATGACCTCGATCCCGTGCCTGCGCAGATAGTTGTTGGTGGTGGTGTTCCGCTCGTAGGCGATCACCACGCCGGGCTCCAGCGCCAGCACGTTGCAGCCGTCGTCCCACTGCTCGCGCTCCGCGGCGTGCGCGTCCTGGGCCGGGGTCAGGATCTCGATGTCGTCCAGGTCGACGGCACGCGCGATGGCCCGGTGCATGTCCTCGGGGGAGTGGTCGGTGACCTTGAGCTCCTTGTCGTTGTCGCCCGGCTCGATGGTGTACGACGGCAGCATGCCGAGCCCGGCGTACTTCACGAATTTGCCGACGTCGACCTGGGTCATCACGGTGTCCAGATGCATGAAGGCGCGGGCCTTCGGCAGGTCGAGCGCCACGATCCTGGTCGCGGAGCCGGACCTGAAGAGGTTCATCGCGAGCGTCTCCACCGCCTGCGGCTGGGTCCGCTCGCTCATCCCGACGAGCACCGCGCCGCGGCCGATCACCAGGACGTCGCCGCCCTCGATGGTGGCCGGGCCCATCCGGGTGCCGGGAGACCAGACGTGGTATCCGCCGTCATCCGGTCTGTCGTAGCCGCGCGCGAACAGCGGATGCCACCGATAGACCGCCTCGTAGTTGAGGGTCTCCCGCCTGCGGGCCTTCTTGCGCATGGCGTTGATGGACACCCCGTCGTACACCCAGCACGAGGCGTCCCTGGCGTACAGGTGGTTGGGCAGCGGCGGGAGGACGAAGTCGTCCATGCCCAGGCTATGGAAGGCGATGGACTTCGGTTCGCAGCCCAGCTCCATGATCTCGCGCTTGGTGATGCCCCCGGTGAGGAACGGCGCCAGCGCCCGGCCGTCCAGGGTGTCCAGCGCGCCACGTACGGCGTCGGCGGCCACCGGGCCGAGCCAGTGCTCGTCGACGCTGCCGTCGAGGATGTGCTTCCTCGCCTCCGGGATCGCGATCGTCTGCTCGATCATCTCGCCGAGGCGATGAACCCGGACACCGCGCGCGGCCAGCACCTCGCACCATTCCCGGACACCGCGCGCGGCCAGCACCTCGCACCATT